>NZ_JBITGJ010000027.1:0-102028 GCF_044456925.1 Streptomyces sp. NPDC050743
CCTGACGGCGATCCGGCTATCCCTGCCCTGCTCCGCAGGAGTCCGATTCCTCCCCGGCCTGAAGGCCGGGGCATCCTCGGAGGAACCCGGTGAACAAGCTTGGTCTGCGCGGCGGATGGAGAACGGGAGCGGTGGTGAGCGCCGTCGTCATGGGCGCTTCGCTGCTGTCGGCCACGCCCGCGGCAGCCGTGCACGGCGCGGTCCCCGGCGACTTCAACGGTGACGGTTACCGCGACGCGGTCCTGCCCGCGCCCGGCGCGAACGTCGCCGGCAAGGAGGGAGCCGGTGCCGTGGTCGTGCTCTACGGAGCCAGGTCGGGGCTGTCGACGGCCAGGCGGGCGACCATCACGCAGAACACCGCCGGCGTGCCGGGCACAGCCGAGGCGAACGACGGCTTCGGCGCCTCCACCGCGACGGCCGACCTGAACCGGGACGGCTACGCCGACCTGGTGGTCTCCGCCCCCTACGAGGACACCGCGGCGGGCAAGGACGCCGGCACCGTGACGGTCCTGTGGGGCAGTCAGAAGGGGTTGACCGCCGGCCGGACCTGCCGGCGACCACTCCCGGCACGTACTACGGCCTGGACGTGCAGGCGCTCAGCACGGGCCCCGGCGCGAAGACGGAGGTTGTCGTCGCCGGGTACGAGGGGTTGATGCGCTTCTTGGGACCGTTCAGCCGCCGCGGCACCTACGGCCAGGCCGTGGAGAACCGGGCCACAGCTTCCGTCGGAAGCGTCGCTCTGGGCGACTTCGACAACGGGGGCTCCCCCGACGAGGTGGCCGTCACCGTCCGGCTGAGCGGTCTGAGCGGCGGCGAGGTGTACGTCGACCCCGTCTACGGGGGCGCGCAGCAGGCGGGCAACGGCCTGATCGCGGCCAGTGGGGACGTCAACGGCGACGGATACGCCGATCTCGTGGTCGGCGACCCCGACGAGCCGGACAGGGCCGGAGCCGACGGGGCGCTCGGCGGCCGGGTCCTCGTCTGGTACGGCTCGGCGCACGGCATCGCGCGGGACGCGAAGCCCGTGCAGCTGACCCAGAACACCCCGGGTGTGCCGGGTTCGAGCGAGAAGGGGGACGCCTTCGGTGGCGCCCTCGCGGTGGCCGACCTGAACGGTGACGGGCTGGCGGACATCGTGATCGGCTCGCCGTTCGAGGACACGGGCAAGAGAAACGCCGGCCAGGTGACGGTCGTCCCCGGCCGCCGCACGGGCGCCCTGGGCGGCAACGCCTACGCCTTCACCCAGGACACCGCCGGCATCCCCGGCACCGGTGAGGTCGACGATTCTTTCGGGACCACCGTCGCCGTGGGTGACATCGACAAGGACGGCAGACCGGAACTCTTCATCAGCGCCGCGGAGGAGGACAGCTCCACCGGCGCCGTCTGGGTCCTTCCAGGCGGAACCGGCGGCCCCACCGCCAAGGGCAGCCGCATGATCACCGCCCCGTCCGTCGGCTTCTCCCAGAAGGAGAACACCCTCCTCGGTGGCTACGGACTACTCGGAGTCATCTGACGCCCGCCACCTGCGCACCAGGTCCCCCTCCGTCGTCAGCCAGGTCCCGTCGCCGAGGGCCCGTGGGTCGGAACACGTCGTGCCGGGACAGTCGGCCTCGGCCACCGGCTGGAGGTCGGGCTGTCAAGTTCGCGTCCTGCCCCGTGACGAGACCGGCACGTCAGGCTTCCGGCATCGCCGGAGCCGTGCCCCGGCCCACCTGGGTGCGGACCGCGCCGATGCTCGCCGCGATGACCAGGGCGATGGCGGCGGCCTCCGTGGCGGACAGGGACTGGCCGAGGATCAGGAAGCCTGCCGTTGCGGCGATCGCCGGTTCCAGGCTCATCAGGATCGCGAAGGTGGAGGCGGGCAGGCGGCGCAGGGCCAGGAGTTCGAGGGTGTAGGGCAGGACGGAGGAGAGCAGGGCCACCGCCGAGCCGAGGGCCACGGTGGTGGGGTTCAGCAGGCGGCTGCCGGCCGAGGCGATGCCGATGGGCAGGAAGAGGAGGGCCGCTATCGCCATGGCCAGGGCCAGGCCGTCCGCCTGGGGGAAGCGGCGGCCCGTACGGGCGCTGAAGAGAATGTAGATCGCCCACATGGCGCCGGCGCCCAGGGCGAATCCGACACCTGTGGGGTCGAGGCTGCCGAAGCCTCCACCGCTCAGCAGGAAGACGCCCAGCAGGGCCAGGCCCGCCCACAGCGCGTTGATGGCCCGGCGGGAGGCCAGGACGGACAGGGACAGAGGGCCGAGGACCTCCAGGGTGACCGCCGGACCCAGCGGGATGCGGGCGACCGCCTCGTAGAAGAGGCCGTTCATCGCGCCCATGGCGATACCGAACGCGATGACCGTGCCCCAGTCGGCACGGGAGTGGCCGCGCAGCCGGGGGCGGCAGACGAGGAGGAGGACGACGGCCGCCGCGAGGAGGCGGAGGGTGACCACGCCCGGCGCTCCGGCCCTCGGCATCAGGGTCACCGCCAGGGCCCCGCCGAACTGGACCGAGATACCGCCGGCCAGCACCAGGCCCACGGGGCCGAGCGAACCTAGCGAGCCGAAGCGGCGCGGGCCTCGGGCAGGGGTGACCGGGGTCGGCGTGGCGGTGCTGGAGGTGGCGGTCACGGGCGGTCCTGTGCTTGATCGGGTTCGTTCATCTCGATGTACTAATGAGTCCAGAGTAATGGACTCTGACAGGTGCGTGAACCCTTTAAGGAACTGTCCCGAATGCTGGAAGTCAGATGCCCGGCCAGGCGTCGGCGGCATAGGGGCCGTAACCGTACGGCTGCTGGTACGGCGGCGTCTGCTCGTACGCGGGAGCCGGCACCGGTGCCTGCTGGTGCTCCCACAGCGGCATGCGCAGCTCGCCGGTGTCCATCACCGCGTTGTTCTGCGAGCGGTGCAGCCGTGCGTAGGCCCCGCCCCGGGCGAGGAGTTCGTCGTGCCGGCCGGTCTCCACGATCCGGCCCCGGTCGACCACCAGGACGCGGTCGGCGTCGGGGGCGAGGTTGAGGTCGTGGGTGATCATGATCGTCGTACGGCCGGCCATCAGGCGGCGCAGGGGTTTGACGACGCGGCGGGCGGCCATCGCGTCCAGGCCCGTCGTCGGCTCGTCCAGGACCAGGACGGGCGCGTCGCGCAGGAGGGCGCGGGCGATGGCGAGGCGCTGGAGCTGGCCGCCGGACAGGCGGGCCAAGTGGGGGTCGACCCGGGTGTCGTACCCGTCGGGCAGCCGCGAGATGAACTCGTGTGCGTCGGCCGCCCTCGCCGCCTCCTCGATGACGCGGTCGCTGGCGCCGGGCCGGCCGCAGGCGATGTTGGCGCGGACCGTGTCGTGCAGGACGAGGGTCTCCTGCGGCAGGAGCGTCACGTACTCGCGGAGGCGGGCCAGGGGGAAGTCGCGCACCGGTACGCCGTCCAGCAGGACGTCTCCGGAGTCCGGATCGTAGAAGCGCAGCAGGAGCTTGGAGACCGTGGACTTGCCCGCGCCGCTCGGGCCGGTGACGATCACCAGCTCGCCGGGGCTGACCGTGAAGGAGAGGTCTTGGAGGGCGGTCTTCTCGGCGCCGGGGTAGCGGAAGGCGACGCCCCTGACCTCGACCGTGCCGTCCGGGCGGCCGGTGTCCGCGGGGTGACGCGGGTCGGTGACCGAGGGGCGGACGTCCAGGATCTCGATGAGCCGCTCGGCGCCGGCCGTGGCAGCGGTGACGGTGAGGCCGAGCTGGGCCAGGCCGCGCACCGGTGGATAGAGGTAGCCGAGGAAGGCGGCGAAGGCGAGGAGCTGACCGAGGGTCATCCGGCCGGTGGAGATCTCCCAGGCGCCGATGCCGATCACCGCGAGCACGCACACCGTCTCGATGACCTGCACTATCTGTTCGTAGGCCTCGTTCAGGCGGGTGGAGCGGACCGAGGCGCGGAACCAGGCGTTCGCCTCCTCGCGCAGCCGGCGGCGTTCGGCGTCCCGGCGGTCGTAGGCCTGGGTGAGCCACGATGTTGCCGAGGGACTCCTCCACCACGGAGGTGATCGCGCCGTCGGCGACCCGGCCCTCGCGGGAGACGTCCTTGATGGAACCGGAGAAGCGGCGGGCGGCCAGCCAGAACAGGGGCGCGAGGACGAAGGTGGCGGCGGCCAGGTCCCAGCGCAGCCAGAACGCGGCGGCCGCGTAGAAGAGGGCGGAGAAGGCGGCCGAGGCGGCGCCGACCAGGCCGGAGACGACCATCGTCTCGATCGCCTCGACGTCACTGGTCAGCCGGGAGAGCAGATCGCCCTGGCGGTGGCGCTGGAAGAAGTGCGGCGGCAGCTGCTGGACATGGTCGAAGACCTGCTCGCGCAGCCGTATCACGAACCGCTCGGTCACCCAGGCGGCCAGGGAGTTGCCGGCGTAGGCGACGACGGCGCCGACCACGGCGATCGCCAGCCACTTGCCCGCCGGGCTCCAGAACGCGGCCAGTGAGCCCTTCTGCAGGGCGTGGTCGGTGAGGTCGCCGAACAGCAGGATGGCCTCGGTCTCGGCGAGCGCGGCGAGGACCGTGCACAGCCAGACCAGCAGCAGCCATTTTCTGAGCCCCCTGGTCGGCGGCCAGAAACGGCGGAATGCGGTACGGGTCGAAATGGTCGGGGTGTCGTACTCGAATTCGTCACCCTCTTCATCCACAACGGATTCCCTTCTGAATCACCATCCTGAATGAAACGAAAAGGGGCCGACGGTGCACCATCGGCCCCTTTCACATCAGCGCCGGATCAGTGGTCCTGGCCGGGCAGCGGCTTGGGCAGCGGCTTCGGCGCGTGCTTCTTCTTGTGCTTCGGCGGGGGCGGGGGCGGCAGCTGCTTCTTCGGCTTCGGGGGCAGCGGGGCGAGCTTCTTCAGGCTCATTCCGACTCCTAATGTCGCACTGTACGTGTGGGTGCTGAATTCCGCGTCCGGAACCCGACACAGAAGAACGTACACGCCTCTCATGTCCCCGAACGGCAAAAATGGCAAAGGGGCGCTGTGAATACCCTTGGAAATGCTGGGTGTTTGTTTGCGAAGCTGAGAGTGCGCTCAGCGCAGCGTCATATAGACGTCGAGTGCCTTGTGCAGGAGGCGGTTCAGCGGGAAGTCCCACTCGCCCACGTACTCCACGGCCTCGCCGCCCGCGCCCACCTTGAAGCGGAGCAGGCCGAGGAGGTGGTCGGACTCCTCCAGGGTGTCGGTGATGCCCCGGAAGTCGTAGACGTGCGCCCCGAGTTCGTGGGCGTCGCACATCATGCGCCACTGCATCGCGTTGCTGGGCTGCACCTCGCGCCTGCGGGCGGTGGAGGCGCCGTAGGAGTACCAGACGTGCCCGCCGACGATCAGCATCGTGGCCGCGGCGAGGACCTCGCCGTCGTGGTGGGCGAGGTAGAGCCGCATCCGGTCGGGGTCCTCGGCGGTGAGCGCGCTCCACATGCGCTGGAAGTACGGCAGCGGACGCGGGATGAACCGGTCGCGCCGGGCCGTCTCGGCATACAGCCCGTAGAAGACCGGCAGGTCCTCGTAGCCGCCCCGGACGACCTTCACCCCCGCCTTGTCGGCCTTCTTGATGTTGCGCCGCCACTGCTGGTTGAGGCCCTGCCGGATGTCGTCCAGCGACCGTCCGGCGTACGGCACCTGGCACACGTACCGGGGCTGCCCGGCGGCGAATCCCTCCTCGCCGCCCGGCTCGGCCTGCCGCCAGCCCATCCGGCGCAGCCGGTCGGCCAGGTCCACGGCGCCCTGTTCGGACGAGGTCGGCGGCACGTCCCGCAGCCGGTGTGCGTCCGGGTCGGCGATCGCTGCCTTGACCGCCTCGGGACTCCAGCGCCGGGCCACCACGGGCGGGCCCATCTTCACCGAGAACGCGCCCAGCCCCTTGAGATGGGCCAGCATCGGCTCCAGCCAGCGCTCCAGTTCGGGCGAGTCCCAGTCGATGACCGGCCCCTCCGGTAGGTAGGCCAGATACCGCCTGATCTTCGGCAGCGGTCTGAGCAGCACCAGCCCGGCCCCGACGAGCCGTCCGTCCGGCTCGAACCACCCGAGGCTCTCCGCTCGCCAGTCCGCCTTCACATCCCCCCACGACGGCACCTGCATATGGCTGACGGAGGGCCGGCCCGCCACGAAGGCGAGGTGTTCGGCACGGGTGATGGTCCGCAGGGTGAGAGACATGGCCGCTCCTTGAACATCACAAGATCGCAGTTTCACCTCACCCTACGAAGCACCCCGCCCGTCCAGCGGTTCCCGGGCCGTCGGCACCCTCGCCCGCGCGCACGGCTCAGCCCTACGGCCCTGCGCGAGACACGGCTCCGGCCCATTGGGGGGACGGCGCGCTCATCTCGCTGCGGGTGTGCGGGCGGAGAGCCGCAGGGCCCAGGCCACGCAGGCGAAGGCGGCGGTGCAGGTCAGGGCGCGGACCACGTTCCAGCGGACCCAGGTGGTCTCGAAGGCGGCCCGGACGGCGGCGGGGTCGGCGATGTGGTCCGGCGCACCGGCCGCCGCCAGCCGGTTGTTGAGCGGGACGTTGACCACACCGGTGATGACCAGCATGGCCAGCTGGAACGCCGCCGCCGCGGCGATCCACAGCAGCACCCCGCGGCTGCCGCTGCCGCCTCTGAGCTCCAGCACGCCCGCGACGCCGATCAGCACGAGGGCGCCCAGGAAGGACAGCATGAACCAGCCGTTGAGGATGGCCACGTTGATCTGCTGCATCACCTCCACGAAGCTCCGGTCGTCGGCGCGGGCCAATCCCGGCATGACCGAGCAGGCGTACGAGTAGAACAGCCCGGCGCCGAGTCCGGTGGTGAGCGTCGCCCCGAACAGGACGACCGTGCGAAGAGCCGGCATTTCGTAACCCCCCGTTCCTGTGGTGTGCCGTCAGTCAACCGGCCGGCCGGGTCCCGGGCCATCGTCGAGACGCTCGACCCCATACGCGACTGTCCAGCGGGCCCTGCGCCGCCCTGTACCGATCACCCGGCTTCCTCGCTTCCCCGCCTCTGCCCCTCCAGCGCCTCCGCCAGCACCTCCGCCAGATGCCGGCCCCGCACCCCGGCCAGCTGCTCCAGCTGGGTGCGGCAGGAGAAGCCGTCGGCCAGGATCACGGTCTGCTCGGGCGCGTCCCGGACCGAGGGCAGGAGCTGTTCCTCCGCGCAGGCCCTCGACACCTCGAAGTGTCCTTTTTCGAAGCCGAAGTTGCCCGCGAGGCCGCAACAGCCGCCGCTCAGCTCGCCGGTGAGGCCCGCGGCCGCGCGCAGCCGGCGGTCGGGGGCGTCGCCGAGCACCGCGTGCTGGTGGCAGTGGGTCTGTCCGGCGACCGGACGCTCCACGGCGGGCGGGCTCCAGTGCGGGGCGTGCCGCTGCAGGGCTTCGGCGAAGGTGACGACGGCCGAGGCGAGACGGGCGGCCCGCGGGTCCTCGTGCAGCAGTTCCGGCAGGTCGGTGCGCAGGGCCGCCGCGCAGCTCGGTTCCAGGACGACGACCGGGGCCCCGGCCCGCAGCACCGGCTCCATCAGGTCCAGCGTGCGCCGCAGGACCGTGCGGGCGCGGTCGAGCTGGCCGGTGGAGATGTAGGTAAGGCCGCAGCAGACGCGGGCCCGGCGGGCGGCGAGCAGCGCGATGGCGGACCGGGTCCTGCCGTCGGCGATCCTTCCCCCGCGGGGCAGCAGCGTCGGCGGCAGGGCCACCCGCAGCCCGGCGGCCTCCAGCACCCGGACGGCGGCCCGGCCGACGGCCGGTGACAGATGCTCGGTGAAGGTGTCCGGCCAGAGCACGACCAGGTCCCCCGGGCCCGAGCCCCACGGCACCGGCCCCCCGGTGCCGCCGCCGGCGGGCCTCCTGCCGCGCCACCAGCCGGTGAACGTCCGCGTCGCCAGCCGGGGAATCCCCCGCTCGGCCGCGATCCCGCCCAGGCGTTTGCCGGCCTGGGCCAACGGCCGTACCGAAGCGAGCGCGTTGAGCAGGGGGGCCGTGCGGGTGGCGGCGACCCAGCGCAGCCACTGCGGCAGCCGGCCCATGGCGAGGTGCGCGGCGGGACGGCGCCGGCCGGCGTAGTGGTGGTGCAGGAACTCCGCCTTGTAGGTGGCCATGTCGACGCCGACCGGGCAGTCGGAGCGGCAGCCCTTGCAGGACAGGCACAGGTCGAGGGCGTCACGCACCTCGGTCGAACGCCAGCCGTCGGTGACCAGTTCGCCGGCCAGCATCTCGTGCAGCAGCCGGGCCCGGCCGCGCGTGGAGTGCTCCTCCTCGCCGGTCGCCCGGAAGGACGGGCACATCACGGCGGGTCCGGAGGCCGTGGTCGTACGGCACTTGGCGACGCCGACGCAGCGGCGGACGGCGGCACGGAAGTCGCCTTCGTCGGCCGGGTAGCCGAAGGCCACGTCGACGGGCTTACCCGGAAGGACGGAGAAGCGGAGGTTCGCGTCCAGCGGGGACGGGCGGACCAGCATGCCGGGGTTGAGCAGGTCGTCGGGGTCCCAGACCGCCTTGGCCCGCTCGAAGAGCCGGACCGTCTCCGCGCCGTACATGCGCGGCAGCAGCTCCGCGCGGGCCTGTCCGTCGCCGTGCTCCCCGGACAGGGAGCCGCCGTGCTCCACCACCAGGTCGGCCAGTTCCTCGGAGAAGCGGCGGAAGCGGCCGACGCCGGCCTCGGTGAGCAGGTCGAAGTCGATACGGACGTGGATGCAGCCGTCGCCGAAGTGGCCGTAGGGCGTGCCGCGCAGGCCGTGCGCCGACAGCAGGGCGCGGAAGTCGCGCAGATAGGCGCCGAGCCGGGCGGGCGGAACCGCGCAGTCCTCCCAGCCGGGCCAGGCCTCGCTGCCGTCGGGCATACGGGTGGCCGTACCGCTCGCGTCCTCGCGGATGCGCCACAGGGTCCGCTGGGCGGCCGGGTCGGTCACCACGAGGGAGTCGATCACGTCGGCCGCGCGGACGACGTCCTCCGCACGCGCGCGTGCCTCGGCCGCCGACTCCCCGCCCGTCTCCACGAACAGCCAGGCGCCCCCCTTGGGCAGCCCGGCCGGCGAGCGCACCAGGTCGGCCGCCATGCCCTCCACGGTCAGCGGGCCGAGCGGAAGGAGGCCGGCGGCGGCCTCGGCGGCGGCGCTCTCGTCGCCGTAGGCCAGCACGGCCAGGGCACGCGCGCGTGGGGCCCGAACCAGCTGGACGACGGCCTCGGTGAGGATGCCGAGGGTGCCCTCGGATCCGCAGAAGGAGCGGGCGACATCGGCGCCCTTCTCGGGCAGCAGCGCGTCCAGCGCATACCCGGAGATGCGGCGGGGCAGCTCCGGGAAGCCGGTGCGCAGCCGGGCCAGCTCCCCCTGCGCGAGCTCGCGCAGCCCGTCCGGCGCCCCGGCCCAGTCCCGGCCGAGTCGCAGCCGGTGCCCGCGCGCGGTGAGGACGGACAGCTCCCGCACGCTGTCGGCGGTCGTGCCCCAGGCGACCGAGTGCGAGCCGCAGGAGTTGTTGCCGATCATTCCGCCGAGCGTGCACCGGCTGTGCGTGGACGGGTCCGGGCCGAAGCGCAGACCGTGCGGGGCGGCGGCCTCCTGGAGCCGGTCGAGGACGAGCCCCGGTTGGACGACGGCCGTTCGGGTGCCGGGGTCCAGCTCCAGCAGGCCGTTCATGTGCCGGGTGAAGTCCAGCACCACGCCGGCGCCGGTCGCCTGCCCGGCGATCGACGTGCCCCCACCGCGCGCCACCACCGGCACCCCCCGGGTCCGGCACACCTCCAGCGCCGCGGCCACGTCGTCGGCGTCTCTCGGGGCGACGACACCCGCCGGGACACGCCGGTAGTTGGACGCGTCCATGGTGACCAGCGCCCGGGAGGTGGTGTCGAAACCGACCTCGCCCCGGACGGCGCCGCGCAGCTCCGCTTCGAGATCCGAGTGATCCGTCATGCGTCCAGGATGCATCCGCTCACGGACAGTCACCGGAAGTTTTCCACAGCCCCGCGCATACCGTCGTACAAGTTCACAAGTCCAGTGACCGGTGATCTCGTCTCATCCGACGGACACCGCTCTGCCCGGTTTCGCCCACCGCGATACTCTCCGACTCGTGGCCGACATCCAGATTCCCGCTGACATCAAGCCCGCCGACGGACGTTTCGGCGCGGGCCCCTCCAAGGTGCGTACCGAGGCGCTGGACGCCCTCGCCGCGACCGGAAGCTCCCTGCTCGGCACCTCCCACCGCCAGGCGCCCGTCAAGAACCTGGTCGGCAAGGTCCGCGAGGGCATCTCCGAACTGTTCTCCCTGCCCGAGGGCTACGAGGTGATCCTCGGCAACGGCGGCTCGACCGCCTTCTGGGACATCGCCACCCACGGCGTGATCGAGAACAAGTCCCAGCACCTGAGCTTCGGCGAGTTCTCCTCCAAGTTCGCCAAGGCCGCCAAGCTCGCCCCGTGGCTGGCCGAGCCCACCGTCATCTCCACCGACCCCGGCACCCACCCCGAGGCGCGGGCCGAGGCGGGCGTCGACGTGTACGCCTTCACCCACAACGAGACCTCGACGGGCGTCGCGATGCCCATCAAGCGTGTCGACGGCGCGGACTCCGGTGCCCTGGTCCTCGTGGACGCCACCTCCGGCGCCGGCGGTCTCCCGGTCGACGTGTCCGAGACGGACATCTACTACTTCGCCCCGCAGAAGTCCTTCGCCTCCGACGGCGGCCTGTGGATCGGCCTCTTCTCCCCGGCCGCGATCGAGCGCGCCGAGCGCGTCCACGCCTCCGGCCGCCACGTCCCGGAGTTCTTCTCGCTGCCCACGGCGATCGACAACTCCCGCAAGAACCAGACGTACAACACCCCGGCCCTCGCCACCCTGTTCCTGCTGAACCAGCAGCTGGAGTGGCTCAACGGCCAGGGCGGCCTGGACTGGTCCACGGCCCGTACCAAGGACTCCTCGACCCGCCTGTACTCCTGGGCGGAGGAGTCCAAGTACGCCACCCCGTTCGTCACCGACCCGGCCAAGCGCTCGCAGGTCATCGGCACGATCGACTTCTCCGACGAGATCGACGCCGCCGCCGTCGCCAAGGCCCTGCGCGCCAACGGCATCGTCGACACCGAGCCCTACCGCAAGCTCGGCCGCAACCAGCTCCGCGTCGCCATGTTCCCGGCGATCGACCCGGCGGACGTCGAGGCGCTGACGCACTGCATCGACTACGTGATCGAGAGGCTCTGACCCTCCGGGCACGACAGTCAAGGGCGCCCCGCGGAGTTCGTTGCGCGGGGCGCCCTTCGTCGCGTGCCGTCGTCCCGGGCCGTGCCCCCAACGCCGGTCAGGGACGCCCGCGTCGAGAATGACCGGGTACGGCCCCCGCAGGACGCCCGAGCCGCCTCACCCCCGCCTCCGCAGCAGCCGCAGCCCGAACAGGGCGGCCAGCCCGACGGCGGCGACGGCGGCGCCGATCTTCAGGCCGTCGCCGCTCACCCCCGACGACGCGGCTCCCGAACTCCCGCTCGCCGAAGGGGAACCGGACTCCGGCCCGCCGGGCGCGTTCTTCGCCACGACCTCGCTGCCCGCGCCCTCGCTGCTGTACAGCAGCTTGGTCCCGTCGGCCGAATAGGAGACGCCCTCTCCCTGGCCCTGGAGGGGCACGTCGAGGCGGCCCTCGCGTTTGATCCGGCCGCCGTTCCAGTCGTAGTAGATCCCGCCGAAGTACCCGCGCACGGCGAGCTGCCGGCCGTCCGGTGAGAAGGCCGCGTCCGTGGCCCACAGGTCGACGGTCGCGACCGGCTTGAAGATGTTCGCGCCGGAGGCGGACAGGGTGGCCGGGCCCTCGTACAGGTGCCCCCCGTCCTCCTTCTTGTCGATGATGTAGACCCGTCCGGTCTTCGGGTGGACGATCAGCGACTCCGCGTCGCGCGGCCCGTTCGCGTACTTCACGACGTACTGCGTGGCCGTCACCGTCCGGTCCTTCAGCTCCTTCGGCTCGGGCAGCCGGTAGATCCACACGTACGGCCACTTGCCGCCGAGGTTGTCGCCGATGTCGCCCAGGTAGATCTCGTTGTGCGGCCCGATGGAGATGGCCTCGACGTCCCGGGGGGCGCCGATGCCGCGCAGGGTGATCCGGGCGACGGTCTTCCCGGTCCGGCTGTCGACGGCGTAGATGTGCGGGCCGTCGCCGCTGTCGTTGTGCGTCCAGTAGATGCCGGGGTGGAGCCGGGAGGCGGCGAGCCCGCTCGACTCGGAGACCCGCGGATCCTTGAACGTGAACCCCTGGTCGCCGTCCCCGCCGGCGCTCTCGGCGGCGGAGGCGGGCAGCGCACAGGCGCCGGCGAGCAGCAACCCGGCGAGGACGGCGGACGATCGACGCATGTCTCAAGATTGCCATTCGCTTCCGGGGTTCACCCGGCATGCTCCCGCCGGGGCCCGCCGGACGTGGTGGGCCTCACATCCCACCGGCGCGCGTGATCGTCCATCATGACCGGATGCTTAGGTTCATGCCCGTAGGTGACTCCATGACGATCGGGAGCGCGGGCGAGCACACATGGCGTTACCGGCTGTGGCGGCATCTGTGCGACACGCACAACGGCGCGTTCACCTTCGTCGGCCCGCGCGAGGAGCTGTACGACAAGGCGGCCGACGCCCCGACGTCCCACGCCTACGCCGAGCCCGGCTTCCCCCGCCGCCACCTGGCCGGCTGGGGCGAGGGCTGGCTGCACATGGCTCCGCTGATCGGCGACGCGGTACGGGAGCACCGTGCGGACGTGCTGCTGGTCTCCCTCGGGCTCATCGACCTGGGCTTCTACACCAACGCCGAACAGACGGCGCAGAACGTGCGCGCCTTCGTCGCGGGGGCCCGCGAGACCAGGCCGCGCATCCGCATGGTGCTGCTGCCGGTGATCCCGAACATACGGGCCGCGGCGGACCCGTCCTTCGCCGAGGAGGTCGACCGCTTCAACGTCCTGCTCGCCAAGGCGGTCGCCGACCTGGACGAGCCCCGGTCGCCGATTCTGCTGGCCTCGCCGCCTCAGTCGTACGACATCCATGCCGACACCTACGACGGCACCCATCCCAACGCGCGCGGGGAGCACCGGATCGCGGGGGCGTTCGCGGGGGCGATGTGGGAGGCGTGGGGGGTCGGAGAAGTGTACGTGGCCGGAACGGGTTGACCGAATTCCGGCGTCTCCCGGTCACCGTGCGTATCGTTGAACTGCGCGGCTGCTCCTGTCCGTGGGGCAGCTGGGGAGGAGCGCCACGATGACCGTCCTTGAAGACAGGATCGCGATGGCCGAGTGCGACGACGAGAGCATGCTCGACGAGATGTTCGAACGGCTTGAGCCCACCCCCGAGGGATACAAGGTCGAGATCGTCGAGGGGACTGTCTACACGTCGCCGCAGCGGGACACTCATTGGCACATCACCCTGGACCTCATCGAGCAGCTGCGACGCAAGTACGCGCGAGGGCGGTTGAAGTCCGATGTCCGGATCGACTACCCGGGTCGCCTCAACGGTTTCGCGACGGACGTGACAGCCATCAGGGAAGGTGCTGCCAAGACTGAGAAGGGCCGCTGGCGCTACCAAGACGTCGAGTTCG
The DNA here is from genome assembly GCF_044456925.1 of Streptomyces sp. NPDC050743. Lineage (NCBI taxonomy): Bacteria > Bacillati > Actinomycetota > Actinomycetes > Kitasatosporales > Streptomycetaceae > Streptomyces > Streptomyces sp. NPDC050743. Next base: position 13,505 of record NZ_JBITGJ010000027.1, read on the forward strand.
TCGCCGAGGTCATCTCCAAGGGCACCGCAGCCAACGACTACGGCCCGAAGAAGACCGCATACGCCACCGCCGAAGTCCCGGTGTATTTCATCGCCGACCCCTACAAGGGCATGTGCTACGTCTACACCCAGCCCAAGGAAGACGACTACATCACGAGGACGAAGGTCGACTTCGGCAAGGACATCGACCTGACCGGCACCGTGATCGACCTCGTCCTCAAGACCGACGAGTTCCCCCGCGACTGACACGCCGGATGCCAGGATGCGGCCCATGACCTACGGCTGCATCGCCTCCATGAAGACCACCCCCGGCTCCCGCGACGAGGTCGTGGCCATCCTCCTCGGCGCCGCCGAAGGCCTCCGCGCGGCCGGCTGCCACGCGTACATCGTGGGCCTCGCCGACGAGGACGACGTGACGATCCGGGTGACCGAGGTCTGGCGCAGCAAGGAGCACCACGACGCCTCGCTGCAACTACCGGAGGCCCGCGCGGCGATCGCGAAGGCCATGCCCCTGCTGACGGGCGAGTTCACCAAGCAGGAGCTGGCGGTCGCGGGCGGTCTCGGGCTCTGAGACAGCAAACCCCCAGGCCCCGAAAGCCCTTGCATAGAGCGCACTTCAAGCCGTTGGCTAGAGGACCATGAAGTACACGCAGCTTGGACGCACGGGACTCAAGGTCAGCCGACTGGTCCTCGGGACGATGAACTTCGGGCCGCAGACCGACGAGGCCGACAGCCACACCATCATGGACGCGGCGCTGGACGCGGGCATCAACTTCTTCGACACGGCCAACGTGTACGGCTGGGGCGAGAACAAGGGCCGCACCGAGACGATCATCGGCAACTGGTTCGCCAAGGGCGGCGAGCGCCGCGACAAGGTCGTCCTCGCCACCAAGGTCTACGGCAACATGGCCCTCGACGACGAGACCGCCTGGCCCAACCACGACAAGCTCTCCGCGCTGAACATCCGCCGGGCCGTGGACGCCAGCCTGAAGCGGCTGCAGACCGACTACATCGACCTCTACCAGTTCCACCACATCGACCGCAGCACCCCGTTCGAGGAGATCTGGCAGGCCATCGACACCCTGGTCCAGCAGGGCAAGATCCTCTACGCCGGCTCCTCCAACTTCCCCGGCTACAAGATCGCCCAGGCCAACGAGATCGCCGCCCGCCGCGGCGGCACCATCGGCCTGGTCAGCGAGCAGTGCCTGTACAACCTCGCCGAGCGCCGCGCCGAGATGGAGGTCATCCCGGCCGCGCAGGACTACGGCCTCGGGGTCATCCCATGGTCGCCGCTGCACGGCGGCCTGCTCGGCGGGATCATCAAGAAGGAGGTCCAGGGCGGCCGCCGCGCCACCGGCCGGGCCGCCGACACCCTCAAGGACCCGGCCGCCCGCGCCCAGATCCAGGCGTACGAGGACCTGGTCGACAAGCACGGCCTGGAGCCCGGCGAGGTGGCCCTGGCCTGGCTGCTCACCCGCCCGGGTGTGACGGGTCCCATCGTCGGTCCGCGCACGGCCGAACAGCTGGAGTCCGCGATCAGGGCTTCGGAGCTGGAGCTGAGCGAGGAACTGCTGGCGGGCCTGGACGAGATCTTCCCGGGCACGGGTCCGTCCCCGGAGGCCTTCGCCTGGTAGTTCCGGGAGGGGCCGGCCCCCGTGGAGGCGGCGGGGCCGCATGGGACATGCGGCTCCGCCGTCGAGCCACTACCTGACGGCCGCCGAGACGGCCACCACTACGAACATCAGCACAAGCACACCGGCCATGATCCGGTTCCGGGTCTTCGGGTCCACGTATTCGAGCCTAACCGGAGGCACCCAGTGCCCAGCGGGCGACCGCCTCATAGCGCGGCTGCTCCCCCGCCACACCCGAGCGCGGCAGATTGCTCCGCACCAGCACCAGCTCGTTCACCGTCCAGGTCCCGCTGGTGAACTCGCGGAGCAGATCGACATACGGCCGTACGTCCACCGAGTCCCGGCTCCGCGCCACCGTCAGGTGGGCCTTGTACCGCCGGTGCTCCCCCATCGGCACGCCCACCTTCCGCGCCGCCGCCTCCGCCCGGTCGGCGAGCAGCCGCATCGCCTCCACCTCCCCGTAGGCGCCGGTCCACAGGGCCTTGCCGTGCCCGAACTGGCCGCCGCCGGAGAGGGCCAGGTCGAAGGGCGCCGTACGGTGGGCCGCGCGGGCCAGGCGGTCCGACAGGTCCGGTACGAGGTCGTCGGCGACCTCGCCGTAGAAGGCGAGGGTGAAGTGCCAGCCCGGGCGGTTGGTCCAGCGCAGCCGCTCCGCTCCGGGCAGGCGCTTCAACTTGGCGACCTCGGCGGCGAGTTCATGGACGACGTGCTCCGGGGGGAGCACCGCGGCGAAGAGTCTCATGCCTTCACCTTGGCAGACCCGCGCGGGCAGGATGACCCCATGACGATCACCATCCGCGAGGGCGGCCCCGACGACATCCCCGCGATACTCGGCATGCTGGACAGCAGTGTGGAGTGGCTGGTCTCACACGGGCGCACCAAACAGTGGGGCACCAAGCCGCTGTCGGAGAACCCGAGGGTGGCGGAATCGGTCACCGGGTTCATGGAGCAGGGCACCGCGTACCTCGCCGAGATCGACGGTGTGCCGGCCGCCACCCTCATCCTCACGGACGCGCCCGGCGCCTACCTGTCGCACCTGCCGTCGCCCGGCGAGCCCGAGCGGTACATCCACTGGCTCGCCTCCGACCGCCGTTTCAAGGGACAGGGCGCCGGGGCCGCGCTGCTCGCCCACGCCGCCGAGGTGACCCGCCGGGCCGGTGTCCGCCTGCTGCGGGTGGACTGCTACGCGGGCGGCGACCGCAGGCTCGTCGCCTACTACGAGGCGAACGGTTTCACGCCGACGCAGACGTACACCACCGGCGAACGACTGGCCGGGGCAGGTGCTCGCCCGGCGGGTGTGACCGCCCGGCGAGCACCCCATACCCGGTCGACGGGTCAGCGCTCGGCGCGCAGGGTGCCGAGGAGCCCGTCCTTCTCGTCGTTGATGCCCGCGGCGAACCAGACGCTGTCCCTGCCGCCGGACCGGTCGGTGCCCTGCTGCAGGCCCCACAGTCCGTCGATCTCGATCGGGCGCCCGTTGCGGTCCCTCAGGGTTCCCTGGAACCGGCCGCTGTTCAGGTCGAAGGCGTGGATGCGGCCGTCGCCGAAGTTGCCGACGAGCAGGTCACCGGCGAACCTCCCGAACCCCCTGGGCGCGACCTCCAGGCCCCAGGGCGAGTTGAGCTTCTTGCGCTTCCTTTCGCTCACGAAGCGCTTGATCAGCTTGCCCTCGGTGGTGAACACGTCGATGAAACCGTTGCCCGCGCCGGGGACGTCGTCCTCCTTGTCCGCGTCCTGCAGGGCGTACGTCACGAAGACCCGGTCGCCGATCTTCTTGACGTCGAAGGGCGCGAAGCCCTCGGGGAGGTGCCGGTCCCGGAACGCGTTGGCGGACAGCTTCAGCGGGTTGAAGTCGGCGTCGAAGGCGTCGATGCGCGCGTCACGGAAGTTCGCGACGAGGAGGCGCGCCCGCCGGTCGCCGCCCTTACGGCATTCCTTGCCCTTCGCGTCCTTCTTCCGGCGGTCCACCAGTGTCAGGCCCTTGAACACGGCGTCGGGATCGTCGTCCTGCGCGACCTGGAAGGCGTGCGTCGGATCCACGTTCGGGCTGAAGGCGAAGAGGCGGCCGCCCTCCCCCGCGAAGATGTACCGCGCGCGACCGGACCTGCCGTCCACGCTGAAGCGGAAGGCGCCGGTGTCGTTGCGCACGATCCCGGTCGGGTCGGCGCCGTCGGGGAGCTGGATCACGGGTGTGAGGGCGGTGACCGGCCGACCGTCCCGGGCGCCCGCGTACACCGTGGACGTGCTGGTCCCGTTGTTGGCGACCCTGATCGCACCGCTCGGCGTGCGCACCAGCCCCCAGGGGTTCTTCAGGTTCTGGTCCTCCAGTTCCGCCCCGCCAATGTCGGAGACGAGATCGCGCTCCCGGAAGCCGTGGTCGGCCCGGTGCCGTGGTGCGCCCACGGCTCCGGACGGCACGGCGGCGGCGAGCGCGCCGACCGTGCCGAGGGTCAGCGCGACCGCCGCCAGCCGCCGCACGCGGGGGCGGGATCTCGGGGTCGAAACCTGTGATGCCATGCGGATGCTCCTGTCCCATACGGGTGTCAAATCGGGCGTACAGGCAGAAGTAATCTCATACCGTGCCAATCACACCGGCGATCGACACGCAACCGCACAGCCGTACGACCACGGCAGCGGTGCCCCCTACGCCGCCGTGGCCAACCGCTCCCGCTCGCGCGGTACGAAGCGGACCCGCGGGTGGCCGTGGTGCCAGCCCACCGCCAGTCGCAGACCGCCGATGCGGGCCAGGACCAGACCGATACCGGCGGCGGCCGCGGCCGAGACCAGGCCGCCGAGGACGAAGCCGACCCGGGCGCCGTAGGTGTCGGTGATCCAGCCGACGATCGGCGCGCCCAGCGGCGTGCCGCCCATGAACACCATCATGAAAAGGGACATCACCCGGCCGCGCATGGCCGGGTCGGTGGCCATCTGCACGGCGGTGTTCGCGGTGACGTTGACCGTCAGGCCGAAGACCCCGATCGGGACCATGAGCAGCGCGAACAGCCAGTACGACGGGGCCAGTGCAGCCACCACCTCCAGCGTGCCGAAGGCCAGCGCGGCGGCGATCAGGACGCGCAGCCGGGCCGTGCCGCGCCGGGCTGCCAGCAGGGCGCCGCACAGGGAGCCGACGGCCATCAGGGTGTTGAAGAGGCTGTAGGAGCCGGCGCCGGAGTGGAAGACGCCGCCCGCGTAGGCCGACAGCCACACCGGGAAGTTGAAGCCGAAGGTGCCGATGAAACCGACGAGGACGATCGGCCAGATCAGCTCGGGGCGCCCGGCCACGTACCGCAGGCCCTCCCGCAGCTGGCCCTTGCCGCGCGGCGCGCGCTGGACCACGTGCAGTTCACGGGCGCGCATCAGCAGCAGACCGGCGATGGGCGCGACGAAGGACAGGCCGTTGGCGAGGAACGCCCAGCCGGTGCCCACACCGGTGATCATCACACCGGCGACGGCGGGGCCGACCAGGCGGGCGGACTGGAAGTTGGCCGAGTTCAGACTGACCGCGTTCTGCAGCTGCTCGGGGCCGACCATCTCGGAGACGAAGGACTGGCGGGCCGGGTTGTCGAGCACCGTGGCGAGGCCGACGGCGAAGGCGGCGACGTAGACGTGCCAGACCTGGACGTGGCCGGTGAGCGTGAGGAAGGCGAGCGCCAGGCCCGTCACGGCCATGGAGGCCTGCGTGACCAGCAGCGTGGGGCGCTTGGGGAGGCGGTCGACCAGGACTCCGCCGTAGAGGCCGAAGAGGAGCATCGGCAGGAACTGCAGGGCCGTCGTGATGCCCACGGCGGCGGAGGAGCCGGTGAGACTGAGGACGAGCCAGTCCTGGGCGATGCGCTGCATCCAGGTGCCGGTGTTGGAGACGACCTGGCCCATGAAGAAGAGGCGGTAGTTCCGGATCCTCAGCGAGCTGAACATCGAGCCCTTGCGGGCGGCGGGGGTAGTAGTGGCGGTCGGTGCGGGGGCGGAAGGTGTTCCGGATCCCGTACTCAAAGACGTTCGCCTCCTTCGGACGGCTTGCTTACAGGTGTGCGAGCTTCTCCAGCACGGGGGCGGCGGCGCGCAGCTTGGCCCACTCGTCCTCGTCGAGGCCCTCGACCAGGCCGGCCAGGAACGCGTTGCGCTTGCGGCGGCTCTCCTCGAGCATCGCCTCGGCCTGTTCGGTCTGGGTGACGACCTTCTGGCGCCGGTCGTCGGGGTGCGGCTCCAGCCGGACCAGCCCCTTGGCCTCGAGCAGCGCGACGATGCGGGTCATCGACGGCGGCTGGACGTGCTCCTTGCGGGCGAGCTCGCCCGGGGTGGCCGAGCCGCAGCGGGCCAGGGTGCCGAGCACCGACATCTCGGTGGGGCTCAGCGACTCGTCGACCCGCTGGTGCTTGAGCCGACGGGACAGCCGCATCACGGCGGAGCGAAGGGAGTTCACGGCGGCAGCGTCGTCGCCATGGGTGAGGTCCGGCATGTTCTTTAGAGTAACTCATTACTCTCCCTAAAGACCACCTCGACACGCCCGGATGCTCGTGATGCCTGCCACTGAACAATCGATCGCCCAAATGGGTGAGTCAGGTGCCGAATGTGACGCATGGGGTGGCCGGATATGGCGACCCTCGTACGCATGGCGACCAGTGTGCTCAGCCTGCGCATGGACGAAGAGCTGCTCGAAAGACTCCGGCAGCACGCGGCGAAAAGAGGAATGAGCGTGCAGGACTATGTGGTCCGCACGCTCATCCGGGACGACTTCGACGAGCGGTTCAAGGCCGCCGTCGAGGAGACGGAGCGGTTCTACGGCATCCCCCTGACGCCGGAGAAACCGCAGAAGGCTCAGGTCAGGCCCAGGGCCGGCATCAGGTAGTAGAAGGCGAAGACCGCCGAGACGACGTACATCGCGGCCGGGATCTCCCGGAACCGGCCGGCGGCCAGGCGCAGCACGGTGAAGGTGATGAAGCCCATGCCGATGCCGTTGGTGATCGAGTAGGTGAACGGCATCAGCAGCATCGTCACGAACGCCGGGATCGCGATGGTGTAGTCCGCCCAGTCGATCTCCTTGATCGAGTTGGACAGGATCAGGAAACCGACCGCGATCAGCGCCGGGGTCGCCGCCTGGGACGGGACCATCGTGGCGACCGGGGTGAGGAACAGCGCGACGGCGAAGAGGCCGCCCGTGACGACGTTGGCGAGGCCCGTGCGGGCGCCCTCGCCGACACCGGCCGTGGACTCCACGAACGCGGTGGTGGCCGAGGAGGAGCTGGCGCCGCCCGCCGCGACCGCGAGGCCGTCGATGAACAGGACCTTGTTGATGCCCGGCATGTAGCCCTCGGCATCGGTCAGCTTGGCCTCGTCGCTGACGCCCATGATCGTGCCCATCGCGTCGAAGAAGCACGACAGCAGGACCGTGAAGACGAAGAGGACGCCGGTCAGCACGCCGACCTTGGAGAAGCCGCCGAACAGGCTCACCTGGCCGACCAGGCCGAAGTCGGGGCTGGCGACCGGGTTGCCGGGCCACTTCGGCACCGTCAGGCCCCAGGACGGGATCGTGGTGACCGCGTTGATGATCACCGCCAGGACGGTCATGCCGACGATCGAGATCAGGATCGCGCCCGGCACCTTGCGGACGATCAGCGCGAAGGTGAGCAGCGCGCCCAGGATGAAGATCAGCACCGGCCAGCCGTGCAGGTGACCGCCCACGCCGAGCTGGACCGGGACGGTCGTCTGGGCGGCATCCGGCATCCGGGTGACGAAGCCGGAGTCGACCAGGCCGATCAGCATGATGAACAGGCCGATACCGATCGAGATCGCCTTGCGCAGCCCGAACGGCACGGCGTTCATCACGCGCTCGCGCAGACCCGTGGCGACCAGCAGCATGACCACGAACCCGGCCAGGACGACCATGCCCATCGCGTCCGGCCAGGACATCCGGGGCGCCAGCTGGAGCGCGACCACCGAGTTCACGCCGAGGCCGGCGGCGAGCGCGATCGGGACGTTGCCGATGACACCCATCAGCAGCGTGGTGAACGCGGCCGTCAGCGCGGTCGCCGTCACCAGCTGGCCGTTGTCCAGGTGGTGCCCGTACATGTCCTTCGCGCTGCCGAGGATGATCGGGTTCAGCACGATGATGTACGCCATCGCGAAGAAGGTGGCGAAACCACCGCGGATCTCCCGGGCGACGGAGCTGCCGCGCTCGGAGATCCTGAAGTAGCGGTCGAGGGTGCCCTGGGCGGGCGCACCGCCCGGTATTTCGGGGGTGGGGACCTTGGCGGGAGCCGAGGTGGACATGCGAGACCTCATCACCGACGGGGTTCCCCCGAGCCCCGTTGGAGTTTCATACGAACAGAAGCGGCCAAAGACAAACGGTTTCAGTATGAACATATAAGCGCGAGATCGCCATCTCCGCGCGTAGACAGATCGGGAAGCAGCGGGGAAGCGGTCGCCTCGTAAGCTGTGCCCATGGCCAAGTGGACCCCCAAGCACGAGGCGCCCGAGCCCCTGGAGGGCCCCGTGGTCGCCACCATCACCGGCGGCACGATCGTCTGGTTCGTCCTCTTCCTCGTCCAGCTCCCCTTCTACGGCTGGTTCAAGGACCACGGGCATCTGTGGTGGCTGTGGACCTGCCTGGCCGGAGGCGGGCTGGGCCTGATCGGCATCTGGTACGTACGCAAGCGGGACGCGGCGATCAAGCGCTCGGCCGCCCTGCAGTCGACGGCGGCCGAGTAACCCGTAAAGCGGGCAAGCGGGCAAATCCGCACGTACCGTCGATGACATGACCCACATAGACGCGGGAGCGGAGCTCGACCCCGTGCATCCGGTGGCCCTACCGATGACCAGGTCGGCAGGGCTGACCGGTGCCGAAGTCGCGGAGCGCGTCACCCGCGGCCAGGTCAACGACGTACCGGTGCGCAGCAGCCGGTCGCTGGGCGGGATCGTCCGGGCGAACGTCCTCACCCGGTTCAACGCGATCATCGGCGTGCTCTGGCTGATCATGCTGTTCGTCGCGCCGATCCAGGACAGCCTCTTCGGCTTCGTGATCCTCGCCAACACCGGCATCGGCATCGTCCAGGAGCGGCGGGCCAAGCAGACCCTCGACTCGCTCGCGGTGATCGGGGAGGCCCGGCCGACGGTGCGCCGGGACGGCACCGCCACCGAGGTGGCCACCAGCGAGATCGTGCTGGACGACCTGATCGAGATCGGGCCCGGGGACAAGGCCGTGGTGGACGGCGTCTGCGTCGAGGCCGACGGGCTGGAGATCGACGAGTCGCTGCTCACCGGCGAGGCCGACCCCGTCGTCAAACGCCCCGGCGACGCGGTCATGTCCGGCAGCTTCGTCGTCGCGGGCGGCGGCGCCTTCCAGGTGACCAAGGTCGGCCGCGAGGCCTACGCCGCCCAGCTCGCCGAGGAGGCCTCCCGCTTCACCCTGGTCCACTCCGAGCTGCGCACCGGCATCTCCACGATCCTCAAGTACGTCACCTGGATGATGGTCCCGGCGGCCGTCGGGCTCGTCGTCACCCAGCTCGTCGTCCAGAGCAACGGCTTGAAGGACTCCATCGCCCGCACGGTCGGCGGCATCGTCCCGATGGTCCCGGAGGGGCTGGTCCTGCTCACCTCGGTCGCCTTCGCCATCGGGGTCATCCGGCTCGGCCGGAAGCAGTGCCTGGTGCAGGAGCTGCCGGCGATCGAGGGGCTGGCCCGCGTCGACACCGTCTGCCTGGACAAGACCGGAACGCTCACCGAGGGCGGCATGGACGTCACCGAGCTACGGCCGCTCGACGGGGCCGACGAGGGGTACGTGCGCAAGGTGCTCGGCGCCCTCGGCGAGTCCGACCCGCGCCCCAACGCCTCCCTGAAGGCCATCATCGACGCCTACCCGGACACCGAGGAATGGCGGTGCGTGGAGTCGGTGCCCTTCTCCTCGGCCCGCAAGTACAGCGGGGCCGCGTTCAGCGAGGCCGACGGCGAGATCAGCACCTGGCTGCTGGGCGCCCCGGACATCCTGCTCGCCGACGGCGACCCGGCCCTGGCCGAGACCGGGCGCCTCAACGAGCAGGGCCTGCGGGTGCTCCTGCTGACCCGGGCGAGCCGCGACCTGGACGACCCCGAGCCGGCCCGCGGCGCCCGCCCCACCGCCCTCGTCGTCCTGGAACAGCGGCTGCGGCCGGACGCCGCCGACACCCTGCGCTACTTCGCGGACCAGAACGTCCGCGCCAAGGTCATCTCCGGCGACAACGCGGTCTCGGTCGGCGCGGTCGCCGCCAAGCTGGGCCTGGACGGTACGACGGTGGACGCGCGGCACCTGCCCGCCGACCGGGCGGGGATGGCGGACGCGCTGGACCGGGGGACGATCTTCGGGCGGGTCGCCCCGCGGCAGAAGCGGGACATGGTCGGCGCACTGCAGTCGCACGGGCACACGGTCGCGATGACCGGCGACGGCGTGAACGACGTGCTCGCCCTGAAGGACTCCGACATCGGGGTCGCCATGGGCTCCGGCTCGGAGGCGACGCGGGCGGTGGCGCAGATCGTGCTGCTGGACAACAGCTTCGCCAGCCTGCCGTCGGTGGTCGGCGAGGGCCGCCGGGTGATCGGCAACATCACGCGCGTGGCGACGCTGTTCCTGGTGAAGACCGTCTACTCGGTGCTGCTGGCCGTCCTGGTGGTCTGCGCGCAGGTCGCCTACCCCTTCCTGCCCAGACACCTGACCCTGCTGTCCACCCTCACCATCGGCGTCCCGGCGTTCTTCCTGGCCCTGGCGCCCAACAAGGAGCGGGCGAAACCGCACTTCGTGCGCAGGGTCATGCGGTACTCGATCCCGGGTGGGGTGGTGGCGGGGGCGGCGACCTTCATGACGTACCTGGTCGCCCGCGACCACTACACGGGGAACGGCCAGCTGGACGCGGAGACCAGCGCGGCGACGCTGACCCTCTTCCTGGTCTCCATGTGGATCCTGGCGATCATCGCCCGCCCCTACACCTGGTGGCGGGTGACCCTGGTGGCCGCGATGGGGGTGGCGTTCCTGCTGGTCCTGGTCGTCCCGGCGTTGCAGGGCTTCTTCGCGCTGAAGCTGGTGGGGGTCACGATGCCGTGGACCGCCGTCGGCATCGCGGTGGTGGCGGCGGCCGCCCTGGAGTTCCTGTGGAAGTGGGTCGACCGCCGCGAGGCGCTGCGCTGAGCCGGGGCCGACGACGTCCGGGGTGATTGACGCCGGAGGGGAACTGCGGGTCCGCTGTGGCTGGTCGCGCAGTTCCCCTCGCCCCTTCGGGGGCGTTACATCACTTCGCGCCCACGTACACGCCCGTGGCGCTGACCGCCGGGGTCGTGGAGACGCCCGCGAAGGAGTAGCGCCAGTAGCCGCTGGAGTTCACGGTGGCGGTGGTCTTCGCGTTGCCGTACGAGTCGGTGGTCACCGTCTTGATCGTGGTGTACGTGCTCGTGCCGGCCTTGCGGAACTGGAGCTTGACGGGCTGGCCGCCGAAGTTGTTGTAGGTGTGGTGCTCCCAGTCGGCCCGCGTCAGCTTGCCCGACACGGTGACGCTCTTGCCCTTGTAGACGGACGTCGAGCTCACCGTGGTCGTCAGCTTGGAGTAGCGCTGCACCAGGCTGGTGCCGAGGCCGCTCTGGTCCTTGAAGCCGACCTTGCTCATGTCGGGGTTGTTCGGGTCCTGGCCGTTGAAGGCGATGGCCTCGGCGGCCACGCTCCAGCTGCCGGCCCAGGCGTTCTTCAGGTCGCCGTCGGCCGGGTAGATGTTGACGGACCCCTTGCAGGTGGCCGTCGTCGACGAGGTGGCGGTGCAGGTCGCCGAGTCGTCGCCGTACAGCTCGGGGGCGGTGTCGCTGTAGGTGCCGTGGTAGAGGAAGGCGTCCGTGTAGAAGTCCTTCGCGGCGATGTTGACGTCGGTGCCGTGCGTCAGCGTGTACGAGTACGCGACGGTCACCTCGTTGGTGGTGCCCACCTTGATCGACTTGGCGATCGAGACGTTGGAGAAGCTTGCGTTCAGCGTGTACGGCGCGCCCGAGTCGGTGACGGCCTGCGCGGCCGGGACTGCGAGGGCGGTGAGGGCCAGGGCGCCGGAGACGGCGGCCACGGTGGCACGTATGCGCATGTGCGTTTCCCCTGGAGGGAGAGTGATCGTGGAGTCGGTTGACTCACGCGATCAGATCCGCGAGGGAGGCCGCCGGTTGTACGGCCGGTGCCCTCGCGGACCAGATTTTGTGCCGCGCTTACTGATCCATTACCGCACGTCGACGAAGTCGCCCGTGGCGTTGACCGCCGGGGTGGTCGAGGTGCCCGCGAAGGAGAAGCGCCAGTAGCCGTCGACCGACGCGGTGGCCGTGGTCTTCAGGTTGCCCGTGGAGTCCGACTTGATGGTCTTCAGCGTGGTGTAGGTGCTGGAGCCGGACTTGCGGAACTGCAGCTTCACGTACTGGTTGGTGTAGCCGTGGTACTGGTTGTCCTCCCAGTTGGCCCGGGAGAGCTTGCCGGTGACCGTGACGGTCTTGCCCTTCGCCACCGGCTCCGGCGAGGCGTTGACCGTCAGCTTGGAGTAGCGCTGGACCAGCGTGGTGCCGAGGCCGCCCTGGTCGGCGTAACCGACCTTGGTGATGTCGAAGTCGGCGCTGGTCGGGTCCTGGCCGTTGTACGCGATGGCGAGGGCCCCGCCGTTCCACGTACCCGCGTCGGAGTTCAAGAGCTCGCCGTCGGCCGGGTAGACGTCGATGTTGCCCTTGCAGCTGGCGGTGGTCGACGAGGTGGCCGTGCAGGTGGCCGGGTAGTCGCCGATCAGCATGTTGTCCGGCATGTCGTACGAGCCCTTGTAGATGTAGGGGCCGGTGAAGAAGTCGTCGGCGGTGATGTCGACGTCCGTGCCGTGGGTCATCGTGTAGGTGACCGTGGTGGAGACGTGGTTGGTCGTTCCGACCTTCACCGCACCGGCGATCTTGAAGTTGGAGAAGGTGACGTCCAGCGGGTACGGCGCGCCGGTGTCGTCCGAGGCGGCGAACGCGGTCTTGCCCGAGGAGGCGGCCTGAGCGGCCTCACGGATCTTCAGGATGTCCGCCTTGGACGGCGTCGCCGAGCCGCCGGCGGCCTGGGCGGCCGGCATGACAAGAGCGGAGAGGGCCAGGGCGCCGGAGACGGCGGCCACGGTGGCACGTATGCGCATGCGTTCCCCTGTGTGGAGAAAGTGGACACGGGGTCCAAATGACCAAGGAGTCAGTCGACTCGCGTGGTCAGACCCGTGAAGGAATGGAGTGGTTGTACGGATGAAGCCGTGAGTTTCCGATGGAAACCGGATGGCTACTGCACGTCGACGAAGTCACCGGCGGCGCTGACCGCGGAGGTGGTCGAGTTGCCCGCGAAGGAGAAGCGGTAGTAGCCGTCGACCGTCGCCGTGGTGGTGGTCCTCAGGTTGCCCGCGGAGTCCGCCGTGATGGTCTTCAGCGTGCTGTAGGTGCTCGAACCCTTCTTGCGGAACTGGAGCTTGACGGACTGCGAGCCGTAGCCGCCGTACTTCAGCGACTCCCAGTTGGCGCGGGTGAGGGCGCCGGTGACGGTGAGGGTCCTGCCCTTCTTCACCGGCTCCGGGGCGGCGTTGACCGTGAGCTTGCCGGCGCGCTGGAACGAGAAGGAACCGGCCTTCTCCTTCCAGACGAAGTCGCCGTCCTCGGCGTTGACGAACGCGTCGACGTACCAGGTGCCGGCGTTCTTGTTGCTGTAGTAGTCGACCTTCGGGTCGACCGTCACCGAGGCGGTGCAGGTGGAGGTGGTGGAGTTCACGGCCGTGCACGTGGGCTTGCCGGTCGTCTCGATGCCGTAGTCGGGCCCGTTGAGCGTGAAGTACTCGGCGTCCTCGATGCCCGAGTCGTCGGTGGCCGTGACGCTGACCTTGAGGGTCACCGGGCTGGAGACGCCCATGGACACCTTGTTGTCGCCGTCCACGACCACCTTGGTGATCCTGGTGTCGCCGTAGCCGCCGTCGGCCTGCGCGGCCGGGACGGCGAGGACGGACAGGGCCAGAGCGCCGCCGACGACGGCGACAGAGGCGCGCATACGCATGTGTTCCCCTGCGTGCGTAGTGATCGGTGAGCCGGTTGGCTCCGGTGGGTCAGACTCGGCACACAGGGGAACGGTTGTACGTAAGTTGAAAAGTTGGTAAGAGAATTGTGGAGGCGGATGCTCCGGGGCCGTCAGTCGAACCAGCGGTCCCTGGCCAGCTCCTCCGTCCGGGACGGGTCTTCCAGCAGGGCCGCCACCTCGAAGCGCCGCGGCCACTGGCCGGCCGCCCACGCGAGCCCCGCGGCGACCCCCTCCAGGGTGGCCGCGTGCAGCACACCGTCGTCGGTGAGCCGCCAGTCGATCTCCACGCCGTCCACGACCAGTTCCTCGTGCTCGACGTACGTCTCGGGCGTATCCGGTCCGAGCAGCACCCGCACCGACTCCGGTACGTCGTGCTCGGTCCCCTCGGAGTGCACCTCTCCGGTGACGGACTCGCTCAGCCGCCGCACCTGGAACAGCTCCGCCAGCTCGGCCGCGCGGGACGGCCGCACCGGCAGCAGCGCGACCCCGCCGGTGAACGGCAGCAGATCGGGCGAGTCGACCACGACCGCCTCGCCCGCGTCCACGACCTCCACCCGGCCGTCGACCACGGCCCGCAGCTCGTCCGGCAGCGTCACCTGCTCCGGGTCCAGCTCCGCCAACGCCCCGTACAGCCCGTGCAGTTGGGCGGCGGTGACCGGCCGGTCGGGGTCGGCCAGCCGGTCCAGCAGCTCGGCCGCGCCGCCGGGCTCGTCCAGCAGGGCCGCGACGGAGGTGCGCACGCCCAGGGCCCGCAGCACCTGCTCGTCCTCGAACCCGGTCGCGTCGGCCTCGTCGTACAGGCCGCGCAGCAGCGGGTCACCGCCCGCCGCGAGCAGACCGGCCGGCCGGCGCCCGTCGAGGACGGGGTGCCCGCGCAGCCACCATGCCGTGTACGGCCGCACGATCTCGTGGGTGCCGTCGTGCAGCAGGACGCGCACCGGCTGGGTGAGGGCGTCCCGCAGCGGCGGCTGGGCGAGCAGCGCGAGCGCCTGCGGCCAGTGCTCGTCGTCCACCAGGTCCAGATCGCGTACGGCGACCAGCTCGGTGGCGACCGGGGGCACCGGGCTGTCCGGGAAGCGGTCGAGGATGTCCTCGCACCACACGTCGACGGCATCCAGCAGACCGGCGTCGTCCGGCTCGGCGAAGTCGCCCTCCCGCGGCTCCAGTTCGTCCGGGTCGAGGACGACGTCGGTGGCGCGGACCAGCGCGAAGTTCGCGAGGACGCCACAGGCGGCCAGCGGCTGCTCGCCCCACCTGTCGGCCAGGTCATGGTCCACGGCGGCCAGTTCACCCTCGCGGATCACCCGGGCGAAGGGGCTGCCGGGGAAGACGAGCTCACCGGCGGGGGCCGGTTCCCCGTCCTCGTCGGGCAGCGCGAGGGCGCCGAGCCAGGGTTCGTCCCCGGGCTCCAGGCCCGCGTCCCGGACCAGGGCCAGAACGGTGTCGGCCAGTTCCTCCGGGTCCGGAGCGTCCTCCTCCCAGCCCCCGATCGCGCCCTCCTCGTCCAGCGAGGCGGCGACGGCGGCCCGCACCTGCGGGGTGGTCAGCACCGCGCGCGGGGTCGCGGGCAGCGCGCCGAGCTTCTCCAGCAGCGGGTGCGCGGCGTCCTCGTGGGCCACCTTCAGCCCGAGCCGGCCGAGGACGTCCGCGTCGGTGCGGGCGGCGTCCGGGGTGGGCAGCAGGACCTGCCGGGGGCCGATGGTGGTCCGCCCGTCCGCGAGCGGTACCGGCAGCCCGGACAGCCGCTCGGGATCGACCCCGGCGAGGCTGTCGTAGAGCCGCCACCACCAGCCGGGGTCCTTCTCCAGGCCGGCGAGCCGGTCGACGGCGTCGGCGAGCCGCAGCCGGGCCACCCCGAGGGTGCGCAGCTCCACGCGCCGTTCGAGACCGGCGGGCAGCAGCGTGGGCAGCACCTCGGCGAGCACCCGGACGGTGGCGGCCCCGGCGCCCTCCACGATCTCCGCGTCCCTGGGGCGCAGCGCCTCCGGAAGCTCGTGCTCGTCGTCCGCCTGCGGCACCACGGCCGGGTGGGCGGGTGGGAGAAACTCGGTGCGCGGCAGCCGCTCCAGCACGGCCTGGCGCAGCGCCCCGTCCAGCTCGCCCTTGCCGAGCGGCCCGGGCACGAGGTCGATGATCCCTTCCGTCACGGGCCGCCAGTCGGCGAGCAGTTCGGCGTAGACGTCGGCGGCGCGCTGCACCAGGAAGTCGGTGAGCGGGCCGGGAGCCGTGTGCCGGCGGGTGGTGTCGAGGGGGAAGGAGGCGATGAGCAGGGCGGGAACGCCGAGGGCTTCGTCACTGGGCGTGGGCGCGTGCACCACGGGCGTCGTACGAGGCCGCACCGGACGCCCGCCCTCGTCCTCGGGTACGGCCCAGGTCACCGACCAGTGGGGCCGCAGCCGCTCCTCCACCGGCCGGTCGGCGAGCAGATCGGGCGTGAGCGGCCCGTGGGCGGCGGCGGTACGCCACCGGGTGACCCCCTCGCGCGAGTCCTCCACGACGACGACGGCGCCCTCGGTACGGCGCCGCAGCACGCGCTGCGCCTCGCCGCCGACCTCCACGACGACCTCCTCCAGGCCCGGCAGGGCGAGGAGCAGCGCGTCGTCGACGGAGTCCAGCAGCCGCTCGGCGAGATCGGCGGCGGCCGCGTCGCGCAGGGGGAGGATGACGGCGGTGTCGTACGGGTCCGGGGCGGTGCCCTCGGCGGCGAACGGCAGCCGGAGCAGCGGCACATGACCGTCCCGGCGCCGGATCTCGTCCCCGAGTCCGGGACTGTGCCGTGCGGTGTCGGCGGCCAGTTCCCGTGCCTCGCCGAGGGACCAGCGCACACCCCCGTGGCGGCCCACGATCGCGGGTTCGTCGGTCACCGCGAGCACGGCGGCGAACCCGACGCCGAACCGCCCGACGGGCCCCTGGGCGGCCTCGAGGTCCCGCTTGGCCGAGGCGCGCAGCGTGGACAGCGACTCCACTCCGGCCGCGTCCAGCGGGGCACCGGTGTTGGCGGCGACGAGGACCCCGTCCCGCAGGGTGAGCCTGAGCCGCCCCGGCACCCGCGCCCGGGCGGCGGCGTCGGCGGCGTTCTGGGCCAGCTCGACGACGAGCCGGTCCCGGTAGCCGCCGAGGACCAGGTCCTCCTCGGCGTTGGCGTCCTCACGGAACCGGGCGGCGCTGGTGGCCCAGGCGTCGAGGACGCCACGGCGCAGCCGGGCCGTTCCGAAGGGATCGGCACCCTCGGCCGCCGGCCGCACGTACTTGCTGCTCACGCTTACCCATCCTCCCGGCTTCGGGCGAGGAGCCCCTGGCCTTCGCGCCGGGGTGGAGCGCCTCGCGCCTGCGGATCGTATCCCGTGGCAGCGACACCGGGCGCCGCCCTCCGCGGTCCCTTGCCGTCAGCCGCAAACCCACCCAAATCTTTCAGGGCAACTGCGTTGCCGGGGGCCGCCGTTGGACCTGTGCGGGGGCCGCCCGGCGGTAGACCTGCCCGGAGCCGCCCTCCGGGCCGGGGCCGGCCGGTTCGGCCGGGGTGAAGCCGAGGCTCTCGTAAAGGCACGTGCGCCGCTCGTCACCGCGCCGGGACGGTCCGGGCCGAACGTGACCAGCCGAAGAGCAGGGCCCCGAGCAGGCCCGCTCCCGGTTCCTCGGCCTGGGCCGCCGGCGCGAGGAACCCGGGGACGTCCCGCCGCGTCGCAGGTCTGACGATCACGGGGTCAGGAGTGGCCCAGTTCCGCCGTCTCCTCGTCGCCCGCCTCCGGGACCGAACCCGAGTCGCGGGCGGGACGCAGGGGGAAGGGGTCCACCCGGGTCTCGTCGATGACCGGCGGGGCCGGCTGCGGGGGCTTGGGCATGACCGCGGCCTCCGAGTGGCCGCCGCAGCCGTAGGACAGGGAGACCACACGGCCGTCGGCCGGGGAGAACTCGTTGGCGCAGACGCCGAAGGCCTGGCCCAGGGAGCCGCCGATGGGGGTGAGGAAACCGCAGCTCATGCAGGTGGCCGGGGCCGCCTGGGCCATCGCGGTCTTCGGGCCGTACGACTCCTCCCAGCGGTCCGCGGCGACGTGCAGGCCGTAGCGGGACAGGACGCGGGCCCGGCGCATGCCCAGCTCCTCCGCCACCGCCGCGATCGAGCCTCGGGCGGGGGTCGTGGGCTGGGCGGCGGGGGCGCCGGGGGTGACGTCGGCGTCCTCCGCCTCCGCCAGTTCCGCCATCTCCTGGGAGACGAGCGAGTTCGGCGGCGGCTCCTCCTCGCCCGTGTAGCCGGGCTCCAGGCGCAGGTCGTCCTGGTCGGTGGGGAGCAGGTCGCCGGGGCCGAGGTCGCCGGGGCGCAGCCGCTCGCTCCACGGGACCCACTCGGGAGCGAGCAGGGCGTCGGGGCCGGGGAGCAGGACCACCTCGTCGAGCGTGACGATCTTGGCACGCGAGGCGCGGGCCACGGTCGCCGCCCAGCGCCAGCCGCGGTAGCCCGGCTCCTTGCACTCGAAGAAGTGCGTGACAACGCGGTCGCCCTCGGAGACGAGGCCGACGTGCTCTCCGACCACACCGGGGGCGGCGGCCTCCTCGGCGGCGGCGCGGGCGAGATCGACCGCCTCGGCACACAGACGGTCGGGGGTGCGGCTTCGCGTTGTCGCTGCGCTCACAGGTATCGCTTCTCTCCTACGCCGTCTCGTCGAGGGCGGCTGCCTCGGGCGGGCCTGCCGACGGAGCGGACCGGGGGACCGCATCGACGTCTGCATCCGCGCGCTGGGCGCACCTCTGCCATCCATTCTGCGTTATGGCTGAGATAGGCACGCTACACCGAACAGGATTCGCTGCCTCTACGCGGCAGGTTTTCTCCGCCGCCCGTCCGGCCCGGCACGCCGACCCCGCGGTTCGGTTCGGCGCCATGCGCGTCGTATGCGCACTATCCGGCCGCTTCTCGGGGCACTATGAAGCACGTGGCGACCGCGGACAGGCGTGGTGTTCGGGGTGGCGGCGCGAGCCGGGTCGGTGGCGCCGTCCGTTCCGTCGGGCGTGCCCTGCACTTCCCGGTCACCGGGGCCGTGCGCGGGATCCGGAAGGCCACGCACGCGCACGGGGCGGGTGAGTCGGGGCTCGGCAAGCTGATCGAACTGCACGCCGTGAACGGCGCGGGTGATGTGATGATCACCGTGGCGCTCGCCTCCACCGTGTTCTTCTCCGTGCCGACCGACGAGGCCCGCGGGCGGGTCGCGCTCTACCTCGCCATCACGATGGCGCCCTTCACCGTCCTCGCCCCGGTCATCGGTCCCCTCCTCGACCGGTTGCCGCACGGCCGGCGCGCCGCGATGGCCGGGGCCATGCTGGCCCGCGCCCTGCTCGCGCTCGTCATCTCGGGCGCCGTGGCGAGCGGCAGCCTGGAGCTGTATCCCGCCGCGCTGGGGGTGCTGGTCGCGTCCAAGGCGTACGGGGTGGTCCGCAGTGCGGTCGTACCGCGGCTGCTGCCGCCCCGGTTCTCGCTGGTGAAGGCCAACTCGCGGGTCACCCTGGCGGGGCTGCTGGCCACCGGTGTGGCCGCGCCGGTCGCCGCGGGGCTGCACCAGGTCGGCGATCCCTGGCCGCTGTACGGCGCCTTCGTGATCTTCGTCGCGGGCACGTTCCTGTCGTTCTCCCTGCCGCCCAAGGTGGACTCGGCCAAGGGCGAGGACGTGGCGCTGCTCGCGGCCGACGAGCAGCATCTGCACGGGCCGCAGCGCCGGAGGGAACAGGCGAAGCGGCCGGGGCTGCGGACCGTGGGCCCCGCCGTCACCCACGCGCTCGGCGCCAACGCCGCCCTGCGCTGCCTCTCCGGCTTCCTGATCTTCTTCCTCGCCTTCCTGCTGCGCGAGCACCCGCTGACCGGCGAGAGCGCGGCGGTCTCGCTCGGGATAGTCGGTGTCACCGCCGGTGCGGGCAACGCGCTGGGCACGGCCGTCGGGGCCTGGCTGAGATCACGCGCCCCGGAGATCATCATCGTGACCGTCGTCGCGGTGGTGCTCGGCACCGCGATCGTGGCCGCCCTGTTCTTCAGCGCGCTGCTGGTGGCCTGCCTCGCGGCCGTCGCCGGATTCGGGCAGGCGCTGGCCAAGCTGGCCCTGGACGCGCTGATCCAGCGGGACGTACCGGAACTGGTGCGCACCTCGGCGTTCGCCCGCTCGGAGACGCTGCTGCAGATGGCGTGGGTGTTCGGCGGCGCCGTCGGCATCGTGCTGCCGCTCAACGGCACCGTCGGCCTGCTGATCGGCGCGGCGTTCGTGGCGGTCGGCTGGCTGGCCACCCTCAAGGGCCTGCTCGCCTCGGCCCGGCACGGCGGCCGGCCCCGGACCCGCGTCGCCTGAGGTGCCCCGGGACAACCCTGACCTCGGCATAACGAAGGGGACACGGTTTGCCGAACCGCAGGCACGGCTGGCGTAACGAACCGGGCACGCCGCACCCCACGTGGCCGGACGGCTCCGGGTGCCCGATAGCCTTCGGCCATGACCACGCTGCAATCCGTTGTGCGACGCCGCCGCGCCGTCGCCGCCGCCGGCGCCGTTTCCGCCGGACTGCTCCTGCTCACGGCCTGCGAGAAGCCGACGCCCGTCGCGACCGTCACCGTCGACGACAGCTCGGTCAACTCCGAGGCCCTCTGCTACAACGACGGCAACGCGCTGGACGCCAAGTCGCTGGCGCAGTGCGTCAAGAACGTCGGCAAGGCCGAGTCCATCAAGGTCGACCAGGACGAGACGGTCCGCGTCGGTGTCGACCCGAAGATCGCGGACGCCGGCTGGGTCCTCCTGGTGAACGGCCAGCAGTTCACCAACGTCAGCAAGAAGACCTACACCACCATCCCGGGCAGCGCGTTCTTCAACCAGCAGTACGGCACCCAGGGCGACACCAACACGCTCACGATCCGGATGGGCGAGAAGGCCAACCAGGGCATGTGGTCGTTCAAGCTGAAGAAGGCCTGATCACGGCTTCCGTGCGCGTCCGACACGTCCTCGTGGCCACCGCGGTCCCGGCAGAGCGGGACGCGGTGGCACGCGCGTTCCCCTCGCCGGTGGAGCGGGTCCCGCTGCCCGGCGCGGGTCTGACGCGTACGGCCGGCGGCTGGGACCTGCTCGACGCGGGTGTCGGCCCGGCCCTCGCCGCGGCCTCCGTCTCCGCCGCGCTCACCGCGGCCCGTCTCGCCGGCACCCCGTACGACCTGGTCGTCTCGGCCGGGATCGGCGGCGGCTTCCAGCCCGAGGCGCCCGTCGGCTCGCTCGTCGTCGCCGACCGGATCACCGTGGCCGACCTGGGCGCCGAGACCGCCGACGGCTTCGTCCCGGTCACCGAACTGGGCTTCGGGACCGTCACCCACCATCCGCCCCGGTCCCTGGTGGGGATCGCGTCCGAGGCCACCGGCGCCCCGGCCGGCACCGTCCTGACCGTCTCCACCGTCACCGGCACCGCCGCCCGCGCCGCCGAGCTGCGCGCCCGGCACCCACGGGCGCTCGCCGAGGGCATGGAGGGCTTCGGGGTCGCGGAGGCGGCCGCCACGCACGGAACGGCGGTGCTGGAGATCCGCGCGGTCTCCAACCCGGTCGGCCCGCGCGACCGCGCCGCCTGGCGCATCGGCGACGCCCTGGCCGCCCTCACCGAGGCATTCGGGAAGCTCGCGCCCGCATTGGAGAGTTGGAACCCTCATGACGACCAGTGAGCAGCGGTCCCTGCGGATCGCGTACTCCCCCTGCCCCAACGACACCTTCGTCTTCGACGCCCTCGCCCACGGCCGGATCCCCGGCGCCCCCGCGCTGGACGTGACCTTCGCCGACATCGACATCACCAACGGCATGGCCGAGCGCGGCGAGTTCGACGTGCTGAAGGTGTCGTACGCCGTCCTGCCGTACGTCCTCGGCGAGTACGCGCTGCTGCCGTGCGGCGGTGCGCTGGGCCGGGGCTGCGGGCCGCTGGTGCTCACCCGCGAGGCGGGCGTCGATCTGACGGGCCGCACGGTCGCGGTGCCGAGCGAGAAGTCGACGGCGTATCTGCTGTTCCGGCTGTGGGCGGCGGACACGCTGTCCGGCGGCGGGGTCGGCGAGATCGTCGTCATGCCGTTCCACGAGATCATGCCGGCCGTGCGGGACGGCAAGGTGGACGCGGGGCTGGTCATCCACGAGGCCCGGTTCACCTACCAGAACTACGGGCTGCACAAGCTCGCTGACATGGGCGAGCACTGGGAGCGGACGACCGGGCTGCCGATCCCGCTGGGCGCGATCATCGCCAAGCGCACGCTGGGGGCCGAGACCCTCACCGGGCTCGCCGACTCCGTGCGCGCCTCCGTACGCGCCGCCTGGGACGACCCCGAGGCGTCCCGGCCGTACGTCATGGCCCACGCCCAGGAGATGGACCCGGCCGTGGCGGACCAGCACATCGGCCTGTACGTGAACGAGTTCACCGCAGGCCTCGGCGAGGACGGCTACGCCGCGGTCCGCGGGCTGCTCACACGCGCGGCGGCCGAGGGGCTGGTACCGCCCCTCGGCCCGGATGCGCTCGCGTTTCCCTGACGGGTGCCTACACGTCCAGCTGGTCGGCGACCGCCCGCAGCAGTCCGGCGATCTTCTTGCCGGAGGCCTTCTCCGGATACCGGCCCTTCTCGAGCATCGGCGTGATGTTCTCGAGAAGGGTCGTCAGGTCCTGCACGATGGAGGCCAGCTCGTCCGGCTTCTTGCGCTGGGCCGCGGCGACCGACGGCGTCGGATCCAGCACGGTCACCGACAGCGCCTGGTCACCGCGCTGACCGGCGACGACGCCGAACTCAACGCGCTGTCCCGGCTTGAGTGCGTCGACTCCGGCGGGGAGAACAGAGGAATGGACGAAGACGTCACCGCCGTCGTCGCGGGAGAGAAAGCCGAAGCCCTTCTCGCTGTTGAACCATTTGACACGCCCGGTCGGCACCGTCTGTCCTCGTCCTCGCACTAGTCGGGAAAAGTGCTCTTGATAGCACTAGAGCGGGTCCACCATGACCCGCCGCCATCAAGGCTAATGGTCTCGGGGCGGGTGACAAGACGTCCCCCGGTTGTTCCCTCGCGCTGGGAACTACCCTGGTCCGGTGCGTGACAAAACCCAAACGAATTCCGCCGCGCCCGGTGACCGGCTGATCCGCGCCGGTGCGATCGTCTTCTTCATCGGGGCCGTGGCCACTCTGGTCACGGTGGCCCCGCTGTTCCTCGGCGCAAAGCCTTTTCCGACGTACATGTTCGGTTTGAGCATGCTCATGGCCGTCGGTTTCCTCGTCGCCGGCGCGGGCGTCCTGCGGTCGATCGCCGCAGGCCGGCGTCAGGCGCGGGGCGCCTCACGGTAGTCGGACAGCCACGCCGGGAAGACGGACAGGTCCGCCAGGACCACGTCCGCGCCGGCGGCGCGCAGCTCGTCCGCGGGGCACGGCCCGGTCGCCACGGCGACCGACAGCGCTCCCGCCGTACGGGCCCCGCGCACGTCCCCGACGTGGTCGCCGACGTAGACGCCGGCGCGGTACTCGCGCAGCGCCTCCGCCTTCTGCTCGGCCCACAGGTCGCCCACGACCACGTCCGGCTCGATGCCGAGGTGGCTCAGGTGCAGCTTGGCGTTGGGCTCGTACTTCGCCGTGACCACCATCGTCCGTCCGCCGGCCGCCCGCACCGCGGCTATCGCCTCCCGGGCGCCGTCCATGGCGGGGGTCGCGGCGATGGCGATCGCCGGGTACATCTCCCGGTACAGGTCGGCCATCGCGGGCACCTGCTCCTCGGGGAACCAGTTGATCAGCTCCTCGGCGAGCGGCGGTCCGAGCCGGGTCACCGCCAGATCGGCGTCGATGTACGTCCCGGTCCGCTCGGACAGCGCCACGTAGCAAGCGTGGATGCCGGGCCGCGAGTCGATCAGGGTCATGTCGAGGTCGAATCCGACGGTGAATGTCATATGCGTCATTGTGTCAGCCGCGAGGGTGGCCGGTGAGCGTCCCGAAGGGCGCGGGCAACCGCGCGAGCGACCATGACGGACCCGCCAGGCACGCACCGCAGCCCTGCGGTGCTCACCTGCTCCTTTGTGACCGCCACACCAGGTACAGCGCCGAGGCCACCGCCGCCCCACGGACCACCCACGGCCATGTCCCGGCGACCGCGTCGTTCATGTGGCCCTGGGCGATCGGCTGGCCCCAGCGGCCGTTGACCCTCCCCCACAGCCACACCGTTCCGGCCGCGACCGCCGCACCCGGCAGGAACATCACGGCCACCTTGGTCTCCGCGGGGGTCAGCCGCCGGGAGCCGTAGGCGATCACCCAGCCCAGGAGCAGCGCGAACCAGTTCCCGAGCACCGCACCGGCGACGAGCGCGGCGGCGGCCAGCAGCAGGAGGGGGTTGGTCCAGCCGGCGGCGGGGCCGGGGAGCAGACGCCGGCGTGCGGCGGAGGACGCGGGCTCGGCCTCGGCCTCGGTCGCCCCCGGTTTCGGCTCGGTCGGCTCCGGGGCCCGGTCCGCCGGCTCCCGCTCCCTCGGTGGCCGCCTGAGCAGCTCCGGGATCTCCACGCCGCCCACGAACCCCGGCACCGAGTCCGTCTCGGCCGCGACGCCGAAGGAGTTGCCGCCGAGACGCCACCAGTCGGGCTGTGCGGCGCTGTCCCCGAGTTCGTGCGCGGCGGCCAGGTGCGGCGGGGACGGGGCGTCGCGCGGGACGGAGGGCGCGGACTCGGTCCCGGTCCCGCTCCCGGCGGGGCGGGGGCCGGGGACGATCCGGCGCAGGCCCTTCAGGCCCTTCGGCTTCGGTTCCGGTTTCCGTTCGCGCGGCGCGGGCTGTACGGGCACGGCGGCGGCGGGCGGCTGCGGAACCCGGCCGGTGCCGGACGTGCCGGACGTGCCTCCGGCTGCCGCGACGACCTCGTCCGGGGTGCCCAGCCGGTCCAGGATGCGGCGGACCGCGGCGGGACTGTCGACCGTCGCCTTGGCCCGGTGCCGGTCGATCTCGTTGCGCAGCTCCGACACGAGCCGCATCCGTGTCGCCGACGGCAGCTGCCGTTGCTGAGCGATGTCTCCGACACGGCTCAGGTACTCGTAGACGACCTGGTCGCTCTCGATCCCCAAGGAACCCCTCCGGGGTGACGGCGATGAAACCCCGTGAGGACGGTAGCGCAGAGTCGTGCCGCCCCACCCGTACCGGGGGTCGGCGCCTGCGGGGGCGCCCCTTCCGGGGACGGCAACCGCTACCGTGGGTCAGATGAGCCAAGCGGCCCACCCAGCCCCCCGTTCCCTCGCGGAAGCGCTCCGCGCGCGGGACGACGCCTCCCTGGCCGCGCTGCTGCGCAGCCGCCCCGACCTCATCACGCCCGTCCCGACCGACCTCACCCAGCTGGCCACCCGCGCCGGGACCCGTGCCTCGGTGCTGCGCGCGCTGGAGCGGCTGGACCGGTTCGCGCTGCAGACGGCGGAGGCGCTGGCCGTGGCCCCGGACCCGGCGTCGTACGACACGCTGCTCGCGCTGATGGCCGGGGACGCGGGGGACGAGGCGGTCGCCGCCGCGCTGCCGCACACCCTCGCCGGCTTGCGGGAGCAGGCGCTGGTGTGGGGCGACGACGAGCGGCTGCGGCTGGTCCGCACGGCCCGCGAACTCCTCGCGCCGTCCCCGCAGCACCCCTCCCCGACGGGGCTCGGGCCCGGCGTGCAGGAGGCCACCTCGGGCATGTCGCCGGGCCGGATCCAGGAGATCGTCACGGCGGCCGGGCTGCCCTCGACGCACGACTCGGTGTCCGCCGTGGCCGCGCTGACCGCGCTGTTCGAGGACCGGAAGAAGATGGCCGAGCTGCTGGCCGGAGCCCCGGAGGCGGCCCGCGAGGTGCTGGCGCGGCTGATGTGGGGGCCGCCGTACGGGCAGGTCACCCCGGAACCGGCGGCGCATCTGCGCTGGCTGCTCGACCGCGGGCTGCTTCTGCCGACCGCGCCCGGCACGGTCGTCCTGCCGCGTGAGGTCGCCCTGCATCTGCGCGAGGGCCGGGCCCACCGGTCGCCCGAGCCGCTCCCGCCCGCCGTGGAGCCGGCCGCGACGCATGGCCGGCAGGTGGTGGACGCGACGGCGGCCGGGCAGGCGTACACCGCGCTCGCCACGGTCGAGGAGCTGCTGAAGGACTGGGACGAGGGCGGCCCGGCCGTGCTGCGGGCCGGGGGGCTGAGCGTCCGCGACCTGAAGCGGACGGCCGTCGCGCTGGACGTGTCCGAGCCGGTCGCCGCGTTCTGGGTGGAACTGGCGTACGCGGCCGGGCTGATCGCCTCCGACGGCGAGGCCGACGAACGGTACGCGGCCACGCCCGCCTACGACGAGTGGCTGGAGCGGCCCTCCGCCGAGCGCTGGGCGCAGCTGGCGGAGGCCTGGCTGGCGGCCACCCGCACGCCGGGGCTGGTCGGCGGGCGCGACGCCAAGGACCGTACGCTCGCCGCGCTCGGCCCCGGCCTGGACCGCTCGGCCGCGCCCGAGGTACGGCACCGGGTGCTGACCCTGCTGGCCGGACTGCCGGCGGGCGCGGCACCGGACACCGAGTCGGTGCTGGCCCGGCTGCGCTGGGAACGCCCGTTGCGCGGGCCCCAGCGCGACGGCGAGGAGGATCTGCGCTCGCGGCTCGCCCGCTGGACCCTGTCCGAGGCGGAGGCGCTGGGCATCACGGGGCGTGGCGCGCTGTCGACGCAGGGCCGCGCCCTGCTGGGCGCCCCTGCGGCGGAGGCGGGCCCGCGCGCCGCCTCGGGCGCCCCGGGCGCCGCCGGCCCGGCCGCGAAGGCCGGCCCCGGCGACAAGCTGCCCGTCCACCATCACCACCGCCCGGCCGCCGCCCCGGTCCCCCTCTCCCCCGCCGAGCAGGCCGTGGCGACGGCCGCCGCCGCCCGCCTGCTCGCGCCGCTCCTGCCCGAGCCGCTGGACCACGTGCTGCTCCAGGCCGACCTGACGGCGGTGGCGCCAGGGCCGCTGCAACGCCCCCTCGCCGATCTGCTGGACGTGCTCGCGGACGTCGAGTCCAAGGGCGGCGCGACCGTGTACCGCTTCACCCCGGCCTCGGTACGGCGGGCCCTGGACGCCGGCCGTACCGCCGCCGATCTGCACGCCTTCCTCGCCGAGCACTCCCGCACCCCGGTGCCGCAGCCGCTCGCGTATCTCATCGACGACGTGGCCCGCAGGCACGGCCACCTCCGGGTCGGCGCGGCCTCGGCGTACGTGCGCTGCGACGACGACGCCCTGCTGAACGAGATCCTCGCCGACCGGCGCGCCGCGGCCCTGCGGCTGCGCCGGCTCGCCCCGACCGTGCTGGCCGCCCCGTGCGACCCGGCCACACTGCTGGAGGGCCTGCGCGCGATGGGCTTCGCGCCGGCCGCCGAGTCCGCCGAGGGCGACGTCCTGATCACCCGCGCCCACGCCCACCGCACCCCGCCGCGCACCGCGCCCGAGCCGGTCCCGGACGGCCCGCCGCCGCCCGACGCCACGCTGCTCGCGGCGGCGATCCGCGCGATCCGGGCCGGCGACCTGGCCGCCACCGCCCCGCGCAAGGCCGCCGGGGCCGGGGCCCCGCCGGCGGGCGGCGAACTGCCCCGCACCTCCTCCGCCGAGACCCTGGCCACCATGCAGGCCGCCGTGCTGACCGGCGGGTCCCTCTGGATCGGCTACGTCAACGCCGAGGGCACCGCCAGCCAGCGCGTCATCGCCCCGGTCAAGGTGGAGGGCGGTTTCGTCACGGCGTACGACCACACCGCGGACGAGGTGCGCACCTATCCGCTGCACCGGATCACGGGCGTGGCGGAGCTGGCGGAAGACTGACGGTGATCGTCGGCGTTTAGGGCACACTGGACGTTTGGTTGTTGTGGAAAGGGTGTGTGCCGCACGTGAACGGACCGCTGATCGTCCAGTCCGACAAGACCCTGCTCCTGGAAGTCGAGCACGAGCGGGCCGACGACTGCCGGCGTGCCATCGCGCCGTTCGCCGAGCTGGAGCGGGCGCCCGAGCACATCCACACCTACCGGGTGACCCCGCTCGGGCTGTGGAACGCGCGTGCCGCCGGGCATGACGCCGAGCAGGTCGTGGACGCGCTGGTGCAGTACAGCCGGTATCCGGTGCCGCACGCGCTGCTGGTGGACATCGCCGAGACGATGGACCGCTACGGACGGCTCACGCTGAGCAAGCACCCCGCGCACGGGCTCGTGCTGACCACCACCGACCGGCCGGTGCTGGAGGAGGTGCTGAAGTCCAAGCGGATCGCCCCGCTGGTCGGGGCGCGGATCGACGCGGACACGGTCGTCGTGCACCCCTCCGAGCGCGGGCAGATCAAGCAGACGCTGCTGAAGCTGGGCTGGCCGGCCGAGGACCTCGCCGGGTACGTCGACGGTGAGGCGCACCCGATCGAGCTGCTGGAGGACGGCTGGGCGCTCAGGCCGTACCAGAAGCAGGCCGTGGAGAACTTCTGGCACGGCGGCAGCGGTGTCGTGGTGCTGCCCTGCGGTGCCGGCAAGACGCTGGTGGGCGCCGGTTCCATGGCCCAGGCCAAGTCCACGACCCTGATCCTCGTCAC
The DNA here is from genome assembly GCF_044456925.1 of Streptomyces sp. NPDC050743. NCBI lineage: Bacteria > Bacillati > Actinomycetota > Actinomycetes > Kitasatosporales > Streptomycetaceae > Streptomyces > Streptomyces sp. NPDC050743. The sequence continues at coordinate 41,710 of NZ_JBITGJ010000027.1, forward strand.
CAACACCGTCTCCGCCCGGCAGTGGAAGCACGAGCTGGTGAAGCGGACCACGCTGACCGAGGACGAGATCGGCGAGTACAGCGGTACGAAGAAGGAGATCCGCCCGGTCACCATCGCCACCTACCAGGTGCTGACGACCAAGCGGAAGGGCGTCTACCCGCATCTGGAACTCTTCGACTCCCGGGACTGGGGCCTGATCGTCTACGACGAGGTGCACCTCCTGCCCGCCCCCGTCTTCAAGTTCACCGCCGATCTGCAGGCGCGCCGCCGCCTCGGCCTGACGGCGACCCTGGTCCGCGAGGACGGCCGCGAGTCGGACGTGTTCTCGCTCATCGGGCCGAAGCGGTTCGACGCGCCCTGGAAGGAGATCGAGGCACAGGGGTACATCGCGCCGGCCGACTGCGTCGAGGTCCGGGTGAATCTGACGGACTCCGAGCGGCTGGCGTACGCGACGGCCGAGACGGAGGAGAAGTACCGCTTCTGTGCGACGACGGACACCAAGCGGAGGGTGACGGAGGCGATCGTCCGCCGTTTCGCCGGCCAGCAGATCCTCGTCATCGGCCAGTACATCGACCAACTCGACGAACTGGGCGAGCACTTGAACGCCCCCGTCATCAAGGGCGAGACCTCCAACGCCCAGCGCGAGAAGCTGTTCGACGCCTTCCGCGAGGGCGAGATCAGCGTGCTGGTGGTGTCGAAGGTCGCGAACTTCTCCATCGACCTGCCGGAGGCGACGGTCGCCGTCCAGGTGTCCGGCACCTTCGGCTCCCGCCAGGAGGAGGCCCAGCGCCTCGGCCGCGTCCTGCGCCCGAAGGCCGACGGCCACCAGGCGCACTTCTACTCGGTCGTCGCCCGCGACACCATCGACCAGGACTTCGCCGCCCACCGCCAGCGCTTCCTGGCCGAACAGGGCTACGCCTACCGGATCGTTGACGCGGACGAGATCCTGGCGGAGGACAGCACCGGCTGAACCGCCCGGAGCGCCACCGCCGCGATCAGCACCGGCCCCAGCAGTGGGATACGGCGAGGCCGGTGGCTGTTGCCACCAGGGCGGGTGCAGGTCGTGGTCGGCCTCGTGGGGGGGACCAGCCAGAGGGTGCGGGCCTGAAGGCCGTGACCGCGAAGGCCGCGATCGTGAGGGCCGCGAGGCGGATGCGGCCCTCGGCGAGCAGGACCGCGGCCACCACCGCCGGGAGCGCCCAGGCGAGGCCCGGCGGTGGCCCCGCAGGAGCAGGTACGCAACGAACAGCGCCGGGTCGGTTCGATGCCGGTGGGGATGCTCAGGAGACCGCTCTGCCCGCGAGACGGGCCGAGAGGACGATCAGGGCCGCGAGCAGGAGCGCGTTGCCCGCGAGGAAGGCGGCCTTCAGGGCCGGGACGGGCAGCCAGCCGGCCGGGACGAACGGGATCGCCGCGAAGGGCGGGTAGGTCTCGGGTGAAGCCTGTGCGGTTACTTGCGGCGTACGCCCGCTTCCTCGCCGTACTCGCCGAGGATGACCACGCCGAACGCGGCCTCCGCGAACACCTTGATCGCGCGGAGGGCGTTGCCCAGCCAGTGGTGATGCGGGCCGTCCACGGCTGTGGCGCCGGTCGGCGGTGGGACAGGGCCTGGGGAGACGGTTGCTGCGCTCATGTCTCCATGGTGGATCGCCGGGCATAAGACCCGCATCGGTCTCCAGAGCCAATCCCGGACGGCTCCGTGTAGATCTACGGGTGGACCGCGGCCCCTACTTCGGAGGCGGCGCGTCCCCTAGGGGCCGGAAAAGGGCGGGCGGAAAAAACCGTTGGCCCCCGCCGCGCGTTCTCGCCTAGAATCTCCGCTCTTGCCCGCCTCCCCTCCGCGGAGTGCCGTCGCCCGGTCGGAAACCGGGCGGCTTCGTCGTAGTCACCCAGCAGGTCCACCGGAGGCACCCCCGTGTCCACGTCCACGCCCGCCGACGACCCACTCGCCCGAGAGCGCTCCCACCTCGCCGCCTCCCGCGCCGCACTGCGCGCCATGCGCGAGGACGTGGAGTCGCTGGACATCCGCGACGTCACCGCGAACTGGGTCAACGCCGAAGTGCTGTCCCGCCAGATCGACGAGCGGATCAAGGCACTGGCCGACCTCAGCGACACCCCGCTGTTCTTCGGCCGGCTGGACTACCTGCACGCGCCGCGCGCGGACCAGGCCGAGGGCGCCGAGGGCGAGCGTTTCTACATCGGGCGGCGGCATGTGCACGACGCCGACGGCGACCCCATGGTCATCGACTGGCGCGCCCCGGTCTCGCAGCCGTTCTACCGGGCGTCCAAGAAGGACCCGATGGACGTCGGGCTGCGCCGCCGCTTCGGCTACACCGGCGGCGACCTCACGGCGTACGAGGACGAGCACCTCTCCGACCCGGCCGAGGCGGCCACCGCCAGCAAGCTGCTCCAGCAGGAGATCGAGCGGCCGCGTGTCGGCCCCATGCGGGACATCGTCGCCACCATCCAGCCCGAGCAGGACGAGATCGTCCGCTCCGGTCTGTCCGGCACGGTCTGCGTCCAGGGCGGCCCCGGCACCGGAAAGACCGCCGTCGGCCTGCACCGGGTCGCCTACCTCCTCTACGCCCACCGCGAGCGGCTCGCCCGCACCGGCACCCTGGTGATCGGGCCGAACAAGTCCTTCCTGCACTACATCGAGCAAGTCCTCCCCGCGCTGGGCGAGCTGACCGTGCGGCAGGCCACCGTGGACGACCTGGTCGCGCACGTCGAGGTGCGCGGCGCCGACGACGCGGCCGCCGCCGTGATCAAGGGCGACGCCCGGATGGCCGAGGTGCTGCGCCGGGCCCTGTACGCGCATGTGACCATGCCGACGGAGGCGGTCGTGGTGGTGCGCGGCTCCCGGCGCTGGCGGGTGCCGTCGTACGAACTGGAGGAAATCGTCCGGGAGTTGCTCCAGCGGGACATCCGTTACGGCGCCGCCCGCGAGGCCCTGCCGCAGCGGATCGCGCACGCGGTGCTGGTGCAGATGGAGCGCTCGGGCGAGGCGCCGGACGACCGGGTGCAGGACGCGGTGGCCCGCAACAGCGCGGTGAAGGCGGCCGTGAAGGAGATCTGGCCGGCCGTGGACCCGGCGAAGCTCGTGCTGCGCCTGCTGACGGACGCGGACTTCCTCGCCGAGCACGCCGCCGGGGTCCTGGACGAGGACGAGCAGAAGACGATCCTGTGGGCCAAACCGGTGCGCAGCGTGAAGTCGGCGAAGTGGTCCGCCGCGGACGCGGTGCTGATCGACGAGGCTGCCGATCTGATCCAGCGCACGCACTCACTCGGCCATGTCGTCCTCGACGAGGCGCAGGACCTGTCCCCCATGCAGTACCGGGCCGTCGGCCGCCGCTGCACGACGGGCAGCGCGACGGTACTGGGCGACCTGGCGCAGGGCACGACCCCCTGGGCGACCCGCAGCTGGGACGAGGCGCTGGCCCATCTCGGCAAGCGTGAGGGGGTGATCGAGGAGCTGACGGCCGGTTTCCGCGTCCCCACGGACGTCATCGCCTACGCCTCCCGCCTCCTCCCGCACATCGCCCCCGGCCTCACCCCCGTGGTCTCCGTCCGGGAGAACCCCGGCTTCTTCGAGATCCGCACGGTCACGGAGACGTCCGAAGTCGTCGCCGCCTGTGAGGAGTTGCTGCGCAACGAGGGGTCGACCGGCCTGATCGCCGCCGACGCCCGTGTCCCCGTCCTGGCCGAGGCGCTGACGGCCGCGGGCCTGCCGTACCTCGCCCCCGGCGAGGAGACCACCCAGGAGGCCCGCCTCACCCTGGTTCCGGCGTCCCTGGCCAAGGGTCTGGAGTACGACTACGTGGTCCTGGACGAGCCGCAGGCGGTGGTGGACGGCGAGCCGGACGAGCGCACGGGACTGCGCCGGCTGTACGTGGCGCTCACGCGTGCGGTGTCGGGCCTGATCGTGACCCACGCGGCAGCGGTACCGCCTCAGTTGGCCTGACGGCACGCGGCTAGGGTGTCGTGCCGTTCCGGCACGTCCCCGTGGAAAGGCCTTCGTTGAGCACACCGCCGTCCCCGCATCCCGGCTACCCGCAGACTCCAGGGTCGTACGCGCAGCAGCCGGGCCCGTACCAGCAGGCGCCTGGCCCGTACCCGCAGGCGCCTGGGCCGTACCCGCAGGCGCCTGGACCGTACGCACAGGCGCCCGGGGCATACCAGCAGCCGGCGCCCGGCCCCTATCAGCAGGCCCCGGCGCCGTACCCGCCCCAGCCGGCGCCCGCCGGCTACGGCCAGGCCGCTCCATACCAGCAGGCCCCCGGTGCCTACCCGTCCGCCGCCGTCCCCTCGCCCTCGGGCCCCGGGTGCGACGTGTGCGGAGCCGCGCCCGCCGCACGGGTGACGATCCGCGGCCATCAGGGCATGCTGATCGTGATGCGGAACCTGTGGCGGAAGGGCACCTTCTGCCAGACCTGCGCGCTCGCCGTCTTCCGGAAGATGCAGTCGGACACGATGGTGCAGGGCTGGTGGGGTCCGGCGTCGATGATCATCACGCCCATCACGCTGCTGATCAACCTCTTCACCCTGTCCAGGATCCGGAAGCTCCCCGCGCCGACGGCCGCCTTCGGCCCCGGCCTGGACCCGGGCCGCCCGGTCCTGCGGCGCCCGGCCGGAATGATCGGCCTGGTCCCGCTCACCGGCTTCTGCCTGGTGTTCCTCTTCGTCCTCGTCGCGCTCGCGACCGCGTGACGACGCTGGACGGGGGCCGTCCTACTCCCCGTCCAGCGCCCTGCGCCACTCGGCCACGGCCCCCTCGGAAACCGGCCCCTGCCACCCGGAGGGCCGCGCCGCGCCGCCGATGTGGAAGGCGTCGATGCCGGCGGCCCGCAGCCGCGGCACGTGTTCCAGCCGCAGGCCGCCGCCGACCAGGAGGGTCTGGCCGTACCCCGGCTCGCCCCGCCGGCCCGCCTCCGCGACCAGGGTCGGCAGACCCTCGTCGACCCCGCCGGCGGCGCCCGCGGTGAGGTAGGTGTCGAGGCCGGGCAGGTCGGCGAGCTGCTTGCGCAGGGCGTCGCGGTCGGCGGCGCGGTCGATCGCCCGGTGGAACGTCCAGGCGCAGCCGTCCAGCACGCCGACCACCCGCTCGACGGCGGCCAGGTCCGCCCAGCCGCCCCCGTCGAGGAACCCGAGGACGAACTGGTCGGCGCCGGCCTCGCGCAGGTCGCCGGCCACCCGGACCAGACGGTCCACGTCACCGGCCGCGAACCCGTCCGCGAGGCGGAGCATCACGCGCAGGTCGATGTCGACGGCGGCCCGGATCCCGGCGACGGTGGCGGGCGCGGGGCTGAGCCCGTCGGCCGCCATGTCGGTGACCAGCTCCAGCCGGTCCGCGCCTCCGGCCTGGGCGGCGACCGCGTCGTCCACGTCGAGCGCGATCACCTCCAGGACTGCACGCTTGCTCATGGCACCCCATTCGTCCATCGGTCCCTACAGGTCTAGTCCAATTCCAAGACTACGCCTGTGCGGGGGCGCCCTTCACCCGAAGATGTTGAGTTCCCCCTCCCGCGCGCCGGCCAGCTCGTATCCGCTCCCGTTCACCGGCCGCCCCGCGTACAGCCGGACGAGCGTGGGCGCGTCGCCGATGTAGCGCGCGGGCGGGCCGCCCGCCACCGCCGCCCCGAGCCGCAGCGGCTCGTCCACGTCGTCCAGGTCGGCGTGCAGGGGCAGGTGCTCCTTCTCACGGGTGATCCGGACGAGCAGCGTCAGCGCGTCCGGCAGCCCGGCCCCCGCGTACGCCCCCGGCGCGCCGAAGACCTCGCGCACGTCACCGGCGTGCACCCACTCCCCCAGCGCGATCATGTCGAGCACCCCGCCCGCCCTGGCGATCACCGGCCCGGCCTCGGTCATCCCGCGCTCCAACTCGTCCACGACCCGCGCGTTCGACCACTCGGCCCGCTCGGCGATGTCCCGGTCGTTGGACTCGGGCGAGAACACGCCCTTCTCGAACCGGCTCTCCACGACCCGCGTCAACGCGGCCGAACAGTGCGCCAGCACGTCCCGCACCGACCACCCCGGACACGCGGCGGTCGGCAGCGCGAAGTCCGCGTCCGGACGCGCCCGCAGCAGCGGTATGAGGGCGTCGCGCTCCAGAGCGAGCAGCCGGCCGGGGAGTTCGGGGTCTCGTACTTCCTGTACGTCAGTCATAGGGGCCACGCTAGGACGCCGACCGCACGCCTCACGGCAGAACGACGGCGCGCGTCGCGGAAGAATGGGCCCATGGCCGACCTCGATGCCCTGCGCCTCCGTTTCGCCCGTGCGCTGGAAGCCGCCCGTGCCCCCGGCGGCGGCCCGGATCCCGCGCCGTACGCCGACGACCTGCTCGCCCGCTGGCAGGAGCCGCAGCGCCGGTACCACACGGTGGCCCACCTCACCGCGGTCCTCGACCACATCGACGTACTGGAGAGGTACGCCGCCGACCCGGACGTCGTGCGCCTGGCCGCCTGGTTCCACGACGCCGTCTACCTCCCGGAGCGGTCCGAGAACGAGGAGCGCTCGGCGCGGCTCGCCGAGCGCGCCCTGCCCGAGGCGGGTGTGCCGGACGCGAGGACGGCCGAGGTGGCCCGGCTGGTCCGGCTCACCTTCACGCACGACCCGGCCGACGGCGACCGCGACGGCCAGGTGCTGTGCGACGCCGACCTCGCGATCCTGGCCGCGCCCCCGTCGGCGTACGCCGTCTACACCGCCGAGGTGCGCGAGGAGTACCACTTTGTGCCCAACGAAGCCTTCAGGGAGGGCCGTTCCGCCGTCCTGTGCCAACTCCTCGCCCTCCCACGGCTGTTCCGCACTCCCTACGGCCAGGAGAACTGGGAGGCCACCGCCCGCTACAACCTCGCCTCCGAGCTGGAAATGCTGTCGACCTGAGGGGACCGGCCCCCTAGGGTTCGCCCATGCGACCGATAAACGGGGACCATGTGACCGAGGCCGTGGCGGGCTGCACGGCGGCACTGCGCACGGCGGTGGACCGGGACTGGCGGGCGGTACGGGCCGGGCGGCTGGAGTGGGACTGCCACGCCACCGCCGTCCATGTCGCCGACGACCTGATCGCCTACGCCGCCAACCTGGCCGGACGCGCGCAGGACGCCTACCTCCCCTTCGAGCTCACCCTCGACGAGGGCACCGACAACGCGGGCCTGCTGCACGTCGTCGAGACGACCGGCGCGCTGCTCGCCGCCGCCGTCCGCACCGCCCCGCCCGGCGTCCGCGCCTTCCACCCCTACCCCTTCCGCAGCGCCGACGCCCAGGGCTTCGCCGCGATGGGCATCGCCGAGGTGCTGCTGCACACCCACGACATGGCCGAGGGGCTGGACATCCCCTACGAGCCGCCGGCCGAGCTCGTCGAAGCGCTCCTGGCCTGCCTCTTCCCGCACGTCCAGCCCGGCCCCGCCCCGTGGCCGACCCTGCTGTGGGCCACCGGCCGCGGCGAGCTGCCCGGCCGCGCCCCGATCACCGAATGGCGCTGGATGAACAACCTCGTCATCCCGGCCGGGCGCTTCACCCTGACCGGTCTGCGCCCGGCCGCCGCCCACGATCTGCGCCTGGGCGGCGACGGCGGCTTCACCTGGCTCGACGGCGGCCCGTACGAGGGCACCCGGGAGGCCGCCTCCTTCCTGATGAAGGCGTACGAAGGCGGCGTGCACCGCCCGGAGTTCGGGGTCTTCGTGCTCGTACGGCACGAGGACGGCCGCGCGATCGGCGGCCTCGGCTTCCACGGCGTCCCGGACGAGGACGGCCGGGTGGAGATCGGCTACGACCTGGTCGAGGGCGCCCGGGGGCAGGGGTACGCCACGGAGGCCCTGCGCGCGCTGGCGGACTGGGCGCTGGCCCGGGACGACGTCGGCTCGCTCTTCGCGACCGTCGAGCGGGACAACACGCCCTCGCAGGCGGTGGTCACCCGGGCCGGGTTCGTCCCGGTGAGCGGCGAGGACGGCACCGAGCCGGCCTCCGGACTGCTCCACTACGAGCTGCGCGGCTGAAAAGGCACCTCGGGGTCACACGGCTTGGGTCGGGGACTAGGAAACCCCCCGCCGCACCAGCCCCTTGGGCCTGCGCAGCCCGGATTCCCGCAGCAGCCGCACCACGTCGCGGCTGCTGACCTCCACCGCTCCGGCCGCGACCGCCTCCGCGTACCGGTGCGAGGGAACGTCGTAGTGGTCGCGCTCGAAGGCGCGCCTCGGCACGCCCAGCCCGTCGGCGAACGTGTGGAGTTCGTCGTACGACACATCGCTGACCAGGTGTGACCACATACGGCCGTGCCCCGGCCAGGCGGGCGGGTCGATGTACAGCGTCACGACGAGGCCATTCCGCCCGTGGCCGAGCCCAGGGATCCCACGGCCGCGACCTTCACGCCCGCCTTGTGGCACACCCAGTGCGGGTGGGGGCCCAGCTCGGGCTCCACGTCCAGCGCGTGCGGGTCGCCGGAGGGGCACACCGGGCACAGCGGCCAGCGGCCGTACCGGTCCAGCAGCGCGTCCTGCACGTCCTGGGCGATCAGCCCGGCGACATAGGACGCGCCCTCCGGCCACTGCTCCACCCACCAGCGGCGCTCCACGACGGAGTCCTCGACCAGCGAGACCACGTCCGCCTCCGCGACCTCGCCTGCGATCAGATCGGCGAGCACGAGGGCTCGGGCGGCGTGCAGCGCCTGTTCAAGGGGACTGATGGGCTCCATAACACCCATTGTGCGCACTCTTGACCACAACACCGAACCGAAAATATCTTTCATCTGTGACCCAGGACGTGAAGGAAATTTTCGGCAGTCCGGGCGGATCCCTCGCCGCCAAGGTGCGCACCCTCGCCCCCTCCATGACCCGCTCCATGCAGCGCGTCGCGGAGGCCGTCGCGAGCGACCCGGCCGGCTGCGCCGCCCTCACGGTCACCGGCCTCGCCGAGCTCACCGGCACCAGCGAGGCCACGGTCGTCCGCACCGCCCGCATCCTGGGCTACCCCGGCTACCGCGATCTGCGTCTGGCCCTCGCCGGGCTCGCCGCGCAGCAGCAGTCGGGCCGGGCGCCGGCGATCACGACCGACATCGCGGTGGACGACCCCATCGCCGACGTCGTCACCAAGCTGGCCTACGAGGAGCAGCAGACCCTCGCGGACACGGCCGCCGGGCTCGACACCGTCCAGCTCGCCGCCGCGGTGGGCGCACTGGCCGGCGCCCGGCGCACCGACGTGTACGGCATAGGGGCGTCCGGGCTCGTCGCCCAGGACCTCACCCAGAAGCTGCTCCGCATAGGCCTCATAGCCCACGCCCACAGCGATCCGCACCTCGCCGTGACCAACGCGGTGCAGCTCCGCTCGGGTGACGTGGCGATCGCGATCACCCACTCCGGCTCGACGGGGGACGTCATCGAGCCGCTGCGGGTCGCCTTCGAGCACGGGGCCACGACCGTGGCCATCACCGGCCGGCCGGACTCGCCGGTCACCCAGTACGCCGACCACGTACTGACCACGTCCACCTCACGGGAGAGCGAGCTGCGGCCGGCCGCGATGTCCTCGCGGACCAGTCAACTGCTCGTGGTGGACTGCCTGTTCGTGGGAGTGGCCCAACGTACGTACGAGACGGCGGCACCCGCGCTGGCCGCGTCGTACGAGGCGCTGGCCCACCGGCATCGCACCAGGCCCAGGTGAGTGACACTCCGGACGGTCCGGACGAGTGACACCCCGGGTGAGTAACAGGACGCGCAACGGCACCCAGACCTGAGAGAGCCGCACCCCCATGACCTCCCATGACCTGCGTCAGCAGTTGGCTTCCCTGACCACCGAAGCCTTCCGGCCCGAGCTCGCCGACATCGACCGCCTTCCCACCCTCGACATCGCCCGCCTGATGAACGCCGAGGACGCGGGTGTGCCCGCCGCCGTGGCGGCGCAGTTGCCCCGGATCGCCGCCGCCATCGACGCCGTCGACGCTCGCATGGCTCGCGGCGGCCGGCTGATCTACGCCGGCGCGGGCACCGCCGGCCGGCTCGGCGTCCTGGACGCCTCCGAGTGCCCGCCCACCTTCAACACCGACCCCGCGCAGGTCGTCGGCCTGATCGCGGGCGGCCCGGAGGCGATGGTGACCTCCGTCGAGGGCGCGGAGGACTCGGCGGAACTGGCCCGCCGGGACCTGGACGCGCTGGGGCTCACCCCCGACGACACCGTTGTGGGCGTCTCCGCCTCCGGCCGCACCCCCTACGCGATCGGCGCCGTCGAGCACGCCCGCGCCCTGGGCGCCCTGACCGTCGGCCTGGCCTGCAACGAGCACAGCGCGCTCGCGGCGGCGGCCGAGCACGGCATCGAGGTGGTGGTCGGCCCCGAACTGATCACCGGCTCCACCCGCCTGAAGGCGGGCACGGCCCAGAAGCTGGTCCTCAACATGCTCTCGACGATCACGATGATCCGGCTGGGCAAGACCTACGGGAACCTGATGGTCGACGTGCGGGCGTCCAACGACAAGCTGCGGGCCCGCTCCCGCCGGATCGTGTCCCTGGCCACGGGCGCCTCGGACGAGGAGATCGAGAAGGCCCTCACCGAGTCCGGCGGCGAGGTGAAGAACGCGATCCTCGCCCTCCTCGCCGAGGTCGACGGCCCGACGGCGGCCCGCCTTCTGGAGGAGTCCGGCGGCCATCTGCGTGCCGCGCTGGCGCACGCGGCCCGCTGACCCGCACGCTCGGGGCGTGCGCAACGACCCCGCCTCCGCCGCGACCGCCATCCTCCACCGGGTCGGCGGCCCGGCCAACATCACCTCCGTGGCCCACTGCATGACCCGCCTCCGGCTGACCCTCGCCGACCCGACGGCGGTGGACGAGGAGGGGCTGCGGGCGCTGCCCGGGGTGCTGGGGGTGGTGTCCGACGGGCCCACCCGGCAGATCGTGCTCGGGCCCGGAGTGGTCGACGAGGTCACGCAGGAGGTGGCGGCGCGGGTCGGCGCCACGGGTCGAACCGGCTCTGCGGAGGCGGGGTTGAAGGCGCGGGGACCGTTCAGGACGGCCCTGCGCCGGGTCGCGAACGTCTTCGTCCCGCTCATCCCCGCCCTGATCGGCTGCGGCGTCCTGGCCGGCCTGAACGGCCTCCTGCTGAACACCGGCCGGCTGCCGGCCCTGACTCCGGCCCTCTCCGCGATCGCCTCCGCGTTCCTGGCCGTGATCGCCGTGTTCGTCGGCCACAACACGGCGCGGGAGTTCGGCGGCACGCCCGTGCTGGGCGGCGCGGTGGCGGCGGTGGTCGTGTATCCGGGCGTGGCGAAGGTGACGGTGTTCGGGACACACCTCGCCCCCGGGCAGGGCGGGGTCCTCGGCGCGCTGGCGGCGGCACTGCTGGCGACCCGGGTGGAGAAGTGGGTGCGGGGCCGGGTGCCGGGCGCGCTGGACGTCCTGCTGACCCCGACCGCGACGGTCCTCGTCTCCGGCCTGGTGACGCTGTACGGCCTGATGTACGCGGCCGGCGCGGTGGCGACGGCGATCGGCACGGCGGCCGACTGGCTGCTGGCCACCACCGGTGCGGCCGCCGGACTTCTGCTCGGGGGCCTCTTCCTCCCCCTGGTCATGCTGGGCCTGCACCAGGCGCTCATCCCCATCCACACCACCCTCATCGAGCAACAGGGCTACACCGTCCTGCTCCCCCTGCTGGCCATGGCGGGCGCGGGCCAGGTCGGCGCGGCGCTCGCGGTGTACGTCCGCACGCGCCACGACGTCTCCCTCCCCACGGCCTCCCTGCGTGCGACGATCCGCTCGGCGCTCCCGGCCGGGCTGCTGGGCGTCGGCGAGCCGCTGATCTACGGGGTGTCCCTGCCGCTGGGTCGCCCGTTCCTGACCGCCTGCGCGGGCGGGGCGGCGGGCGGGGCGTTCGTCGGCTTCTTCGCGATGCTCGGCACGAAGGTGGGCGCGACGGCGATCGGCCCGTCGGGCTGGGCGCTGTTCCCGCTGCTGACGGGGAACCGGGGTGTGGGCCCGGCGGCGGCGATCTACGCAGGCGGCCTGTTGACGGCTTACGCGGTCGGCTTCGCGGCGACGTACCTCTTCGGCCTCCCGCGCGGCCCCGTGTGGCGGCACCGGCGTGACGCCATGCCGGGGCGGGTCGTTCCCCCGGCATGAAGAAGATGAAGCTCCTGGCCACGGCCGCCCTCACGGCCGCCTCCGCGGCCACCCTGGCCGCCCCCGCGCACGCCGACGACCACTGGACCGCCACGGACACCGCGACCTGTGCGGGCGACCTCGTCGTCGTCCCCGTGGTGAAGTCCGTGTCCCCGCTTCCGCTGGGCAACCCCTTGCCCAGGTGCGGCAAGGGCAGCCTGATCCATCACGGCCGCTGAGGGACGGGCCTCACGCAGCCCGCCAGACCAGCGTGTAACGCCAGAAGAGCCGCCGCCGGAACCGGGCCCCGGGAAGCAGCCGGCGAGCCTCCCGCTCGACCTCGCCGTAGCTCATCCCGGGCTCGCGGGTGGGCGCGGTCATGGACACGGGCCTCCGGGTGACCGCCCGCCCGCGATTCTTCACCCACCCGGTCGCCGCGTTCAGCGGTACGGCGACCAGCCCGAGCGCGTGGTCGAGCGGGCTGTCGGCCCGCGCGCAGCCGACGACGACGAGGATTCCACCGGGAGCCAGCCCCTTCTTGAGCCGGTCGAGGATGTCGGCGAAGGGCAGGTGATGGAGTACGGCCACACAGGTGATGACGTCGAAAGGGCCGGACGGAAGACCGTCGGGGGCGGAGGCGAGCCGGTAGATGACGGCGGCGTCGGGAGCCGTCAGCTGACGCGCCTTGCCGAGAATCTCCGGATCGGCGTCCACCCCGACGACCGACTCCGCCCGCCGAGCCAGCAACCGAACCAGGTCCCCGCTCCCGCACCCCACGTCCAGCGCGGCACGGAACCGCCGGGGCAACTGCCGTACCAGCCAGGGGTGATAGTGCGCGTTGTGGTCCCATGGGTGGGCGGCATTGAAGCGATGAAGGACGTCGACCAACCGGTTCGGCAGCACGGGCACACCCTACGGCTCCCCCAGGCAGAGGCCATCCTTTACAGTTCGTTCACCCGCCAGACGCCTACTTGGGCGACAGGCCACATTTCCTGAGGGAACACATGCGCAGACTCGCCATCGGTGCCGCTTCGTCCGGCGCGCTGGCACTCATCGCCCTCACCGTTCCGGCCGCTCACGCGGACACGGTGGTGGGCGACACCCAGGTCTCGAACGTGGTGGTGAACGGTGGCAAGGACGTCGCCGTCGGCACGACGAACAAGGTGACCTTCAAGGTCACGTTCACGGCCTCCGACCCGGCCGGCATAGCCTCCGGGCAGACGTACCTGTACCACGGCACCTGGAGCGACCCCGACGCCTTCTGGACCCAGGACTCGCCCAGCGAGACCACGTGCACGTCGGGGACCACGGTCACCTGCACGTCGACGTACACCGTCGTCCCCGAGTACGACCTGCACTACAACGCCTTCGCGGGCACCTGGCACTTCGGCGCGTACGCGAAGGCCAAGGACGGCGACTCGGCGAAGCGGACGAATCTCGGCACCTTCCACGTGCAGCGCTACTCCAAGCTCACGGTCAACGCCTCGCCGGAGCCGGTCGCCAAGGGCCGGACGATCACCGTCACGGGCAAGCTGAGCAGGGCGAACTGGGAGGACCACCTCTATCACGGGTACGCCGGACAGCCGGTCGAGCTGCAGTTCCGCAAGGCCGGCAGCAGCACGTACAGCACCGTCAAGACCGTGAACACGGACGGCAGCGGCAATCTGAGGACCACGGTCACCGCCTCCGCCGACGGCTACTGGCGCTACTACTTCACGGGCACGAGCACCACGCCCGCCGCCAAGGCCACGGGCGACTTCGTCGACGTGAACTGACGAGCCCCGCCCAAGGGCCCGACCCCGTCGAGTCGGCCGCTTTGCCGGTCGCTCTCGTACCCTTGGGGGACGCCGAGGAACTCAAGGACTGCGCAGGCTGCCATGAATCACGCCCAGCTCGCCGCTCTGGGAAGGGCCCTCCGGGTGCTCGGGGAGCACGGGGAGGCGTTGACCGCCGACACCCCGGACGCCCGGCTGCACGAGGTCAAGGCGGATCTGCGTCGGGCGCTCGACCTCGTGGAGGAGAGCGTCGGGAGCGGCGCGCCCAGCACCCGGTGTCCCGAACATCCGCAGGGGCCCGTCGACGAGAGCGCGCCCGATCTGTGTCTGCTCTGTGAGACCCGGCGCCGGGCCGCCCGCCGGTCGGAGTTCCAGGGCGCGAGGTCCGAACCCGCACCCGTCGCCACCGCGCCCTCCCGTTACGGGGTCCGAGGCGACCGGCCTCAGCCGCAGCAGCGGTGGCTGCCGGAGGCGTGGAACGGGCAGGAGTGGCAGTTGTGCGGGACGCCGAGGAGGGATCGGCGGGAGGCGGAGGCGTATCTCGCCGCCCAGCGGCGCGGGTCGCGGCCCGCGATGGCCTACCGGCTCGTGCACGAGTTCACCGACTACGAGGTGCTACGGGTGTGGGGCACACCCGTGCACGTCGACATCGAGCCCATGGGCAACCTGTAGGCCTCAGGCGTTTCAGCTGAGCGTCTTCAGCGAGGCCGCGTCGTACGGCTTCAGCTCGTCGAAGCGGTCGGCGAGCACCTTGGCCGCCCACTCCGGGTCCTGGAGCAGCGCGCGGCCGACGGCGACCATGTCGAACTCGTCGGCTTCCAGGCGGTCGAGGAGGTTGTCGATGCCCTTGACCTCGGAGCCCTGCCCCTGGAAGGCGCCCAGGAACTCGCCGTCGAGGCCGACCGAACCGACGGTGATGACCTGCTTGCCGGTCAGCTTCTTCGTCCAGCCGGCCAGGTTCAGGTCCGAACCGTCGAACTCCGGCAGCCAGTAGCGGCGGGTGGAGGCGTGGAAGACGTCGACGCCGGCCGCTGCCAGGGGAGTGAGGATCGCCTCCAGCTCCTCGGGGGTCTCGGCCAGACGGGCGGTGTAGTCCTGCTGCTTCCACTGCGAGTAGCGGAAGATGATCGGGAACTCGGGGGAGACCGCCTCGCGGACCGCCGCCACGATCTCCGCGGAGAACTGGGTGCGGGCCACCGGGTCGCCGCCGTAGGCGTCGGTGCGGCGGTTGGTGCCCTCCCACAGGAACTGGTCGAGGAGGTAACCGTGAGCGCCGTGGAGCTCCACGCCGTCGAAGCCGATGCGCTCGGCGTCCGCGGCGGCCCGGGCGAACGCGGCGATGACGTCGTCGAGGTCCTTCTGGGTCATGGCCTTGCCGGTGGGCTCGGCGTCCGCCGTCACCAGGCCGGACGGGCCCACCGCGGGGGCGTCCGGGTACGGGGCGTCGCCGTCCTTGCGGACCATGCCGATGTGCCACAGCTGCGGGACGATCGTGCCGCCGGCCGCGTGCACGTCCTCGGCGACCTTCGCCCAGCCCGCCAGCCGCTCCTCGCCGTGGAACCGGGGCACGCGCGCGCTGTTGCCGGCCGACTCGTGGCCCACGTACGTGCCCTCGGTGACGATCAGACCGACCCCGGCGGCGGCCCGGCGGGAGTAGTACGAGCGCACGTCCTCGCCGGGGATGCCGTCCGGGGAGAACATGCGCGTCATCGGCGCCATCACGATCCGGTTGGGGACGGTGAGACCGTTGAGGGCGATCGGACGGGACAGGACCTGGGCCGCGCGGGAGGCGGGCGTCGTGGCGGTCACGTGGGGGGCTCCTCTGAGTGACTGGATTAACCGGACGGTATGTGTGCACGCATTGTTGCAGCTCCTTAAGTAATCGCCTATGCACCGCCCCACATTCCGCACCGAAGGAAGCCTTTACGTGACGCCGCTCACACTGTTCCGGTTCAGTCGCCGCACCCGCTCCCGCAGCACCTCGTCCGGCGGCGCCTCCCCCAGCTCCCCCGGCGGACAGTCCCACTCCCGGCCACCGCCGATGGGCCGGAGCTGGACATACCCGCCCACGCGCCCCATGACCTCGCCGATCCGCCCGCTGCGCAGGTCCACGGCGTACACGGGTGCACGGCTCACGCGGCACCGCCCTGCGCGCGAACGGCCGCCGCCAGCCTCGAGGCGACGCCGATGTTGCAGCGGCCCAGGTCGACCAAGGCGTACGGATGCCCGTGGGCGCCGGTCACCGGGTCGATCCGCAGCGACGGCAGGACGATCCCGACGCCGCGCAGGGCTTCGCGCAGCCGCTCCACCGCTTCCTCGGCACTCCGGGCGGGCCGCTCGTCCGCCGCCGTTTCCTTCGTCTCCATTGCGCCAATTCCTCCACGCTGAGTGTTCGCGTTCACCACACAGCGTGGCCGTCAGCGCTCTAACCTGGCCAGAGAGGGCGCCCCAACAACCTCTGCTGTCAGACCAGGAGTTGCCATGGCAGGACCGAAGAACCTCGATCCGTCGTCATCGCCGCGCGCCTTGCTGGGCGCGGAGTTACGGCACGCCCGGGAGCGGAAGGGGCTGAGCCAGGAGCAGTTGGGCCAACGGCTGTTCGTGAGCGGGTCGTTCATCGGGCAGCTGGAGGCGGGGACGCGGCGGATGCAGCCGGAGTTCGCGCGGATGCTGGACGAGGTGCTGGAGACGGAGGATTTCTTCCAGCGGAACTGTGCGGCGGCCGCCAAGTCGAAGTACCCCGAGCATTTTGCGGAGGCGGCGGAGGCCGAGGCTGTCGCCACGTCGATCAGGCAGTACGCACCGCTGCTCATCCCAGGTCTGCTCCAGGAGCCGGCGTACGCACGAGCCGTGTGCCGGGCTTACCAGCCGACGGCACCGGACGCCGAGATCGACAAGCTGGTGACTGCCCGGATCGAGCGTGCCCGCATCCTCGACGATCCAACAGACCCGTTGTTGTGGGCCGTGATTGACGAGGCGGCCCTGCGTCGGGTGACGGGTGGGCGTGCGGTGATGGCGGAAGCTCTCCGTCACATCGCCGACTTGGCCCGCCGGGGGCGTGTCATCGTGCAGGTACTGCCGTTCGGCGCGGGGGCGCACGCGGCGATGGAGGGATCCATCAAGCTGATGGACTTCGAGGACGCTCCTCCACTGGTGTACTTCGAGGGAGTCGGCACTGGACGGCTGGAGGATGACCCGACCTTCGTCCGGCACCAGCGGTTCACATACGAACTCCTCACGGCCTGCGCTCTCTCTCCGGAGAACTCCCTGGCCCTCATCGAGGCGATGGCGCAGGATTACGCGCATGAGGACCATCCCTGAGTACGACCTGGACGCGGCAATCTGGCACAAGTCCAGCTACAGCGGCGGCAGCGGCGGAGACTGCCTGGAAGTCACCCACGCCTTCCCCACCCTCGTCCCCGTCCGCGACTCCAAAACCCCCCGCGGCCCGAAGCTCGTGTTCCGGCCCACGGCCTGGTCCGCTTTCGTCGATCACCTCAAGCGGCCCCACAGCTGAGTACTACGCCGACTGAAAACGCCCGAGGGCGGCACCCCCAGCCGGAAGCTGGAAGTGCCGCCCTCGGAACGGACAGGTGATCCGGGGAGGATCAGAAGTCCATGTCACCGCCCGGCATGCCGCCGCCGGCCGGCGCGGCGGCCTTCTCCGGCTTGTCGGCGATGACGGCCTCGGTGGTCAGGAACAGCGCGGCGATGGAGGCGGCGTTCTGCAGCGCAGAGCGGGTCACCTTCGCCGGGTCGATGATGCCCTCGGCGACCAGGTCGACGTATTCGCCGGTCGCGGCGTTCAGGCCGTGGCCCGGGGTCAGGCCGCGGACCTTCTCCACCACGACGCCGCCCTCGAGGCCGGCGTTGACGGCGATCTGCTTCAGCGGGGCCTCGAGCGCGATGCGGACGGCGTTGGCGCCGGTCGCCTCGTCACCCTCGAGCTCCAGCTTCTCGAAGACCTGGGAGGCCTGCAGCAGGGCCACGCCACCACCGGCGACGATGCCCTCCTCGACGGCCGCCTTGGCGTTGCGGACGGCGTCCTCGATGCGGTGCTTGCGCTCCTTGAGCTCCACCTCGGTGGCGGCACCGGCCTTGATGACCGCGACACCGCCGGCGAGCTTCGCCAGGCGCTCCTGCAGCTTCTCGCGGTCGTAGTCCGAGTCGCTGTTCTCGATCTCGGCGCGGATCTGGTTGACGCGGCCGTTGACCTGCTCGGAGGAGCCGGCACCGTCGACGATGGTGGTCTCGTCCTTGGTGATGACGACCTTGCGGGCGCGGCCCAGGAGGTCCAGGGTCGCGTTCTCCAGCTTGAGGCCGACCTCCTCGGAGATGACCTCGCCGCCCGTGAGGATGGCGATGTCGCCGAGCATGGCCTTGCGGCGGTCACCGAAGCCCGGGGCCTTGACGGCGACGGACTTGAAGGTGCCGCGGATCTTGTTGACGACCAGGGTCGACAGGGCCTCGCCCTCGACGTCCTCGGCGATGATCAGCAGCGGCTTGCCCGACTGCATGACCTTCTCCAGGAGCGGGAGCAGGTCCTTGACGGAGCTGATCTTGGAGTTGGCGATGAGGATGTACGGGTCCTCGAGCGACGCCTCCATGCGCTCCATGTCCGTCGCGAAGTAGGCGGAGATGTAGCCCTTGTCGAAGCGCATGCCCTCGGTGAGCTCCAGCTCCAGACCGAAGGTGTTGCTCTCCTCGACGGTGATGACGCCTTCCTTGCCGACCTTGTCCATGGCCTCGGCGATCAGCTCGCCGATCTGGGTGTCGGCGGCGGAGATGGACGCGGTGGAGGCGATCTGCTCCTTGGTCTCGACGTCCTTCGCCTGCTCCAGCAGGGCGGCGGAGACGGCCTCGACAGCCTTCTCGATACCGCGCTTCAGGGCCATCGGGTTGGCGCCGGCGGCGACGTTGCGCAGGCCTTCCTTGACCAGGGCCTGGGCGAGCACGGTCGCGGTGGTCGTACCGTCACCGGCGACGTCGTCCGTCTTCTTGGCGACTTCCTTGACCAGCTCGGCGCCGATCTTCTCGTACGGGTCCTCGAGCTCGATCTCCTTGGCGATGGAGACACCATCGTTGGTGATCGTGGGGGCGCCCCACTTCTTCTCGAGGACGACGTTGCGGCCCTTGGGGCCGAGCGTCACCTTCACGGCGTCCGCGAGCTGGTTCATGCCGCGCTCGAGGCCGCGCCGCGCCTCCTCGTCGAACGCGATGATCTTGGCCATGTGAAGTGGTCCCTCCAGGACTGGGGGTGATTCCTTCGGACCGCGCCCGCGCCCGCGACGGACGGCTCGCCGGCCTTGTGGTTCCTTGCCCCACCCGGCCTGCGGGCCTCACCGACCCGGTCCTTCACTGTCACTCTCACCTTCAGAGTGCTAACGCCAATGATTAGCACTCGGCATGGTCGAGTGCAAGCGCCTACGGCGTACGGCGCCCCCGTCAGCCGCCCGCGGACACGGGGACCCGGGCATGACGAAGGGCCCGCACCCCGAGCGAGGTGCGAGCCCTTCGAAGACGAACGAAAAACGTCGCTGCCAGTCGACGCGTGCTTCAGCTGGTCGCCAGCCGGACCATGTCCGCCTGCGGGCCCTTCTGGCCCTGCGAGATCTCGAAGTCGACCCGCTGCCCCTCTTCCAGGGTGCGGTAACCGTCCATCTGGATCGCGCTGTAGTGGACGAAAACATCCGCACCACCGTCGACCGCGATGAAGCCGTACCCCTTCTCCGCGTTGAACCACTTGACGGTGCCCTGAGCCATGCCTAACTCCCCTATTACTGGCCCTTGCACAGATCCACACTTCGCGGACCCGGGTCAGACCTCACCCCCCATCGGTCGGGGGCGTGCGCCGGAACGCGTCGACCGCGGCTGAATGTATCTGTCCAACTGCCGTCTGCAACAGGTCAATCGGACGAGAATTCTGGACGGGAACGGTCCGGAATGTGCGGAGAATTCGCCTGACTTCAGGGCAAGTCGGGCTCCAGAAACCCCCACAAAAGCCGCATATAACCCGCACACTTTGGCTACTTCTTGTCGGGCGTGCGGCATGAATACAGGGCCCCCGACCGGTGGTCCGAGGGCGCGTTCCCCAACTCTACCGCGCTCAATCACGCAGAATTGCCTCCTCCGCTTCTCTCACGGAGGAGGCAATTCGATGAACAGTACGTAACTGAAGTTACCCAAGGTAACGATCAGCCGCCGGCGACGGCCGGAATGATGGAGACGCCGACGCCGTCGGGGGTCGCCGTCTCCAGTCCCTGCTCGAAGCGGACGTCGTCGTCGTTGACGTAGACGTTGACGAACCGGCGCAGCTTGCCCTGGTCGTCCAGGACGCGCGCGGCGATGCCGGTGTGGTTCTTCTCCAGGTCGGCGATGACCTCGGCGAGGGTCGCGCCCTCGGCGGCGACCTCGGCCTGACCGCCGGTGTAGGTGCGCAGGATGGTGGGGATGCGGACGGTGACGCTCATGCTTGTGACCTCCGGTGAAGGTGGGCGCCCGGAAGGGGCGCGGGGCACTGCGCGACCAGCCCCCGCGGCCCGCAGACGAACAACGACTCAGACGAGACCGGCGTCTCGGAAGGACTCCAGGGTGGGCCGAATGGTGGCGGTCAGCCCGGTACCGGCCACCGCGTCCAGCGTCTTCAGGCCGTCGCCGGTGTTGAGGACCACCGTGGTCTTCGCCGGGTCCAGGACGCCGTCCTTGAGCAGCTTGCGGGTGACGCCGACGGTCACACCGCCCGCCGTCTCCGCGAAGATGCCCTCGGTGCGGGCCAGCAGCTTGATGGCGTCGACGACTTCCTCGTCCGTCACGTCCTCCACGGCACCGCCGGTACGGCGCGCGATGTCCAGGACGTACGGCCCGTCGGCCGGGTTGCCGATGGCGAGGGACTTGGCGATGGTGTTCGGCTTCTGGGGCCGGACGACGTCGTGCCCCGCCTTGAAGGCGGTGGACACCGGCGAGCAGCCCTCGGCCTGCGCACCGAAGATCTTGTACGGCTTGTCCTCGACCAGACCGAGCTTGATCAGCTCCTGCAGACCCTTGTCGATCTTCGTGAGCTGGGAGCCGGAGGCGATCGGGACCACGATCTGGTCGGGCAGCCGCCAGCCGAGCTGCTCGCAGATCTCGTACGCGAGGGTCTTGGAGCCCTCCGCGTAGTACGGCCGCAGGTTGACGTTGACGAAGCCCCAGCCCTCGCCGGCCGGGTCGCCGATCAGCTCGGAGCAGAAGCGGTTCACGTCGTCGTAGTTGCCCTCGATGCCGACCAGCTCGCCGCCGTAGACCGCGGCCATGACGACCTTGCCCTGCTCCAGGTCGTGCGGGATGAACACGCAGGAGCGGAAGCCGGCGCGGGCCGCGGCGGCGCCGACGGCACCGGCGAGGTTGCCGGTGGAGGAGCAGGACAGGGTGGTGAAGCCGAAGGCGCGGGCGGCCTCCAGGGCCTGGGCGACCACGCGGTCCTTGAAGGAGTGGGTCGGGTTGCCGGAGTCGTCCTTGACGAACAGGCCGCCGGTGACGCCGAGTTCGGCGGCGAGGTTGTCGGCCTTGACGAGCTTGGTCCAGCCCGGGTTCAGGTTCGGCTTGTCGGCCACGTCGGCCGGGACGGGCAGCAGCGGCGCGTACCGCCAGATGTTCGCGGGGCCGGACTCGATGCGGCGGCGCAGCTCTTCGGTGTCGTAGGCGGAGAAGTCGTAGGCGATCTCCAGCGGGCCGAAACACTCCTCGCAGGCGAACACCGGGCCGAGGGGGACGCGGTGACCGCACTCGCGACAGCTCAGGGCCGCGGCGGGACCGAGGTCGACGGTGGAATCGGTGGAGCTTGCAACTGTCTGCACAGCCATGGAGGCGAGGCCCTTTCTCCTCATCTTCCTCACGACGCATCTCGCCGTGAGACGGATTTGGCACCTTCCCTGGCCGGGAGCCTCGCGTGAACGAGTTCGACTCAGGGGGGTTGCCGGGGCTTCATCGGGCCGTGTCCCTCTGCCCCTCTGGATGAGCGGTATGCAGTTGTGAGCGCGCGGTCGACCCCGACATGCGATGGTCACCGACGTTGTTCAAGACTGTAACCGAAGGCCAGGACAGTTGAGATAGTCGTCCGAACCGCGAGACACGTGAGGAGCCGCTGACTGTGCTGGAAGAAGTCGAGCGCTGGCTGGCCACCCGTTCCTGGTCGGTGACCGATCGCCCGCTGCACAAGATCCTGGCGGCCAAGCAGCGCACGGGCCAGTCGGTCTCCGTCGTGCTGCCCGCGCTCAACGAGGAGGAGACGGTCGGCGACATCGTCGCGGTCATCCGGCACGACCTCGTGGAGCGGGTCCCGCTCGTCGACGAGATCGTGGTGGTCGACTCCGGCTCCACCGACCGCACCTCGGAGGTCGCCGCCGCCGCGGGCGCGCGGGTCGTCCACCGGGACGAGATCCTGCCCCGCATCCCCGCCGTCCCCGGAAAGGGCGAGGTGCTGTGGCGCTCGCTGCTGGTGACCGGCGGCGACATCGTCTGCTTCATCGACGCGGACCTGAGGGAGTTCTCCTCCGACTTCGTCTCCGGGATCGTCGGCCCGCTGCTCACCGACCCAGGGGTGGACCTGGTCAAGGGCATGTACGACCGCCCGCTCGCCGGGACCGCCGGCCAGGGCGGCCGGGTCACCGAGCTGATGGCCCGCCCGCTGCTGAACATGCACTGGCCGCAGCTGGCCGGATTCGTGCAGCCGCTGGGCGGCGAGTACGCGGCCCGGCGCTCGCTGCTGGAGCAGCTGCCGTTCCCGGTCGGGTACGGCGTGGAGCTGGGCATGCTGGTGGACGCCCTGCACCTGGTCGGTCTCGACGCGCTGGCCCAGGTGGACGTGGGCGTGCGCAAGCACCGCCACCAGGACGGGCAGGCGCTGGGCCGGATGGCCGCGGCGATCTACCGCACGGCCCAGCTCCGGCTGGCCCGCGGCCATCTGATCCGCCCCACCCTCACCCAGTTCGAGCGCGGCGAGGACGGCTTCGAGCCGCGCACCTACTCGGTGGACACCGAGGAACGGCCGCCGATGGTGGAAATCGCGGAATATGCCGAGCGCAAGGTGGCGTGAACCGGTCGTATACGGCGGCGTGCCGGGCGTGGCCGTACGTTTGAGCGTTTCCGGGCCGGGCTAGGTTGAGGACCATGGCTTCCACGCAGGGTGCTGCCGAGAAGGCTCGGGTGCTGGTCGCGTCCAATCGCGGCCCGGTTTCGTACGCGGTGGACGAGAAGGGCTCGCTGCACGCCAAGCGGGGCGGCGGCGGGCTGGTGTCGGGGCTGTCGGCCATCGGGTCGGGCGCGGACTCGCTGTGGGTGTGCTCGGCGCTCGGCGACGGGGACCGTGCGGCCGTACGGCGCGCGGGCGACGGGCTGCTGCCGGACGAGGACACCGGCGGGCAGCGGGTGCGGATGCTCGACATCGACGCGAGCGTGCACTCCGACGCCTACAACGGCATCGCCAACTCGGTACTGTGGTTCGTCCACCACATGCTGTACCAGACCCCGCTGGAGCCGGTCTTCGACGCGGAGTTCCGGCGGCAGTGGGCGTCGTACGAGGCCTACAACCGGGCGTTCGCCGAGGCGCTGGCCGAGGCGGCGGCCGAGGGGGCGACGGTCCTGGTGCAGGACTACCACCTGTGCCTGGTGCCCGGGATGCTCCGCGGGCTCCGCCCCGACCTGCGGATCGGCCATTTCTCGCACACCCCGTGGGCGCCCCCCGACTACTTCGAGCTGCTCCCGGGGGACATCCGCGAGCGGCTGATGGCGGGCATGCTCGGGGCGGACCGGGTGGCGTTCCTGACCCGGCGGTGGGCGACGGCCTTCCAGAGGTGCGCGGAGGGGCTGGACGCCGAGCGCTACCTGGTGGCCTGGCCCTCGGGCTCCGCCCGGCACGTCGAGCACCTGCGCGAGGGACGTCGTCGTACGTACATCGGCGTGCACTCCCTCGGCGCCGACGCCGACTTCCTGCGGGCCCGCGCGCACCAGCCGGACGTGGAGGAGCGGATGGCGGCGCTGCGGGAGGAGATCGGCGAGGGCCGCAGGACCGTCGTCCGCGTCGACCGCACGGAGCTGTCCAAGAACATCGTGCGCGGACTGCTGGCGTACCGGCAGCTGCTGGAGGAGCACCCCGAGTGGCGGGAGCGGGTGGTGCATCTCGCGTTCGCGTATCCGTCGCGGCAGGACCTCGGCGTGTACCGGGACTACACGGCCGCGGTGCAGCGGGTGGCCGAGGAGATCAACTCGGCCTACGGCACGCCCGGTTGGACGCCGGTCGTGCTACACGTCAAGGACGACTTCGCCCGCTCCCTGGCCGCGTACCGGCTCGCCGACGTGGCGCTGGTCAACCCCATCCGGGACGGCATGAACCTGGTCGCCAAGGAGGTGCCGGTCGTCTCCGACGAGGGGTGTGCGCTGGTGCTGTCGCGTGAGGCCGGGGCGTACGAGGAGCTGGGCGCCAACGCGTTCGTGGTGAACCCCTACGACGTGCTGGAGACCGCGCGGGCCCTGCACGAGGCGCTGTCCCTGCCGCCGGAGGAGCGGGCGGACCGCACCAAGAGGCTGGCGGCGGCGGCCACCGCGCTTCCCCCGGCCCAGTGGTTCCTGGATCAGCTGCGAGCGCTGGAGGAGCTTCAGTCCAGCTGAGCGGCGAGGGTCCGCAGTAGGTCTACGACACCGGCCGGGCCGTCGACCACCATGTCCGCGCGTTCCGCCAGCTCGGTGACCTCCGTGCTGCCGCTGCAGACCAGGAGGCCGGGCACGCCCTCGGCGCGGAGGTCGTCGACGGCGGCGAAGGCCGGGAGGTCGCCTAGGTCGTCGCCGGCGTAGAGGACGGACTCGGCGCCGGTCCTGCGGACGTGGTCGGTGAGGGCCACGCCCTTGTCCATGCCCGGTGGGCGCAGCTCCAGGACCAGGCGGCCGGGTTCGACGATCAGGCCGTGGCGGGCGGCGAGGTCGGTGAGGGGGCCGCGCAGGGCCTCGAACGCGGCCTGCGGGTCGTCGGCGCGGCGGGTGTGCACCGCCACCGCCCGGCCCTTCTCCTCGATCCAGGTGCCGCGCCGGGCGCCGGCGCGCTCCAGCACGCCCGGCAGTTCGGCGCGGGCCGCCGCGACGCCGGGGTGCGGGGGCGGGGCGGTGACGGTGGCGGTGACGGCGTCCCAGCGTTCGGCGCCGTAGTGGCCGAGGACGGTGAGGTGCTCCAGGCCGGGCACGCCGGCGAAGCCGCCGTAGCGGACCGCGACGGCGGCGGGGCGGCCGGTGATCACGGCGACGGACGCCACCTTGGGGGCCAGGGCGGCGAGTGCGGGTACGGCCTCGGGGTGGGCGCGGGCCTGCTCGGGGTCGGCGACGATGGGGGCCAGTGTGCCGTCGAAGTCCAGACCGACACTCGCCGCGGACGGCTTCGCCAGGAGCGCGGCGAGTCCGTCCCGGCCGGGCTGGGTCCGCGGGATCGGCAGAGGGTCCATACAGCGACACTATCCAGGCTCGGCCGGACTCACTCCTGGGACTCCGCTTGCCCACCCACCCGGCTCGGCCGGCTGGACGGGCACCCTGCCAGGCGCGCCCGCCCCGGCCGGCACCGGCGCCGGGCCCCCGCACAGCCGGTTCAGCGCTCCGTCCGTCGGGAGTCCCGTACCCGGCGCAGGCGGTTGACCGTCACCGGGTCCGCCGCCAGCGCCCGCTCGTCGTCCAGCAGTGCGTTCAGGAGCTGGTAGTAGCGGACCGGGGACAGGCCCAGTTCCTCGCGTATCGCTCGTTCCTTGGCGCCGGGGCCGGGGAAGCCGCGGCGCTCCAGGGCGAGGATGGCTCGTTCGCGGGGGGCGAGTTCCATGCGGCCACCGTAGCGGTGCAGTCCGACAGGGCGCTCAGTTCGTCGCGCCGCTGTCCGCCGCCGTCGCCGTCGTCTGGAGGCGGGTCAGGACGCCGGCGGGGTCGCCGCCGGGGGCGACGGCCTGGCCGATGTTCTGCTTCACGGCCGCGCTGACCGACGCCCAGGAGGTCTTGCCGACGGGGTACAGCTCGGAGGTGGCCAGCTGGTCGAGGAAGGGGTGCAGGGCCTTGTCGGAGGCGGAGTCCGACGCGCTCATCGCGTTGGACGCGGAGCCGGTGACCGGAAGGAGGCCGTACTCGCGGGAGAAGGCCAGGACGTTCTTCTCCGTGTAGACGAAGTTGAGGAAGTCGCCTATCTGGTCGCGGTGCCCGTTCTGCTTGAAGGCCATCATCCAGTCGGCGACGCCCATGGACGCCCTGGCCGTGCCGGTGCGCCCCGGCATCGGGACCATGCCGAACTTCACGCCCTTCTTCTCGGCCTGCTGGATCAGCGTCGGGTGCCCGTTGAGCATGCCGACCTGGCCGTCGGCGAAGGCGGCGAAGGCGGTCGCGCGGTTGAGCTTGCCGGGCGCGACCGGCCCGGTCAGGCCCTTGCCGACCAGCTCGTCCTTGAGCCAGGTGAAGGTCTGGACGTTCGGCGCGGAGTCGATGGTGTAGGTGCCGATGTCGTCGGTGTAGCCGTTGCCGCCGTTGGTGGGGCTGCTGCCGCTGAGCAGCCACTGCATGGTCTCGGCCTGGGCCTCCTCGGGGCCGAGCGGCAGCGCGTAGGGGTACTTCACGCCCTTGTCCTTGAGCGCCTTGGCGTCGGCGGCCAGCTCGTCCCAGGTGGTGGGCGGGGTGATGCCGGCCTCGGCGAACAGGGTCTTGTTGTAGAAGAGCACGCGCGTGGAGGCGGCGAAGGGGATGCCGTACTGCGTGTGGTTCCACTGCCCGGCCTCGGTGAGCTGGGAGAGGAAGTCGGCCTGGGTCCGGATGGAGAGCAGGTCGGAGGCCGGGTAGAGCTTGCCCGCGGCCGCGTAGTCGGCGTAGGCGCCGATCTGGGCCAGGTCGGGGGCGTGGCCGGCGGCGACCATGTCCTTGACCTTGGCGTCGACGTCGTTCCAGGAGTACACGCTGACGTCGATCTTCACACCGGGGTGCTTGGACTCGTACTCCTTGGCCAGGTGGTCCCAGTACTTGCGGGAGCTGTTCGCGGCGGAGTCGCCGTAGTCGGCGGCGACGAGTCTCAACGTGACGTCGGAGGAGCCCGTGTTCCCGCAGCCGCCGAGGACCGCCGTCATGCCCAGTGCGGACACCACCGCGATCGTTCCTGCCGTACGCCGACGCACCCTCAAAGCCCCAACCCTGCTGTCTGACCGTTCAATATATGGACACATAAGGTCTACACCACGTGAGTGGACTAGACCTCTCACGGGTGGGAGGGCCACACTAGGGCCCGTGGTGAGACATGTCATCGCCCTGGACGTGGGCGGTACCGGGATGAAGGCCGCCCTCGTCGGCGACGACGGCGAGCTGCTCCACCGTGCCCGCCGCGCCACCGGCCGCGAGCGCGGTCCGGACGCGGTGGTCAGGACGATCCTCGACTTCGCCGCCGAGCTGCACGCGTACGGCGTGGAGCGCTACGGCGAGGCCGCCGCCGCTGCCGGCCTCGCGGTCCCCGGCATCGTCGACGAGCAGCGGGGCATCGCCTCCTACGCGGCCAACCTCGGCTGGCGGGACGTACCGCTGCGGGCGCTGCTCACGCAGCGGCTCGGCATCCCCGTCGCCCTCGGCCACGACGTGCGCACCGGCGGTCTCGCCGAGGGCCGGATCGGCGCGGGCAAGGGCGCCGACCGGTTCCTGTTCGTGCCGCTCGGCACCGGGATCGCGGGCGCCATCGGCATCGACGGCCGGGTGGAGGCGGGCGCGCACGGCTTCGCGGGCGAGATCGGCCACGTCGTCGTACGGCCCGGTGGGATCGCGTGTCCCTGCGGGCAGCGCGGCTGCCTGGAGCGGTACGCCTCCGCGTCCGCCGTCAGCGAGGCCTGGGCGGCGGCCGGCGGGGACCCGGACGCGGACGCCGCCGACTGCGCCAAGGCCGTCGTGTCCGGCGACCCGAACGCCGTCCGGGTCTGGCAGGAGGCGGTCGACGCGCTCGCCGACGGCCTGGTCACCGCGCTCACCCTGCTGGACCCGCGCACCCTGATCATCGGTGGCGGTCTCGCCGAGGCGGGGGAAGTGTTGTTCCAGCCCCTGCGGGACGCCGTCCGGCGCCGGGTCACCTTCCAGAAGCTGCCGGGCATCGTCCCGGCCGCGCTCGGGGACACGGCCGGCTGCCTGGGCGCGGGCCTGTTGGCCCGCGACCTCCTCGACGCCGACGGACCCGTCCGCACCGACCCCGGCCCCGACTCCACCGACCCCGACTCCACCGACCCCTCGGAGGTAACTGCCTGATGGCTCCCAGCTTGGTTCTCGCAGGTGCTCGGGTGGTGCTGCCCAGCGGGGTCCTGGACGACGGGCGCGTGGTCGTCGAGGGTACGAAGATCGCCGCTGCCGCTCCCGGGAACGCCGAGGTGATCGACGTGACCGGCCACTGGCTGGTGCCGGGGTTCGTGGACATCCACAACCACGGCGGCGGCGGCGCGTCCTTCTCCGGTACGGCCGAGCAGATCCTCACCGCGGTCCGCACGCACCGGCTGCACGGCACCACCACCCTGGTGGCCTCCACCGTCACCGACGAGATGGACCTGCTGGTCCGCCAGGCCGGGCTGCTGAGCGAGCTGGCCGAGCAGGGGGAGATCGCCGGTATCCACTTCGAGGGGCCGTTCATCTCGCCGTGCCGCAAGGGCGCGCACTCCGAGGAACTGCTGCGCGACCCGGACCCGGCCGAGGTGCGCAAGCTGATCGACGCGGCGCGCGGCAAGGCCAAGATGGTCACGCTCGCGGCGGAGCTGCCGGGCGGCACCGACTCCGTGCGGCTGCTCGCCGAGCACGGCGTCATCGCGGCGATCGGGCACACGGACGCCACGTACGAGCAGACGGTCGAGGCCATCGACGCGGGCGCCACGGTCGCCACCCACCTGTTCAACGCGATGCCGGCCCTGAACCACCGGGCGCCGGGCCCCATCGCCGCCCTGCTGGAGGACGAGCGGGTCACGGTCGAGCTGATCAACGACGGCACGCACCTGCACCCGGCCGCGCTGGAGCTGGCCTTCCACCGCGCGGGGGCGGACCGGGTCGCGTTCATCACGGACGCGATGGACGCGGCCGGCATCGGCGACGGCCGTTACATGCTGGGCCCGCTGGAGGTCGAGGTCAGCGAGGGCGTGGCCCGGCTGGTGGAGGGCGGCTCGATCGCGGGCTCCACGCTCACTCTGGACCGGGCGTTCAAGCGGGCGGTGACCATCGACCGGTTGCCGGTCGAGGACGCCGTACAGGCCCTGTCGGTCAACCCGGCCCGTCTCCTCGGACTTTCCGACCGCATCGGCTCGCTGGAGCCGGGCAAGGACGCCGACCTGGTGGTTCTGGACGCGGACTTCGACGTCAAGGGCGTGATGCGGCAGGGCGAGTGGGTGGTGATCCCGCCCCAACTGGCCTGATCTGCCCCTCTTTTCCGTGGACGGCGACCGACTCGTGACTGGGCCGGCCGCCGTCTGTTTGGCATGATCGTGCCCCCGGACACCGATGACAGGCGCATGGACTTCGAGGGAGGTCGGCCCGGGTGATCCTCACGGTCACGCTGAACACCGCTCTCGACCTCACCTATCGCGTGCGGTCGCTACGGCCGCACGCCTCGCACCGGGTCTCGGAGGTCGTGGAACGGCCCGGCGGCAAGGGCGTGAACGTGGCCCGGGTGCTGGCCGCGCTCGGTCACGAGGTGACGGTCACGGGGTTCGCGGGCGGCGGCACCGGGCGCCTGATACGCGAGCAGCTGGCCGGCCTCCCCGGCCTGACGGACGCCCTCGTCCCCGTCTCCGGGGCGACCCGGCGCACGATCGCGATCGTCGACGAAGTCTCCGGCGACACGACCCAGTTGAACGAGCCCGGCCCGCACATCGCCCCGGCCGAGTGGGGCACGTTCCTGGACCGCTACGAGGAACTGTTGCCGTCCGCCTCGGCAGTGGCCCTGTGCGGCAGCCTGCCGCCGGGTGTACCGGTGGGCGCGTACGCGAACCTGATCCGTGCCGCGCGCACGGCCGGGGTCCCCGTCCTGTTGGACACCAGCGGCGAAGCCCTGCGCCGAGGCGTCGCTGCCCGCCCCGACCTCATCAAACCGAACGCCGACGAACTGGCCGAACTCACCGGCTCCCACGAGCCGTTGCGTGCCACCCAGGACGCCCGCAGAAGGGGCGCACACGCAGTCGTGGCATCCCTGGGCCCCGAGGGCCTGCTGGCCGCCACCCCCGAGGGCCGCTGGCGCGCCACCCCGCCCACCCGCGTCCACGGCAACCCGACGGGCGCGGGCGACTCGGCGGTGGTCGGCCTGTTGAGCGGACTCGTCGAACAACTTCCGTGGCCGGACCGCCTGGCCCGTGCGGTCGCGCTGTCTGCGGCGACCGTACGGGCGGCTGCGGCGGGCGAGTTCGACTGCGCGGCTTACGAGAAGCTCCTGGCGCGAGTGTCGGTCACGGCGGTGTGAAGGCTGTGCATCCCTTGCCGGATATGCCCACCTGGCAGTTTGGCCGAGAACCGATGCCCCCTCGTGACAGCCGAATATCGTCTGATCATCTGTTCGCTGCATCGACCGAAGCGAACAATTCAGAATCGGGGACCTGTGAGCGTACTCAAGAAAAGCCTGACAACGATCGCCGTGGCCGGCGCATTGCTGGGCGGCACCTTTGCCACACCGGCCGCGGCGGCCGATCCCAACACCTGCCCGAAGGGCAAGTTCTGCGGATGGTCAGGGACGAACAGGACCGGGACCAGGACGGTCTACTCCGAAACGCCCGGCTGTATCCCTCTCGACCACATCGCCCGGTCCGTCTCGAACCAGACTTCTTACACTCTGGTCTTCTGGAAGGCCACCCTCGGCTGTGCCACCGGCACCAAGCTGGTCACTCTGAAGCCGGGCACCTACTCGGACAACCCCGGCAGCGCCAACTCGGTTGAGATCTACGGCTGAGGTACGCCAAAAGCGCTTAACCTGAGGTTCACAATGCTCGACAGCCGCCGGATCAACGCCTCCGGCGGCTGTCACGCTTGAGGGATCACATCGGCCTCTACTTGGTGATGTAGAGCTGGTCCAGGACGGCGTTGCACTGGTTGCCATCGTTGCAGGCGATCTGGATCGTGTTGGTGCCCTTGTTGAGGTTCACGTTGGCCCAGGTGGTCTGCCAACCGTTCTCCCAGTCGCCCTGCGGGAGGTTGCCGAAGTTCTTCATGTTCAGGGGCCGCTGGTCTGCTTTGCCGTTGACCACCAGTGTTGCGGTGGCGTCCACGCCCGGGATGCCGTAGCGCACGTACAGCCGGTAAGAGCCGGCCTCCTCGACGCCGTTGACCGTCCACGTGACCGTCGCCCCCACGTGATTGAAACCTGTCACGTAGGCGCCTCCCTTGGCCTTCGCCCCCTTGAACTCCGACGCCGTCGTCACACCGGGCCCGAGCTGCAGGGCGCTCGCGTCGGTCTTGGGAAGCTCACCGCTCGCCGCCGAGCCGCTGCTCGACGGGCTCGGGGACTGGCTCTGGGACTGGGTCGGGGTGCTGCCCGCCTGGTTGTCGGTCTTGTCGTCCGAGTTGTCGTTGAGCATCGACACGCCGATGCCGATGACGACCGCGGCGACCACCGCGATCGCGCCGATCAGCAGGCCCTTGGTGTTCGGGCCGCGGCGGCCGGGAGCCGGCGGTACCGGCTGACGGGTGGTCGGGGCACCGCCGGGGAGGGTCTCGGGGGCCTGGTAGTAGGCGTTCGGCTGGCCGTAGCCGGCCTGCTGCTGGGGCACGGCCTGGCCGTAGCCGGCCTGCTGCTGGCCGTACTGGCGTTCGCCGACCGCCCGCACCCTGCTGACCGAGTTCGGGTAGCCGTAACCGCCGGACGGCGGCTGGGCCCCTCTGGCCTGACCGTCGGCGTAAAGATAGCCGAACGGGTCGTCGTCCTCGGGCGTGCTCGGGCCGTTTTCGCCGGGCGTCATCCCTTGGTCTCCTCAGCGGTGCGGGCGGATGCGATACAGGTCTGGAAAGGCGAGCCTACCCGCTCCGACTGAGCCAAACGGGTGACTCGCACCGCATCAACTCGCTGACCTGGGGATCATCCGGCGCGCCGGTGCTGTTTGGGACGAGATCGTTTCTCTACGTACATCCGCTCGTCAGCGGACTTCAACACTTCGTCCGCCGTCATGCCGCAGTGCGCCCACCCGATGCCGAAGCTCGCGCCCACCCGGACGGCGCGGCCCTCGGCCCGGATCGGCTGGATGATCTCGTTGCGCAGCCGTACGGCGAGGTCCTGGGCGTCGGCCCGGCCGAGGCCGTCGGCGAGGATCACGAACTCGTCGCCGCCGAGGCGCGCGACCGTGTCGCCGTCCCGGACCCCGCGGGACAGGCGCCGCGCCACCTCGATCAGGACCGCGTCGCCCGCGTTGTGCCCGAACCGGTCGTTGATCGACTTGAAGCCGTCGAGGTCGCAGAAGAGCACCGCGAGCCCCTTGGCGCCGTCGTCGCGGTCGTCCTCGGGGGCGACGGTGTGGACGTGGTGGTCGAAGGTGTCGTATGCCTCGGTGCCCGGCCGGAAGTCGAAGCCGTGGCTCGTGGGGACATCGAAGGCGGGGTGGCCGTAGGCCGCGTCCAGCGACTCCAGATCGCCTGCGTGGGCCGGGCGCCGGCACAGCCGGGCGGCCAGGCGGGAGCGCAGCTCGGCGGAGTTCGGCAGGCCGGTGAGGGAGTCGTGGGAGGCGCGGTGGGCGAGCTGCAGCTCGCGGCGCTTGCGCTCCTCTATGTCCTCGACGTGGGTGAGGAGGAAGCGGGGGCCGTCGGCGGCGTCGGCGACGACGCTGTTGCGCAGGCTCACCCAGACGTACG
Source organism: Streptomyces sp. NPDC050743 (assembly GCF_044456925.1). Taxonomy (NCBI): domain Bacteria; kingdom Bacillati; phylum Actinomycetota; class Actinomycetes; order Kitasatosporales; family Streptomycetaceae; genus Streptomyces; species Streptomyces sp. NPDC050743. Next base: position 74,375 of record NZ_JBITGJ010000027.1, read on the forward strand.
TGCCGTCGCGGCGGCCGAGGCGCAGCTCCGCGCGCCCGCCCTCCGCCGAGGTCCGCAGCAGCGTGCCGATGTCCTCGGGGTGGACGAGGTCGGAGAAGGAGTAGCGGCGCATCGCGGAGGCCGGGCGGCCCAGCAGGCGGCACAGGGCGTCGTTGGTGCGCAGGATGCGGCCGTGCTGGTCGCCGCCCATCTCGGCGATGGCCATGCCGGAGGGGGCGTACTCGAAGGCCTGCCTGAAGCTTTCCTCACTCGCCCGCAGGGCCTGCTGCTCGCGCTCCAGGCGGACCAGGGCGCGCTGCATGTTGGCGCGCAGCCGGGCGTTGCTGATCGCGATGGCGGCCTGGAAGGCGTACATCTGCAGGGCCTCGCGGCCCCAGGCGCCGGGGTGGCGGCCGTTGCGCGGCCGGTCGACGGAGATGACGCCGAGCAGCTCGCCGCAGGAGCCGCCCGAGACGCCCGGCGTGTACATGGGGGCGAAGAGGCGGTCGGAGGGGTGCCACTCGTCCTCGAAGCGGGGTGCCGGGCCGTCCGTGAACCACTGGGGGACGTCGTCGTCGTCCAGCACCCAGCCCTCGGTGTGCGGTATGAAGACCAGGTCTCCCCAGCGCTCGCCCATGCTCAGCCGCCGGTCCCAGGACTCGCGGGAGCCGACCCGGCCGGTGATCAGGGCCTCGGCGGCGGAGTTCCCGGCGAACGCGGCGACGACGAGATCGCCGTCCTGGCGCACGAGGTTCACGCACGCCATCTCGTAGCCGAGGGCTTGTACGGCGCCGTCGGCGACCGTCTGCAGTGTGTCCGCCAGGCTGCGTGCCGTGTTCATGTCGGCCATGACCTGGTGCAGCTGTCGCAGGGACGCAAGACGGACATACGGCTCCGACTCGGTCTCCATGCTCGCCCTCCCCCCGAGACCTCGCGGCGAATCAAGGGTTGTCTTCGGCGCTTCTTAGGGTGCCTCTTACGGTGCGTTTCAGTTTCCCCGCCACTGAATCACAGCGCGCTGCCCACTCGGTACACAGGGTCAACAATTCCTGGCCCTTGTGACTCAAGTCACAGGCGAACGTGAGCAATTGAGTGGAGTTTCCGCGTTTTCCACGTGCGTTTACTGAACGCAAGCTTTTGGGTCTGTTCACATCATGCACACAACGGTCCTCCGTTGGTCCTAGGACCCGGCTAGGGCGGAGGCCCGATGCGGCCCGTGCGGGGCGGAGACTAGCGTTTCGGGCGTGCTGAAGACTCCCTCCCCCACCGCCCCCGTCGCTTCCGGGCATGCTGAGGGGGTGAGCAACGACGAGTTCCGGGCCGCGATGTCCCGGCTGGCCGCCGGAGTGGTCCTGGTGACCGCGCAGGAGCCGCCGCTGGACCCGGACGACCCGGACGCGCCGGGCATGGAGGACGTCGGCATGACCGCCACCGCGTTCATGTCCGTCTCCCTCGACCCGCCGCTGGTCCTGGTGAGCCTGCGCACGGGCTCCCGCATGGACGACCTGCTCGACGAACAGCCCCTGTGGGCGGTGTCGGTCCTCGCCGAGAGCCAGCGGCACGTCGCGGGCCGCTTCGCCATGCGGGGCCGCATCAGCGACCGGCTGCTCTTCGAGGACATCGCGTACGTCCGCGGCGAGGCCACCGGCGCCCCCCTGGTGGGCGGCGCGCTGGCCACGCTGGAGTGCCGCACCGAGCAGCGGGTGACGGCCGGCGACCACACCCTCGTCATCGGCCGCGTCCTGACCGCGAGCGTCCCGAGCGCGGAGGGCGGGCCCCTGCTGTACTTCCGGGGCCGGTACCGGCAGTTGGGGTGACCCCGATATTGCCTGGCCCGGCGGCGGCCGCCACGCCTACCGTGCCCGGATGCCCACCCTGCACCTGCACGACATCACCCCCCGCAACTTCGAGGCCGCCATCGGCATCCGCATCCGCCCCGACCAGGAGCACGCGGTCGAGCCCGTGGTGAAGTCCCTCGCCGAGGCGTACGTCCACCCCGCCGGTGTCGCCTGGCCCCGCCTGATCGTGGACGGCGACCGCCCGGTCGGCTTCCTGATGGCCTTCTTCGACATCGACTGGCACGGAGACGGCAGCGTGCGCCGCTCCGGGCTGTGGCGGCTGAACATCGCGGCGGAGGAACAGGGCCGGGGCTACGGCCGCTTCGCCGTCGACTCGGTCGCCGCCGAGATCCGCCGCCGCGGCGGCAAGGAGCTGTACGTCACCTGGCACCCCGGCCCGGACGGACCCGAGGACTTCTACCTCCGCCTGGGCTTCCGCGGGAACGGGGAGACGAGCGGGGCACAGACGGTGGGGGTGCTGGACCTCCGGTGACGCCCGGCGGCTCGGCTACACCGGCTCGATGGTCAGCTCGGCCAAGTCCTCCGGGTTCGTCAGGATGTCGATGGCCGTGATGCGGTCGGCGGCGAAGGCGAACGTCAGGACGCGCTCGACACGGCCGCCGGCGTACACGACCAGCCCTGTCGCCCCGTCGACCAGCGCGGGACGCGCCACGCGGGCCAGATGGGCGAAGCTCTTCGCACCGGAGGCGACGCCCACCGCACCGGCGGCCACACCCGCCTCGCTGCGCGCCACCACGTCCGGGTCGAGCACCGCCAGCAGGCCGTCGAAGTCCCCCTCCCGCGCGGCCGCCAGGAAGGCGTCGACCACCTCCCGCTGCCGTACCAGGTCGGCCTCCGGCGCCTCCGCGCCCCGCACCCGGCGCCGGGCCCGGCTGGCCAGTTGCCGCGCGGCGGCCGGGCTGCGCCCGAGGATCCCGCCGACCTCCTCGAACGGCACCCCGAACAGGTCGTGCAGCACGAACGCGAGCCGCTCGGCCGGCGAGAGCGTGTCGAGGACGACCAGGAGCGCCATCCCGACCGAGTCCGCGAGCACGGCGTCCTGGGCCGGGTCCGGCTCGGCGGAGGCTCCGGGACGCCAGGTGTCCAGGGGCTCCTCGCCGCGCGAGCGGCGGGAGCGGAGCATGTCGAGGCAGACCCGGCCGACGACGGTCGTCAGCCAGCCCCCGAGGTTGTCCACCTCACGTGTGTCGGTCCGGCTCAGCCGGAACCAGGCCTCCTGCACCGCGTCCTCGGCCTCCGCGGCCGAGCCCAGCATCCGGTAGGCGACGGCCCGCAGATGCCCCCGGTACGCCTCGAACCGCTCGGCGAGAAAGTGGTCGTCGCGGTACTGCCGCTCGTTGTCGCTCATCGGGTTGCCCGGCCTCTCCGTCGCCTGGTGGTCCGCTCCCTCACTGACCCACTGACCCACTGACGAACGGCAGGCCCCGGATGTGACGCCTCAGGGCCGCACGGCGGGCCGTACGGGTGACGGGCGTCGCCCCGCGCCCGAAGGGCTCACGCCCAGTCGCGGCCCGAGCGGCCCCGCTTCGTCTCCGAGCGCTGCTTCTTCTGCCGCAGCCGGCGTTCGTTGATGCCGCGCGGGATCCGGGTCGGCCTGCGCGGCTTGGGCGGGGGCGCGCAGGCCTCCGCGAGGAGGGCGGCGAGGCGTACGGCGGCGGTCTCGCGGTTGCGCCACTGGGAGCGGTGCTCGGAGGCCCGTACGGTCACCACGCCGTCGACGAGCCGGCCCGCGAGCCGCTCGAGCGCCCGCTCCTTCCAGACCGCGGGCAGCGCCTCGGTACGGGCGAGGTCGAAGCGCAGCTCCACCTGCGAGTCACTGGTGTTGACGTGCTGTCCGCCGGGCCCGGACGACCTGGAGAAACGCCACATCAGCTCGGCCTCGGGAAGGGAGACGGAGCCACGGATGACGTAAGGACCGGACATGCCCTCCATGTTCCCGGCACCGCCCGGTCCGCGTCACCTGGATTTCCGGGCCCGGATCTCCCCGCTCGGTAAAAAAGGTAAAGGGCTCCGGAACCACCAGGACCCCCTCGACGTTCTTCCCGGTGACGGTAGCTTCAAGGGCACTGCACCACACATATCCAAGGGAAGGGACTCCCAACATGGCTGTAAGCCTGTCCAAGGGTGGCAACGTCTCGCTCACCAAGGAGGCTCCGGGCCTGACCGCCGTCACCGTGGGCCTCGGCTGGGACGTCCGCACCACCACCGGCACGGACTTCGACCTGGACGCCTCCGCCATCGCGGTCAACGGCCAGGGCAAGGTCTACTCGGACGCGCACTTCGTCTTCTTCAACAACAAGCAGACCCCGGACAACACGATCGTCCACACCGGCGACAACCGCACGGGCGAGGGCGCCGGCGACGACGAGGCGATCAACGTCAACCTGGCCGCGCTCCCGGCCGACATCGACAAGGTCGTCTTCCCGGTCTCCATCTACGACGCCGAGAACCGCGGCCAGAACTTCGGCCAGGTCCGCAACGCCTACATCCGCATCGTCAACCAGGCCGGCGGCGCCGAGATCGCCCGCTACGACCTCTCCGAGGACGCCGCCACCGAGACGGCCATGGTCTTCGGCGAGCTGTACCGCAACGGCGCGGAGTGGAAGTTCCGCGCGGTGGGCCAGGGTTACGCCTCGGGCCTGGTCGGCATCGCCCAGGACTTCGGTGTGAACGTCTGACGGACGCCGGGCGGCGGGCGGCGGGCGGCGGGCGGCGGCCTTCGGTCGCCGGGCCTCCGGTCGTGGTGAGCGGCGGCCTCCGGCCGCGGTGGACCAGCGGCCGGAGGCCGCCCGGCCGTCCCGGTGGCGAAAAACCGGGGTGGGCAGGGAGTCTTCGGGGATAGCTTGCCGCTGTGATCCTCGAACCTCTGTCCCCCGGCCGGGACTTGCCGCCGCCGCTGCTGGCCGAGCTCACCGCGCTCTACGCCTCCAACCGCGAGTTCCACCGGCTCAGCGGCGACTTCCCCGACCCGGACGACGTACGTCCCGAGCAGGTCGCGGCCGCGCTGGCCGAGGACCTGGCCGTGCCGGGCGCCGAGGTGCTGCTCGCCCGCACGGAGGAGGGGCGGCTCGTCGCGCTCGCGGGCACGCTCGCCCACCACCCCGACCCCGCCGATCCGGATCCGTGGATCGGGCTGCTGATGGTGGACGCGGCCGAGCACGGGAAGGGTCACGGCCGGGCCGTCGCGAGCCTCGTCGAGGACCGTTTCCGCGCACAGGGCCGCCGCAGCGCGGTACGGCTCGCCGTCCTCGCCAACAACCCCAAGGCCCTGGCCTTCTGGACCGCCCTCGGCTACGAGGTGATCGGCCACCGCCCCGACCGTGCCCTCGGCCGCCCCTGCGCGGTGCTGCGCAAGGTGCTCGGCGGGCAGTCCCGCACCCCGAGGAAGGCGGCCCGGATCGCCGTCGTCGACCCGGACGGCGCGGTGCTCCTCTTCCGGTACGACAACATCGAGGTCGGCGTCCACTGGGCGCTGCCCGGCGGTGGCCTGGAGCCCGGCGAGTCCCCGCGCGAGGGCGCCCTCAGGGAACTGGCCGAGGAGACCGGCTGGACCGGCCTGGAGCCGGGTCCGCTGCTGTGCACCTGGGAACACGACTTCACTCACACCAGCACACCGGTCCGCCAGCACGAGCACGTCTACGTCACCCGCGGCCCGCGCCGGGACCCGGCCGGCCCCGGCCTCGCCGCCGCGCACGCCGCCGACGGCATCCTCGCCTGGCGCTGGTGGACACGGCGGGAACTGGCCGGGGCACCCGAGCCGGTGTGGCCGCCGGGACTCGCGGGACTGCTGGACGCGTGGGAGGACTGAGCGGGCGGTGGAGTGGACGACACTGGCCGGCACCGGACTCGGCGCCGTCGTCGGGGTCGGCTCGACCCTGCTCGCCGACCGGGTGCGGTGGCGGCGCGAGACCGGTGAACGGGACCGGCGCGAACGCCGGGAGCTGTATGTCACCTGCCTGACCCGGTACCGGCTGGCCTACGAGGCCATGCACACGGCCGCCACCGCCCACCGGGACGGGCCCGCCGACCGGCGGGACGCGGCCGTGCGGGAGGCGTTCCGCGACTCGGCCTGCGACGAGGTCCGGGAGAACCTGCTGATCTGCGCACCGGAGCAGATGGCGGACGTCGTCGAGGATGTGTACGCCTCCCTGCGGGAGCTGCTGGAGGTGTTCGCCGCGGGTGATCCGGCGCTGGACACACCGGAGTTCCAGGAGCACCGGCTCAGGCACGCGCAGGCCGTGTGGGCGGCCCGGGCGGCGATGCGAGCGGCACTGGAGCGGGGAGCCCGGTAGCCGCGCCCGTCACGGATGGGCCGGCTTGCCGTCGCCGTACAGCCAGTCCTTCCAGATCTCGGTGAAGTCCTTGTGCGGGGCCTTCTTCTCCACGTACGCGGTGAAGTCGGCGGTGCTCGCGCTGCCGTGGCGGTGGGCGGCGGCCCAGCCCTGGATGATGTCGTAGAACGTGTCGTCGCCGACCTTCTGCCGGATCTTCTGCAGGACCATCGCGCCACGCTCGTAGACGGGGCTGTCGGAGATGTGGGCGGCGCTCGACGGTTTCGCGGGCGGGAAGGCCCAGATGGCCTCGTCGTCGCCGCGGTACAGGTCCATGAAGTGCTTCTGCACGCTGTCGCCGCCGTGGTCCTCCTGCCACAGCCACTCCGCGTAGGTGGCGAAGCCCTCGTTCAGCCACATGTCCTGCCAGGACTTCGGGGTGACCGAGTCGCCGTACCACTGGTGGGCGAGCTCGTGCACGAGGGTGCCGGTGTCCGGGGCGCCGGGGAAGACGGGCCGGTTCTGGGTCTCCAGGGCGTAGCCGGCGTCGTCGGGGCGGTCGACGATCGCCCCGGTGGAGGAGAAGGGGTACGGCCCGAAGTTGGTCTCCTCCCACTCGATGATCTCGGGGAGCCGTGCCAGCACCTTCTCGCTTGCCTTCGCCTGCGTGGGGTCGACGGCGGTGAGGATCGGCAGTCCGTGCGGGCCGGTGCCGCGGGTGAGGTCGAAGTGGCCGACGGCGACGGTGGCGAGGTAGCTCGCCATGGGCTGGGGGGTGTGCCAGTGGAAGGTCGTACGGCCGCCCTTGGTGTACTGGTCCGCCAACTCGCCGTTGGAGACGGCCTGCAGGCCCTTGGGGACGGTGACGGTGAGGTCGTAGGCGGCCTTGTCGGAGGGGTGGTTGGCACCGGGGAACCAGGCCATGGAGCCGACGGGTTCGCCGAGGGCCAGGGCGCCGTCGGCGGTGGGCAGCCAGCCCTCCTTCGAGCCGTCGGGGTCGGTGAGGGTCTGCGGGGTGCCCGCGTAGCGGACGGTGGTGCGGAAGGTCTCGCCGCTGCTCAGGTCGTCGTGCGGGCGGACGGTGAGCTCCTGGCCGGCCCGGTTGAAGCGGGCCTTCTTGCCCTCGACGGTGACCGAGTCGACGTGCAGCCCGGCGAGGTCGAGGTCGAAGGCGGACAGGCCCTGGGTGGCGCGGGCGGTGATGACCGCGGTGCCGGTGAGACGGCGGGTGGCGGGGGTGTAGTCGAGGGTGAGGTCGTAGTGCTCGACGTCGTAGCCGCCGTTGCCGGCCTTCGGGAAGTAGGGGTCGCGTACGCCGGAGCCACCCGGGGTGCCGTGCACACCGGCGTCGCACGCGGTGCCGGTCAGGGCGAGGGCGAGCAGGGCCGCGGTGGCCGGCACAAGGCGTACGGATCTGGACATGCCAGTGATCTTAAGTGCCGGGGTTCGCGTGATCCGAGTGTCCGGGGCCGCTGCCGAAGCGTGACACCATCTCTGACGTGCTCGACATCGGCTACGCCCTCTCCAACCGGTTCCCGGACCCCCCGCAGACCGACTACCGCCGCGCGGACGTGCGCGCGCTGCGGCACGACCTGTTCTGCGGTGACGTGTATCTCGCGGACACGAAGACGGACCGGGAGCTGTCCACAGCCTGGGGATGGGTGCCGGTGCTGGACTTCGCGTGGGCGCTGTGCGACATCGCCGAGCGGCTGGACCGGGACCCGATGGGCTCCCGCGCCGCCCGGCCGCAGCGGGCGGAGCTGGACTTCACCGAGTCCACCGACCGGATGCTGTTCGAGCGCCGCTTCGGCTGGGTGGACATCACCGCCGACTGGGTGCCGGCCGAGGAGTCCCCGCTGTCCTTCTCCCACGCCGAACTGCGCCGCGAGGCCCGCGACTTCCTGCACGACCTGATCGCCGACCTGACCGACCTGCATGAGGACCTGTCGGAGAACCCGGCCATCTGGACGCTCCAGGCCCGGTTTCCCCGCATGCCGTAGGGCCTACTCCACCCGGATCCCCCACTCCGCCGCCAACAGCGGTGCCAGATCCAGCAGTTGCCCGGTGCTGATCACCGCCCCCGACAGCCGGTCCAGCCCCCGCACGATCTCCAGCGGCGCCGCCCCGCGCAGGTCCACGTCCGTCAGTGTCGCGCTGCCGAAGTCGGCCTCTCTGAGGACGCAGTCGACGAACTCCACCCGCTCCAGGGTCGCGCCCGCGAAGTCCGGCTCGACCAGGACGCAGGACTCGAAGACGACGTCCTTCAGGCGGGCCTCCCGCATGTTGAGGTAGTCGATCTTGCCGCCGCGGACCACGACCCGCTCCAGGACGGCGCCGTGCAGCTGCGTGCCGCCCAGCCGGGCGTCGATCAGCTCGACGTCACGGAACGTGGACTCGGCGAGATGCGTGCCCACCCCGCGCGGCCCGGTCAGGACCGAGTCCAGCACTCTGGCCCGGCCGAGCGCCGTACCGTCCAGCACGCAGCCGGTCAGGGCGCAGTCCATGAACCGGGCGCCCACGCCGTCCTGCCCCGTCAGGTCGGCGTCCTGGAAGTCCAGCCCGTCGTAGTCCCCGTCCGGCTCCAACTCGCCCTGCGGCCACGGCCGAAGGGGCGGCAGCCGCAGCTCCGGCCGTCGCGCGCCCCGCACCCCTGCCCGGCCCGCCGCACGGCCGCCCGTCGCTCTCCTCGCCATGCCCCCATGCTGCACCCCGCCAATGACAATCCCCCTGACCTGCGCAAACCCCGGCGATGTCACATCCGGGGCCCGTCAAACAGTCCTAGTTACGGACCGACAGCCGTACGCACGGACCAGGTGTACCGATCCGAGGGAGGGCCCCACCTCATGCACCGCCCCATGCACCGCATCACCGTCGTCGGCGGTGGCTTCGCCGGACTCACCGCCGCGATCACCGCCGCCGAGGCGGGCGCCACGGTCACCGTGTACGAGGCCCATCACACCCTGGGCGGCCGGGCCCGCACCGCCGAGGGCCCGTACCGCACCAACGAGGGCCCGCACGCCCTCTACAGCGGCGGCCCGCACTGGACCTGGCTCCGGCAGCGGAACCTGATCGGACCGCTCGCCCCGGTCCCGGCCCTGGAAGCGGCCCGGCTGCGGCTGCGGCACCACGGCGCACTGCGCCGCACCCCGTCCTCCAGCATGCTGAAGCTGCTGCGACCCGGCATCCGGCAGGCGCCCGTCGACACCGACTTCCTGAGCTGGGCGGCCGGTGTCGCCGGCGAGGAGGGCGCCCGCGCCGCCGCGCACTACGCGGCCGTCGCCCTGTTCCACCACGACCCCGGCGCCCTGTCCGCCGCGTTCGTGCAGGAACGGCTGCGCCGGGCCACCAAGCTGCCGCCGGAGGCGCACTACCCGGTCGGCGGCTGGGCCGGCCTGATCGACCGGATGGCCACCCGGGCCTGGAAGCTGGGCGTGCGCATCGAGACGCTGTCCCGCGTCGACGCCCTGCCCACCGACACCCCCGTGATCCTCGCCACCTCGCTGGCCGCCGCCCGCCGGCTGCTCGGCGACGACTCGCTGACCTGGCCCAGCGGCCGTACCGTCCTGCTCGACCTCGCCGTCCGCACCCGGCGCGGTGACCCGTTCGTCCTCTCCGACCTCGACGCGCCCGGCTGGCTGGAGCGGTGCACGGCACCGGATGCGTCCCTCGCCCCGGCCGGGGAGCAGCTGATCCAGGGCCAGTTCCCGATCAGGCCGGGCGAGTCCCGGGCCGACGGTCTCGCCCGCGCCGAGGAACTGCTCGACCTCGGCTTCCCGGGCTGGCGGCAGCGGCTGACCTGGCGCCGGGAGGCGGTGGCGGACGGCCGTACCGGGGCCGTCGACCCGCCGGGGACCAGCTGGCGGGACCGGCCCGCCGTGGACCGCGGCGACGGGGTCTATCTCGCCGGCGACCAGGTGGCGGCGCCGGGTGTGCTGTCGGAGGTGTCCTTCAACAGCGCGGTCACCGCCGTGTCCCTGATCCTCGGCCGGCCCGTCCTTGACCTCAAGCGCGCTTGAGGCCGGAGCGTGGAGCCGATGAGACAGCCGTCCTCCTGGGGGGTCACCATGCACGCCGTCCGCATGTACGCCTTCGGTCCCGCCGAGAACCTCCGCTACGAGCAGGCCCCGGACCCGGTCCCCGGCCCGGGCCGGCTGCGGATCGCGGTCGCCGCGGCCGGGGTGCACCTGCTCGACGCCGCCCTGCGCGCCGGGCACCGAGGTCCGCTGCCCGAGCGGCCCGCCCTGCCGACCGTGCCCGGCCGCGAGGTCGCCGGGGTCGTGGACGCGCTCGGCGACGGCGTCGACGGGCTGTGGCTCGGCAGGCGGGTCGTGGCCCACCTCGGCTTCGCGCCAGGAGGGTACGCCGAACTCGCCGTCACCGACGTCGACCGGGTGCACGAGATCCCGCGGAACCTGGACTTCGCCGCCGCCGTCGCCATGATCGGCACCGGGCGTACGGCGCTCGGCATCGTGCAGTTCGCCGAGCCGGGCCCGGACGACGTGGTCGTCGTACCCGCCGCCGCCGGAGGCATCGGCACCCTGCTCGTGCAGCACGCCAAGAACGCCGGCGCCACCGTGATCGGACTCGCGGGCGGCCCGGAGAAGACGGCCCGGGTCCGGGCGAACGGCGCCGACCTCGCCGTCGACTACACCGACACCGCCTGGCCCGCGAAGGTCCGGGCCGACCTCGGGGCCAGGCCTGCCTCGATCGTCTACGACGGCGTCGGCGGCGAGGCGGCCCGGCAGGCCGTCGCCCTCCTCGGACCCGGCGGGCGACACCTGGTCTTCGGCTGGTCCGCGGAAGGCATCGGGGAGGGCAAGGGACACCTCGTCGAGGGCGTCTCCCAGTCCGTGCTCGGCCCCGAGATGCTCCGCAGGGCAGGCGGACTGCACGCGCTCGAACTGCGCGCTCGCCGAAGCCGCCCACGGCCGGCTGCGCCCCGCCGTCACCCGCTTTCCTCTCGCGGACGCGCCCGCGGCGCACCGCGCACTCGAGAACCGCGGCACTATCGGAAAGGTGGTACTGGAGCCATGAAACGCCTGACGAAAACCACGGCGAAAGCCCCGAGCAGCCGGAACGCGCACACGGATGCACTACACCCCGATTCGTGGTCTTCTGGCCAGATGAGCAACGGCCGAACGGGTGCGACCGGAACCCCCCGAGAGGCCCCCGAGGCGACCGATCCGCACCGCTGGTGGGCCCTCGTCGTCATCGCCCTCGCCCAGCTGATGGTCGTCCTGGACGCGACGATCGTGAACATCGCCCTGCCCTCCGCCCAGCGCGCCCTGCACATGTCCGACGGCAACCGGCAGTGGGTGATCACCGCCTACACCCTCGCCTTCGGCGGCCTCCTCCTGCTCGGCGGCCGCATCGCCGACCTCGTCGGCCGCAAACGCACCTTCGTCCTCGGACTCGTCGGCTTCGCCATCGCCTCCGCGATCGGCGGCGCCGCCACCAGCTCCGGCATGCTCTTCGGCGCCCGCGCGCTCCAAGGCGCCTTCGCCGCCGTCCTCGCGCCCTCCGCGCTCTCCCTGCTGACCACGACCTTCACCGACCCCCGCGAACGCGGCAAGGCCTTCGGCGTGTACGGCGCCCTCGCCGGCAGCGGCTCGGCGATCGGGTTCATCGTCGGCGGTCTGCTCACCGAATACCTCAACTGGCGCTGGTGCCTGTACGTCAACGTGCCCATCGCGGTCCTCGCCGTGTTCGGCGCCTTCGCCCTCCTGCACGACCGTCCCGGCCACCGCGAGGCCGGCCTCGACGTCCCCGGCGCCCTGTTCGGCTGCGGCGGCCTCGTCGCGATCGTCTACGGCTTCAGCGAGGCCGAACCGCGCGGCTGGACCGACCCGCTGGTCCTGGCCCTCTTCGCGGCCGGGATCGCCCTGCTCACCACGTTCATCTGGTGGCAGAACCGGGCCCCGAGCCCCCTGCTGCCGCTGCACATCATCAAGGACCGCAACCGCGCCGGCTGCTTCCTGACCATGATGCTCGCGACGATCGGCATGTTCGGCCTGTTCCTGTTCATGACCTACTACCTGCAGATCATCCTCGGCTACTCGCCGGTCAGGACGGGCCTCGCCTATCTGCCCCTCACCGCCGCGATCATCACCGGCTCCACGCAGATCTCCGCCCGGCTGCTGCACCGCGTGGCCCCGCGCATGCTCATGGCCCCCGGCATGGTCCTCGCCGCGGGCGGCATGATGCTCCTGACCCGCATGACGGTCCACTCCTCCTACACGACCGACATCCTGCCCGCCCTGCTCCTGATGGGCCTCGGCATGGGCCTGACCTTCATGCTCGTGTTCGCCACCGCGACCACCGGCATCGCCCCCCGCGACTCCGGCGTCACCTCGGCGACGGTCAACACCTCGCAGCAGGTGGGCGGCTCGATCGGTACGGCACTGCTCAACACCATCGCCACCACCAGCAGCGCCGCCTACATCACCGCCCACCTGCGCACCGGCGCGCCCAAGGCGCTCGTGGTCCCGGCCGGTGTCGTCCACGGCTACACCGTCGCCATCTGGTGGGCGGCCGGCGTGATGCTCCTGGCAGGGCTGACGGCAGGCCTGCTGGTCACGGCCAAGGCCCCGAAACACGGGGCGCCGGCCGACGCCCCGGTGCCCGAGTCAGTGACCTGACCCCAGGGCCGCGAGCGCCTCGTCCGTCAGCCGGTACACCGTCCACTCGTCCTGCGGACGCGCGCCCAGGGCCTCGTAGAAACCGATCGCGGGCCGGTTCCAGTCCAGCACCGACCACTCCAGCCGCCCGTACCCGCGCTCCACACAGATCCGCGCCAGCTCCGTCAGCAGCGCCCGCCCGTGCCCGCCGCCCCGGGCACCGGGCCGGACGTACAGATCCTCCAGGTAGATCCCGTGCACCCCGCGCCAGGTCGAGAAGTTCAGGAACCACAGCGCGAACCCCACGGCCTCCCCGGTGGCGTCGTCCACGGCCATGTGCGCGAACGCCGCGGGCCGCTCCCCGAACAGCGCCTCCCGGAGCTGCTCCTGCGTCGCCTCGGCCTCGTGCGGGGCCTTCTCGTACTCGGCCAGCTCACGGACCAGGGCGTGGATGACGGGGATGTCGGCGGGTATCGCGGGACGAATCATGCGGCGAGACTAACCGGTGTCACCGCCCGCTCAGTGCCGCCCCGCCACCCGGTCCGCCACCTTCGCCAGCCGCGAGGACTCCGTTCCCGGGCGGAGCCGTTCGCGCAGGTCGGCGGTGCGGTAGGTGGCGTACATGCCGTGCACGCCGAGCCAGCGGAAGGGTTCGGGTTCCCACTTGCGGACCTTGTGATTCACCCAGGGCAGGTCCGTCAGCTCGGTGCGGCCGCCCTGGCCGGAGTCCTGCTGGACCAGGTCGCGCAGGGTGCGGGCGGCCAGATTGGTGGTGGCGACACCGGAGCCGACGTAGCCGCCGGCGAAACCGAGGCCCGTCGAGCGGTCGAGGGTCACCGTGGCGCACCAGTCGCGGGGTACGCCGAGGACGCCCGACCAGGCGTGCGTCACCCGGACCCCGGCCAGCGCCGGGAAGAAGCGGGTCAGGATCTCCCGGAGGGCTTCGACGGTCGCCTCCTGCGTGCGGCCGTCGTTGTCCGTCCTCGATCCGAAGCGGTACGGCACGCCCCGGCCGCCGAGTGCGATGCGGCCGTCGGCGGTGCGCTGGGCGTACATGTAGGCGTGGGCCATGTCGCCGAGGGTCTCGCGGCCGTCCCAGCCGATGGACGCCCACTGGTCCTCGGTCAGCGGCTCGGTGGCGATCATGGAGGAGTTCATGGGGAGCCAGGTGCGCCTCAGGCCCTTCAGGGACGCGGTGAAGCCCTCCGTGCAGCGCAGGATGTAGGGAGCGCGGACCGTGCCGTAAGGGGTGACGGCGTGCTTGGGGCGGATCTCGGTCACCGGGGTCGACTCGTGGATCGTGACGCCGAGGGCCTCCACCGCCGCCGCGAGGCCCTTGACCAGCTTCACGGGATGCAGCCGGGCGCCGTGCGGGGTCCAGGTGGAACCGACCGCGTCGGCGACGCGGATGCGCTCGGCGGTCTGGCGGGCGCCGTACAGTTCCCGGTCCTTCTCGCCGTACGACAGCTCGTGCTCGTGGAAGGCCTTCAGGCGGGCCAGTTGGGCGGGTGTGGTGGCCACTTCGAGGACGCCGCCCTGGTGGACGTCGGCGTCGATGCCCTCGGCCTCGGCCGCCGCGATCACCTCGGCGACGGTGTCGTTCATCGCCTTCTGCAGGCGGATGGCGGCCTCGCGGCCGTGCAGCCGGGCGTACCGGTCGCGGCCGGCGATGCCGTTGTAGAGCCAGCCGCCGTTGCGGCCGGAGGCGCCGTAGCCGCAGAACTTCTGCTCCAGGACGGTGATGCGGAGGAAGGGGGCGGCCTTCTTCAGGTAGTACGCCGTCCACAGGCCGGTGTAGCCACCGCCGACGATCGCGACGTCGGCCGTCGCGTCCCCGGGCAGGGGCTCGCGTACCGCGGGGAGGCCGTCGTCCGCGTACCAGAAGGAGATCCCGCCGTTGACGACACTGCTTGCCGAGCTGCTCATGGCCGGGACGTTAACCCTTCAAAGCGGCCAGTGTCTCCTTCGGATTCCATGCTTTTCCGCAGCCTCTGGTCAGGGGGTAACAGGCCAGTCCGATCAGTACGGAGACGAAATGGCCGAGTTCGGTGAAGGTGCGTCCCGCGGCCAGGGGCAGGGTGAAGACGGGCAGGATGACCAGGAGATACCCGTACCGCCAGGGGGAGGCGAAGCGGTAGGTGAGAACCCCGATGACGCCGGCCAGGGCGTAACTGACGCCGATGTCGAGGGTGTTGACGGCCGAGTGCGGGGCCATGCCGTCCCGGATGGCCTTCAGCAGGGCGCCTTCGCTTATGAGGGTGGCCAGGACGTGCGCCAGGGCGCACACCGCGAACCAGCGGGCCGTGCCGAGCCAGCGTTCGGCGGGCGCCTGGAACACGGTGTACAGCAGGACGTAGGGGAGCCAGCGGCCGCTGTCGATCCACATGGCGCTGGCCACGAGGACCCGTACCGGATTGCGCGACAGTTCGTGGATGTTGGTCGACCGCTGCCGCAGGAAGTGCTGCTCGAACTCCGGCGACATCTGGTGCAGCGCGACGGTCGTGACGAACAGGACCGCCAGCCACACATACGTGCCGGGAGCGCTGCGGATGTATGCCCACACGTAGCCGAGGCCCCGGTTAATTCGCATGAGCCGATTCACGCACGCCAGTATCGTCCGGTCCGTGATTGACATCCCCGGCGATCTCGCGGAGGCCCAGGAGACGTACAACGGTGCGGCGGGGCGGGCGTTCATCGCCGGGCTGCCGGATCTGGCGGCCGCGTTCCTGGACCGGTGGCGGCTGCGGCTCGACGGGCCGTCCATGAACGGTGTCAGCGCGCTGGTCCTGCCGGTGGTCCGGGCCGACGGCGGCCGCGCCGTGCTCAAGCTGCAGCTCCCGGACGAGGAGAGCGAGGGGGAGCCGGTCGCGCTGCGGGTGTGGGACGGCGACGGGGCCGTACGGCTGCTGGACCACGACCCGGCGACGGGCACCATGCTCCTGGAGCGGCTCGACGAGTCGCGGATGCTGTCCGCCATGGCCGACACGCGCGCGGCCGTCGTGGTCGTCGCACGGCTGCTGGACCGTCTGACGTCCTTCCCGGCGCCGCCGGGCATGCGCCGGCTCGGTGACATCGCCGAGGCCATGCTGGAGCAGACC
This sequence comes from Streptomyces sp. NPDC050743, assembly GCF_044456925.1. Lineage (NCBI taxonomy): Bacteria > Bacillati > Actinomycetota > Actinomycetes > Kitasatosporales > Streptomycetaceae > Streptomyces > Streptomyces sp. NPDC050743. Next base: position 90,199 of record NZ_JBITGJ010000027.1, read on the forward strand.
CCGTGGGCGCTGGAGCGCATCCCCGACCCTGGGGCGCGCCGGATCGTCGCCGACTGCGCGGCCGCGGTGCGCGAGGTCGTCGCGGAGCCCGGTGACCGGCTGCTGCACTGGGATCTGCACTTCGAGAACGTGCTGGCCGCCGACCGCGCCGAGTGGCTGGCCATCGATCCCAAGCCGCTGGCCGGCGACCCGGGCTTCGAGTTGTGGCCGGCGCTGGACAACCGTTTCGAGGCGGCCGAGGTGCGCCGGCGCTTCGACGCGATGACGGAGGTGCTCGGTCTGGACCGGGAGCGGGCGCGCGCCTGGACGCTGGGCCGGCTGCTGCAGAACGCCCTGTGGGACGTGGAGGACGGCCGGCCGCTCGAGGACCGGCAGCTGGAGATCGCACGCCGGCTCCGCACGTGAAAACGCCGCCGACTCGGGGAAACCCCAGGTCAGCGGCACTTTTGGAGCCCCCTGTCGGATTCGAACCGACGACCTTCGCTTTACAAGAGCGGTGCTCTGACCAGCTGAGCTAAGGAGGCGTGCACCCGGGTGCTCGTGCAGTGTACCCAGGTCCGCGACGGGTCCTGTCGAAAATTTCCGCGAAGTTCACAGTCGCCGAGGTACTGACAGGCCGGTGAACGCCAGGTACCGTCCTGAGCCAGTTCACTCGTGTGGACTACACCAACCACCTTCCTACAACGGATCGTCCGGCACGTTCCTGCCGGTAGAAGGGGGCCCATTCACCATGGCCACTGTCACGTTCGACAAGGCGACCCGGATCTACCCGGGTTCCACCAAGCCCGCCGTCGACGGTCTCGACATCGCGATCGAGGACGGCGAGTTCCTCGTCCTGGTCGGCCCGTCGGGTTGCGGAAAGTCCACCTCGCTGCGGATGCTCGCGGGCCTGGAGGACGTCAACGCCGGCGCCATCCGCATCGGTGACCGCGACGTCACGCACCTGCCGCCCAAGGACCGGGACATCGCCATGGTGTTCCAGAACTACGCCCTCTACCCGCACATGACGGTCGCCGACAACATGGGCTTCGCGCTCAAGATCGCGGGCGTCAACAAGGCGGAGATCCGGCAGAAGGTCGAGGAGGCCGCGAAGATCCTCGACCTCACCGAGTACCTGGACCGCAAGCCGAAGGCGCTCTCCGGTGGTCAGCGCCAGCGTGTCGCCATGGGCCGCGCGATCGTGCGTGAGCCGCAGGTGTTCCTCATGGACGAGCCGCTGTCCAACCTGGACGCCAAGCTCCGCGTGAGCACCCGTACGCAGATCGCCTCGCTGCAGCGCCGCCTCGGCATCACCACCGTCTACGTCACCCACGACCAGGTCGAGGCCATGACGATGGGCGACCGTGTGGCGGTCCTCAAGGACGGTCTGCTCCAGCAGGTCGACTCGCCGCGGAACATGTACGACAAGCCCGCGAACCTCTTCGTCGCCGGCTTCATCGGCTCCCCGGCCATGAACCTGGTCGAGGTGCCGATCACCGACGGCGGCGTGAAGTTCGGCAACAGCGTCGTCCCGGTCAACCGGGACGCCCTGACGGCCGCCTCCGACCGGGGTGACCGCACGGTGACCGTGGGCGTCCGGCCCGAGCACTTCGACGTGGTCGAGCACAACGGCGGCGCGGCCGCCTCCCTGACCAAGGACAGCGCGGACGCGCCGGCCGGTCTCGCCGTCTCCGTGAACGTCGTCGAGGAGCTCGGCGCCGACGGCTACGTCTACGGCACCGCCGAGGTCGGCGGCGAGGTCAAGGACCTGGTCGTCCGCGTCAACGGCCGTCAGGTCCCGGAGAAGGGCTCCACGCTGCACGTGGTGCCGCGGCCGGGCGAGATCCACGTGTTCTCGACGTCCACGGGTGAGCGTCTCACCGACTGAGCGCGTTCACACGGACTGAGCTGCGCGTTCGCGCGGAGTTGACGAAAGGGGCCCTGCGGAGTGCCGCAGGGCCCCTTTCGTGCGGTTCACGCGTCCGGATATACCCCGGCACAGCCATCATTTCGGGCGGGGTGCGTCAACCCCTTACCCAGAAAGTGGCGCCATCTCATCCCCCGAAGGGGTGACTAAATGTCGCCAAATCATTACCCCGCGCTACCCTCACACGCGTGAAGCACTCCACCACCCCACAGACGCGACGCGGCCACCGGGGCGGCCCTGCCCGCCGGATCGGCCGCACTCTCGCCCTCGTCCTGCCCGTCGTCCTGGTGCTCTCGGGAACCCTCGCGGTGACCCGGGTCAACTGGACGGGAAGCCCCTCCAGCTCGGTGCTGGCCGCCTCGGACATCTCCGCGGCGGGGGTTTCCACCAAGACGGTCTCCCGCGCCCCGCAGGACGTGCTCCGCGACCAGCTGATGAGCGAGCTGCAGGACAAGAACCCCGGTGTCGTCCTCACCCACCTCCAGCAGGCCGTGAACGGACACCCCGCGCTGGCCCGGCACTGCTCCGCCATCGCCCGCGCCCTGGGCCAGGCCGCGGTGCGCATCTACGGCGCCTCGCGCGCCCAGTCCTTCGCCCGCCCGGTGTGCGACACGTCGTTCGCCTCGGGCGTGCTCGCCGCGCACAGCTGAACACCGGGGGACGCCCGGAAGCCGGTGACCGCTCCTTCGGGTAACGGGTCCCCAAGGAGCGCGCCGCCGGCGGCCGGCCCCGGCGGGGCGCCACGTACAGTGCGGTCATGACCCATCCCAACGCCGCGTCGCGCCCCACCCAGGCCGTGATCCTGGCCGGTGGCCAGGGCTCCCGGCTGCGTCCCTACACCGACGACCGGCCCAAGCCGATGGTCGAGATCCCCGGCACGGGCACTCCGATCATCGGCCACCAGCTGAACTGGCTCGCCGAGGAGGGCGTGACCGACGTGGTGGTCTCCTGCGGCCATCTCGCCGACGTCCTGCAGAAGTGGCTGGACTCCGCCGACCTGCCCCTCTCCGTCACCACCGTCGTGGAGACCGAGCCCCTCGGCCGTGGCGGCGGCCTGAAGTACGCCGCCGCGCATCTCCCCCGCCCCGACCGGGCCTGGTACGCCACCAACGGCGACATCTGGACCCGCTTCTCCCTGCGGGACATGGCCGACTTCCACACCGAGCGGGACGCCGTCGCGACCCTGGCTCTGGCGCGGCCGCGCATCCCCTGGGGCGCGGTGCAGACCGACGGGTTCGGGCACATCACCGACTTCATCGAGGCTCCGCCGTCGACGTTCGAGATCAACGCGGGCGTGTACGTGTTCTCGCCCGAGTTCGCCTCGCTGCTGCCGGAGCGGGGGGATCACGAGCGGACCACGTTCCCCGGGCTGGCCCGTGAGCGCAAGCTCGCCGGGTTCCCCATTCCGCAGGGGGCGTACTGGCGGGCCATCGACACGGCCAAGGATCTGACCGAGGCGGCCAAGGAGCTCGCCGCGCTGGGGCGGTAGCCCGGCGGGTTGCGCCCTCGCCACGCACGAAGGCCCCGTACCTTTCGCGGTACGGGGCCTTCCGCTCGCCCTGCCTGCCTGCCGGACGAGCTAGCCCAGCAGGCCGCCCACCAGGCCCGGCTGGCCGCTGGACGAGGAGCCGCCCGAGCTGCCGGTGCCACCGGAGCTGGACCCGCCGCCGGAGCTGGTCGGGCCCGCCGTCGTGCTCGGGGCGCCGCCGGTCGGGGAGGACTGGCGGGGCGGAATCTGGCCCGAGGTGCCCTGGGTCTGGCTGGGCGTCGTGGTCGTACCGCCCGCGGTGCGGGTGGCGCCCGGGGTCGCCGCCGCGCCGGAGGGGCTCGCGCCGGCCGTGGCGCCGCCTGAGGGCGAGGTGGAGGCCGCCGGGGTCTTCTTGTGCCGCGCGCCGGGCTGCTGCGGGACCGGGGAACCGGGGAGGTTGTTGCGGGGGGCCTCGCCCGGGCCGGGGACGACGACACGGCTGGAGTCGCGCACGGCGCCGCCGAGCAGCGAGCCCACGAGCAGGGCGACGCCGACCGTGATGGCCGTGATCAGGGCGCCGCGGCGCAGGACGTAGCGGCGCAGGTCCCAGATGTCGGCGCGGGGGCCGAGGCGGCGCCAGGCACCGGCGGCGAGGCGGCCGTCCACGGAGTAGACGGGGGCGCCGGCGATGATCAGCGGGGACCAGGCGGCCAGGTAGATGATGTCGGGGGCGTCGTAGGCGGGGACCGTCTTCCAGCTGACCGTGACGATCAGGGCGGCGGACAGCAGCGCCCCGACGACCGCGGCGACGCGCTGCCAGCAGCCGAGGACGGTCAGGACGCCGACGACCACCTGGAGGAAGGCGATGACCAGGCCGGAGCCGACGGGGTGGTGCAGGGCGAACTGGCGCAGCGGCTCGGCGACGTCCCAGGGGTGCAGGGTGTTGAGCCACTTGACCATCGAACCGCGCTTGCCGCCGTCGAAGTAGACGGGGTCGCACAGCTTGCCCATGCCGGCGTAGATGGAGATGAAGCCCAGGAAGATGCGCAGCGGGAGGAGGACGACGCCCAGGTTCATCCGGCGGCCGGGGTAGTAGGCGTGCCGGGCCGGGTCGTCCGCGTGGCGGCGGGTGGAGCGCGGGGCGTCGGGGTCGGCGTAGTCGTCGTACGTGCCGTAGTCGTCGCAGTCGCCGTACTCGCCGTCGCCGTAGCCGCCGTAGCCGTCGTGGCCTTCGTAGGCCCCGAAGTCGGCGTCGGTGCAGGGGGGTTCGTCGTAGGCGCCGCCGACCGTGCGCATGTGCGGCAGCAGGCGGGTGCCGTCGGTGTCGGGCGCCGTGCGCTGGTGGCCGACGACCGGGGTCTCGACCGTCCGGTCCAGGTCGTCGTAGGCGTAGCCGGTCCCGAGGCGTGGGATGACCTGCGTGGCGCCGGGCTCGGGTTCGTCGATGTGGCGGACGCTGCTGCCCCGCACGGCCTGGAGGAGCCGGTGGGCGCCGGTGTCGTCGGGGGCGGACCTGCCGCTCCACACGACGGGGCGGCGGCGGCCGGCGGCGGCGCCTGGCCGGCCCGCCGTGCCCAGGACGGGCATCCGGGCGGCGTCCTGGGCGCTCGGATGCCGGGCGATCCGCGGGGAGGGGCCGCGCTTCGCCGACGCGCCCAACTGCACGCGGAAGCTGGCGTGATTGACGATGACCTGCGCCGGATCGCTCGGCACCTTCACCATGCTCAGCGCGGGAGCGTCGTCGAGCCCGGACTGGAATCCCGACGCGCGTCCCCCCGTGGGTGTGCGGGGTGTTCTGGTGTCCACACTCATCTAACCGAGTGACGTGGAGTTAGGACACTGCTCTGACCGGGCGGATGTGTCCGGACCCCGTCAAAGCAGTCTCGAACGCCACATGGACCCCAGAATTACCCCGCAAGGGTGAAATTCCGGACGGGTGTTCCATCCCGTCAGGCGCGCCTGCGGGCCGCCTCGTACAGCACGATCCCCGCGGCCACACCGGCGTTGAGCGACTCCGCGCCGCCCGGCATCGGGATGCGGACGCGGAAGTCGCAGGTCTCGCCGACCAGGCGGGACAGGCCCTTGCCCTCGCTGCCGACGACGATGACGACCGGGCCGTCCAGGGCCTCCAGATCGCCGAGTTCGACCTCGCCGTCCGCCGCCAGGCCCACGACCGTGATGCCGGCCTTCTTGTACGCCTCCAGGGCGCGGGTCAGGTTGGTGGCGCGGGCGACCGGGGTGCGGGCGGCCGTGCCGGCGGAGGTCTTCCAGGCGCCCGCGGTCATGCCGGCCGAGCGGCGCTCGGGCACGACCACGCCGTGGCCGCCGAAGGCGGAGACCGAGCGGACGACCGCGCCGAGGTTGCGCGGGTCGGTGACGCCGTCCAAGGCGACGATCAGCGGGTCCTCGGACTCGTCGTAGGCGGCGTCGGTGAGGTCCTCGGGGTGCGCGTACTCGTACGGCGGGACCTGGAGGACGAGGCCCTGGTGGTTGAGGCCGTTGGTCATGCGGTCCAGCTCGGGGCGCGGGGCCTCCATCAGGTTGATGCCGCCGCGCTCGGCGGCGAGCTGGAGGGCCTCGCGGACGCGCTCGTCGTTGTCGATGAACTGCTGGACGTAGAGCGTGGAGGCGGGGACGCCCTCGCGCAGCGCCTCGACCACCGGGTTACGGCCGACGACCAGCTCGGAGGCCGACTTGCCGCTGCCCCGGCGCTGCGCCGGGCGGCCCTGGGCGCGGCGGGCCTTGGCCGCGGCGGCGCGCTGCTTGGCGTGACCCTTGCGCATCTCGGCGGGCGGGGTCGGGCCCTTGCCCTCCAGGCCCCGGCGCCGCTGGCCGCCGCTGCCGACCTGCGCGCCCTTCTTGCCGGACATGCGGCGGTTGTTCGCGGCCATGACCTACCTGTTCTCTGCGGAAAAAGTGTGCGTACGTCTATGCAGTGTGCCGCCCGGGGGGCCGGGCGGCACAATCGATCAAGGACCGGGGGCCTACCGGGACCCGAGGGTCCAGCGCGGGCCCTGCGGGCTGTCCTCGATGACCAGGCCCGACTGGCCCAGCTGATCGCGGATGGCGTCGGCGGTGGCCCAGTCCTTGCGGGCGCGGGCGGACTCGCGCTGGTCGAGGACCAGGCGGACCAGGCTGTCGACCACGCCATGCAGGTCCTCGCCCTTGTCCGCCTCACCGGCCCAGTGCGCGTCCAGCGGGTCGAGTCCGAGGACGCCGAGCATGGCCCGTACCTCGGCGAGGCGGGCGACGGCGGCGTCCTTGTCGTCGGCGGCCAGCGCGCTGTTGCCCTGCCGGACGGTGGTGTGCACGACGGCGAGGGCCTGCGGGACGCCCAGGTCGTCGTCCATCGCCTCGGCGAAGGCGGGCGGGACCTCGGCGGCCGGTTCGACGGTCTTCCCGGCCAGCTCGGTCACGCGCTGCAGGAAGCCCTCGATCCGCGCGAACGCCGACTCGGCCTCGCGCAGCGACTCCTCGCTGTACTCGATCATCGAGCGGTAGTGCGGAGTGCCGAGGTAGTAGCGGAGCACGATGGGCCGCCACTGCTTGGCCATCTCGGACACGAGGACGGAGTTGCCCAGCGACTTGGACATCTTGTCGCCGGCCATGGTGACCCAGGCGTTGTGCACCCAGTACCGGGCGAAGTCGTCGCCGTAGGCCTTGGCCTGGGCGATCTCGTTCTCGTGGTGCGGGAAGATCAGGTCGAGGCCGCCGCCGTGGATGTCGAAGGCGCTGCCCAGGTACTTGTGCGCCATCGCCGAGCACTCCAGGTGCCAGCCGGGGCGGCCCTCTCCCCACGGCGTCGGCCAGGTCGGCTCGCCCGGCTTCGCCGCCTTCCACATGGCGAAGTCGCGCGGGTCCCGCTTGCCGGTCTCGCCCTCGCCGGAGGGCTGGAGCAGGTTGTCCAGCTCCTGCCGGGACAGCTCCAGGTACCGCGGGAAGGACCGTACGTCGAAGTAGACGTTGCCGTCGGCCGCGTAGGCGTGACCGCGCTCGATGAGGCGCTGCATCATCTCGACCATCTCGGTGATGTGGCCGGTGGCGCGCGGCTCGTACGTCGGCGGCAGGCAGCCGAGGGCGGTGTAGCCCTCGTTGAACGCGCGTTCGTTCTCGTACCCGATCGACCACCACGGCCGGCCCTGCTCGTGGGCCTTGGCGATGATCTTGTCGTCGATGTCCGTGACGTTCCTGACGAACGTCACGTCGTAGCCGCGGTACTCGAACCAGCGGCGCATGATGTCGAAGTTCAGGCCCGACCGGATGTGCCCGATGTGCGGTGCCGCCTGCACGGTGGCGCCACACAGGTAGATCGAGACGCAGCCCGGCTTGAGCGGGGTGAAGTCACGGATCTGCCGGGCGCTGGTGTCGTACAGGCGAATGGTCACCACTCCAGGGTAGTGGGCGCGAGGGGGTGCCTCATGCCCCTTCCCCACAATGCCGGGGCGTCAGAGCGTGCCGACCACCTTCTGCGGCGTGATCCGCACGGCCACCCGCTGGGCGTCCTGACCGGCGTCGGGGTTGAAGTCCGCGTACTTCTGGCCGGTGTACTTCTGGCTCAGCGCGTCGATGAGTTCCTGGCCGCCCTCGGTGGTCAGCTGGGCGGTGCCGCGGATCTCGGCGTACTCGTAGGGCTGCTCGGGGTTGGTGACCACCACCGTCACCCGGGGGTCGCGGTCCAGGTTCTTGTACTTGCGGCGGTCGACGGTGGTGGAGAACAGGATGTCGTCGCCGTCGCGCTTCACCCAGACCGGCGACATCTGCGGGCTGCCGTCGGGCTGGAGGGTGCCGACGACGATGAACACCTTGCCGTCGAGCACGGACTTGAGCTGGTCGGACAGTACGGCGGACATGGGCACCCTCCGGAGTCCAGGGATCACTGGTGGTCGTGTGGGTACCCTCGCACGCCCTCGGCTCACCCGCACCACGAGCAAAACGGCGGCTTCAGCCGGTACGGACCACCAGTGCCGTGGCGATCGCCATCAGTCCCTCCTCGCGGCCCGGGAAGCCGAGGCCGTCCGTCGTGGCGCCCGAGACGGAGACCGGCGCGCCGGCCGCCTCGGAGAGGATCTTCTGCGCCTCGTCCCGGCGCTTGCCGATCTTCGGGCGGGGGCCGATCACCTGGACGGCGACGTTGCCGATGGCGAAACCGGCCTCGCGGACGATCCGGGCCGCCTCGGTCAGGAGGGTCACGCCCGAGGCGCCGGACCACTCGGGGCGGCCGGTGCCGAAGTGCTGTCCCAGGTCACCGAGGCCGGCGGCGGAGAAGAGGGCGTTGCAGGCGGCGTGGGCGACGACGTCCGCGTCGGAGTGCCCCGCCAGACCCGTCCCCTCGCCCTCCCACTTCAGGCCCGCGCACCACAGCTCGCGGCCCTCCTCGAAGGCGTGGATGTCGGTGCCGATGCCGACCTGGGGCAGGACGCCGCCCGGCGGTGGCCGGAAGTCCGATGCCTCAGAAGCCATCGTTCAGCCTCCTGCGGGCCAGGACCGCCTCGGCGAGGACCAGGTCGAGGGGCCGGGTGACCTTGAAGGCCTCTTCGTGCCCGGGGACGGCCACGACCGTCAGGCCCAGCTGCTCGACCATGCTCGCGTCGTCGGTGACGTTGTCGGTGACCGTCTCGTGGGCGCGGATCAGGGTCGCGCGGTCGAAGCCCTGGGGCGTCTGGACGGCGCGCAGACGGGCGCGCTCGGGCGTGGCGACGACCGGCTCGGGCGCGCCGGCCTCGGTGGCGGGCTCGACCTCCTTGACGGTGTCGGCCAGCGGGAGCGCGGGGACGACGGCGGGGGCGCCCGCGCGTACGGCCTCGATGACGGCGTCGACCGTGTCGACCGGGACGAGCGGGCGGGCCGCGTCGTGGACGAGGACGACGCCGTACTCGGGGGGCAGGGCGTCGAGGCCGAGCCTGACCGATTCCTGGCGGCTGTCCCCGCCGGGGACGACCAGGAAGTCGGTGCGGTCGGGCAGGGCGTGCGCGTCGAGCAGCGACTTGACCTCGGCGGCGCCGTCCGGCGGGGCCACGACGATCACCAGGGACACATGGCGGGACGCGGCGAGCGCGCGGACCGCGTGGATGAGCATGGGCGTGCCGTTCAGCGCGCGGAGCGCCTTGGGGGCGCCCGGGCCGAGGCGTACTCCCCGGCCGGCGGCGGGAATCACGGCGGCGACGGGGGTCTGCGCGGGCGAAGGGCGCGATTCGTCAGACATCGGTTCCTGTCAGGTTTGTGTGCTCGACCTAGGTGGGTATGGCCTGGAGGAGTGCCGGGCGCGACGCCTTGACCGGACCCTTTCCGTGACCCTGGTCGAGCCATCTGCCCGGGCCCGGCACATCAAGTATCGGGGGGTTTCCCTGAGTGTGCGGCAGGCGTTTCGGCGCCCCGTTTCCGGTTGCCGAGGCGGCGCTGCGGCTTTGCGGCTTTTCCGGGGACGAACATGCCGCAGCGCCCGGCGACATGTTCAGTGTCATCGGGCACCGCGGCATTTCATTGTGCTGAGCGTGACGGAAGCGAAGGTTCGCTGCCGTGACGCGTCAGGAAGCGAGCACCTCGTCGAGCAGGGCCTCGGCCTTGTCCTCGTTCGTGTTCTCCGCGAGAGCCAGCTCGCTCACCAGGATCTGGCGGGCCTTGGCGAGCATGCGCTTCTCACCGGCGGAGAGCCCTCGCTCCCGCTCGCGACGCCACAGGTCACGCACGACTTCCGCGACCTTGATGACATCGCCGGAGGCGAGCTTCTCCAGGTTTGCCTTGTAACGGCGCGACCAGTTCGTGGGCTCCTCGGCGTACGGCGCGCGCAGCACCTCGAAGACCCGGTCCAGCCCGTCCTGACCGACCACATCACGCACGCCCACGAACTCAGCATTGTCCGCTGGCACACGTACCGTCAGGTCACCCTGGGCGACCTTCAGCACCAAGTAGGTCTTGTCCACGCCTTTGATCTGGCGAGTTTCGATGGCCTCGATCAGCGCGGCCCCGTGATGGGGATAGACCACGGTGTCGCCAACCTTGAACGTCATGTGACAGGTACCCCTTCCGTGGCTATCCAGGGTAACACGGATACGCCGTCTTCTGAATGGCGTTTTCGCAGGTCAGGGCATATCTCGGGGCTTGACAACTGCGACAGGAACGTGCTGCGAGGGGTCTGCGGAACCGGGAATTCGCAGGTCGGAGGGGCTCTTCGGGCGAGGTGAAACGCGCACGTTACACACTCTGCGAGCCGTCTCCAAGTGGACTAACGTCCCGATTTGTCCACTTCCAAGCGTACGACTTCCGCTACTCCGTTCGGTGGCCCGAGGGCCCGATCCGGGCCGATTCCGGAATTGATCAACCGCTGCCGGGAGCGGCGCGCGTGATCAATATCGAGGTGGTCATCGAGGGGATCGCGCATTCCTTCACGGAAATTTTGCGAGTGGTTATGTGAATGGCGGACGAGCGCTCGGCAAAGTGACTGGAGGGTCAGTTGTGACAGGAGTGACGAAGCGTCGCGGTACCCCCAGCCGGAGGCAAGCGGGGTGCTTGGGGAGGGTCGGGTGCGGCGGCTCGGGAACGGCTCGGTAACCTAAGGCCGCTGACAGACACTTAGGGTGGCTTTATAAGGGGAGCCGCCCGCGCGTTCAAGGAGTTGCCGCCGCCGTGAGCAGCAGCCTTCGACGCGGCGCCCTCGCCGCCTCCGCCATCGTCTTCTCGATCGCCTCGCTCGCCGCCTGTGGCGCCGGCAACAACTCGCAGACCCTGGGGATCAAGCCGGACAACGCCGCGACCTCGGTCGGCAACATCAAGGTCCAGAACGCCACGATCATCACCCAGCCCGACCTGAAGGCGACGGGTCCGGCCGTGATCTCCGCGACCCTGTTCAACGCGGGCGGCAAGGCCGAGACCCTGCAGTCGATCACCATCCCGGGCAGCACCGAGTCCGTGAAGCTGACCCCGGCCACGGGCGGCAGCCTGACCGTCCCGGCGCACGGCTCCCTGCTCCTCGGCGGCAAGGGCAACGCCTCCGCCGAGATCCCGAGCGGCCGCGAGGCCGTCCAGGACGGCAACGCCCAGAAGGTCACCTTCACCTTCAGCAGGACCGGTGCGGTGAGCCTGCGCGCCTTCGTGGTGCCGGCCGCCGGCTACTTCGACAAGTGGGGCCCGAGCGAGATCCCGTCCGCCTCGGCGACGGTCACCGGGGCCCCGGGCGCCACCGCCTCCGGCAGCGCCAAGCCGGGCAAGCACGGCAAGGCCACCCCGTCGGCGACCGCAACCGACACCGCGACCACGGGCGCGACCCCGACCGACTCGGCCTCCCAGTCGGCCGCGGGCCAGTGAGCAACCGCCACTGAGCAGCCGTACGACGAAGGGGGGCCCCCCCCCGGGGGGGGGGCGCCCCCGGGGGGGGGGCCGGGGTCAAAGCCGGGTTAGGCGTTAGGCGCGGACTTGTAGGCCACGCCCCCGGCCGTGACCAGGGAGGGCGGGGGGGCCCG
>NZ_JBITGJ010000027.1:102038-111377 GCF_044456925.1 Streptomyces sp. NPDC050743
CGCCCCCCACCCCCCCCCCACCCCCGCCCCGGCCCGCGGCGCCGGCCCCCCCCCCGGGGGCGCCGCGCGCGGGGGGGGGGGGGGGGCCGCCCCCCGGGGGGGGGGGGCCCCCCCCCGCGCCCCACGGCCGGTCTCAGAGCCGGTTACGGCTTACGGCTCGAACTTGTAGCCCAGGCCCCGGACCGTCACCAGGTAGCGCGGGGCGCCCGGGTCCGGCTCGATCTTGGCGCGCAGGCGCTTGACGTGGACGTCCAGGGTCTTGGTGTCGCCCACGTAGTCGGCGCCCCAGACGCGGTCGATGAGCTGCATGCGGGTCAGGACGCGGCCGGCGTTGCGCAGGAGCATCTCCAGGAGGTCGAACTCCTTCAGGGGGAGATCGACCTTGGAGCCGGAGACCGTCACGACGTGGCGGTCGACGTCCATGCGGACCGGGCCGGCCTCCAGGGCCGCCGGGGTCACCTCCTCCGGCTCGCCGCGGCGGCGCAGCACCGCACGGATACGGGCCACCAGCTCACGGGAGGAGAAGGGCTTGGTGACGTAGTCGTCGGCTCCTATTTCCAGGCCGACCACCTTGTCGATCTCACTGTCCTTGGCGGTCACCATGATCACGGGGACGTTGGAGCGGCCGCGCAGCTGGCGGCACACCTCCGTGCCGGGCAGCCCCGGCAGCATCAGGTCGAGGAGGACGAGGTCGGCGCCGTTGCGCTCGAACTCGTCGAGTCCGTCGGGGCCGGTGGCCGCCACGGCGACCTCGAAGCCCTCCTTGCGGAGCATGTACGACAGGGCGTCGGAGAAGGACTCCTCGTCCTCGACGACGAGCACTCGGGTCACGGAAGGACCTCCGGGGCGGGAAGCGGTTCGTACGGGGTTGAGTCGGGGGCGCCGTCGGCCTCGTCTTCGTCGTCGAGGTCGGGGTGCTGTTGTGCGCGGTCGCGGGCCGCACCCGCCTCCGGCAGCCTCAGGGTGAATGTGGAGCCCTGGCCTTCGGCGCTCCAGACCGTGACCTCCCCGCCGTGCGAGGCGACCACGTGCTTGACGATCGCGAGACCCAGACCGGTGCCTCCGGTGGCCCGCGAGCGGGCCGGGTCGACGCGGTAGAAGCGCTCGAAGATGCGCTCCTTGTCCTTGTCGGAGATGCCGATGCCCTGGTCCGTCACGGCGAGTTCGATCATGTCGCCGCCGGGTGCGTTGACCCGGCGGGCGGCTATGCCGACGCGGGTGCGGGCCGGGGAGTAGTTCACGGCGTTCTCGACCAGGTTGCCGAGGGCCGCCGCGAGCTGGCCGCGGTTGCCCCAGACGTGCAGGTCGGCGGTGCCGCCCGCGGCCATGGTGATCTGCTTGGTGCCGGCCTGGTGGCGGCAGCGGTCGACGGCCTCCGCGACCAGCTCGTCCACGCGGACGGGCTCGGCGTCCTCCAGCGGGTCGTCGTTCTGCACCCGGGAGAGGTCGATCAGTTCCTGGACCAGGTTGGTCAGGCGGGTCGCCTCGATCTGCATACGGCCCGCGAAGCGCTGTACGGCCTCGGGGTCGTCGGAGGCGTCCATGACCGCCTCGGACAGGAGGGAGAGAGCGCCGACGGGCGTCTTCAGCTCATGGCTCACGTTGGCCACGAAGTCGCGTCGTACGGCCTCGATCCTCCTGGCCTCGGTCAGGTCCTCGACCAGCAGCAGGACCAGGCGGGAGCCGAGCGGGGCCACACGCGCGGAGACGGCGAGTGCCTCGCCGCGCCCGGTGCCACGCCGGGGCAGGTCCAGCTCGACCTGCCGTATCTCGCCGTCCCTCCTCGTGTCCCTGGCCATCTGGAGCATGGGCTCGACGGCGAGCTTGCCGCCGCGGACCAGCCCGAGGGCGTAGGCGGCGGAGCTCGCCTTGACCACGGCGTCGGCCTCGTCGAGGACGACGGCCGAGGAGCGCAGCACGGACAGTACGGTGTCCACGCCCGGCGGGAGTACGGGATCGGTGTGCAAAGAAGTCCTGGTCGGTCGCTTCTGGTCGCGTTCGCTCCAGCGGAACGCCAGCATGGCGATGACACCGGTGAGCACCCCGGCGATCGCTGCCGCTGCGGCGACCGCCGCGTTCACGTCCATGCGTCCAGGTTAAGCAGGCCCTACGACATGACTACAGCCGTCGAGGTGCGACCTCGGACACTCGTCGCCCAGAGTTCACCTTGGGGCCAGGATTGATTCATTTGGGGTGGCGGAAACGGACGCGTGTGGCGCAGAACGTGGGAGCGTGGGGACCAAGCACACCTATGAGAGGGAACCTGATGCGGGACGCGTACCACGAGGAACTTGACTCGATCGGCGACGGTCTGGTGGAGATGGCCCGGCTGGTCGGGTCGGCGATCGGGCGCGCCACGACCGCCATCCTGGACGCCGACCTGAAGCTGGCCGAGAGCGTGATCGAGGCCGACCAGAAGGTCGACGAGCTCCAGCACGACCTGGAGGCCCGGGCCATAGCCCTGCTCGCCCGGCAGCAGCCGGTGGCGACCGACCTGCGGATCGTCGTCACCTCTCTGCGCATGTCCGCCGACCTGGAGCGGTCCGGCGACCTCGCCCAGCACGTGGCGAAGCTGGCCCGGCTGCGCTTCCCCGAGCGCGCGGTGCCGAACGACCTGCACGCCACGATCCTGGAGATGGGCCAGCTCGCGCAGCGTCTGATGGCGAAGGCGGCCGAGGTGATCATCACCAAGGACGTCGACCTCGCGCTGCAGCTGGAGCAGGACGACGACGAGATGGACCAGCTGCACCGCACGCTGTTCCAGCACCTGATCGACGAGCGCTGGCGACACGGCATCGAGACGGCGGTGGACGTCACCCTGCTCGGCCGCTACTACGAGCGGTACGCCGACCACGCCGTGGCCGTCGCCAAGCGGGTCGTCTACCTGGTCACGGGCGAGCACGCGGACGAGCTCCAGCAGGACATCCAGCCGGTGACGGGGGTCGAGGGCGCGTAACCCTCCGGGGCGGGCGGGGGCCGGGGCGCCTGCCGGATGGCGTCGGGGGCGCGTGGGCGCCTCCGTGCGCCGTTGATGCGCCCGGGGAAGCGGGCATGCAATAGGCGAGGGCATCCCTGCCCCAGCGTCTAGGAGGGACCCATGGCCGAATCCCCCAGCACCACGCCCGACCCCACGCAGGAGCGCGAGACCGACCAGCCCGCCGAGACCAGGAGCCTTCCGCTGATCGGCGCGTGCGGCTGCGGCTCGGGCTGCGGTTGCGGGTGCCAGTCGGGCGGCCCCTGCCAGTGCGGCTGAGGGCCGGTAGGACGTCGTAGACCCTGTCGAGGGCCGGTGCGAACGCGATTCACACCGGCCCTTTCCCCTGTCACACCGGCCCCTGCCCGTCGCCCCGACGACCCTGCGCCCGCCGGTGCAGGTCCTCCAGGGCGTCCCGGACGGTGGTCGTCCGGTACCAGTGCAGCCACGCCCCCGCCTCCCGGGCGACCCGGTCCAGCGCACCGAGCTCGGCCCCGGTGTAGGCGTGTCCGGGCTGGTCGTGGTGGGTGGAGAACATGCCCTGCGGCTGGCCCGCCGGGCCCGGGATCGGGGTGCACTGCAGCGAGCGGCTGTGCGCGGCGAGCATCACCGCGCGCGCCGTCTCGTCGAAGTCCGGCGCGGTGGCGACATCCTCGACGACGACCCGTCGGCGTTTGCGCGCGGCGTGCCCGCACGCGGTGGTGGTGTCGTCGATCACGGCGAAGAAGTTCACGAACTCGGTGGGCAGGCCGCAGTGGGACTCCAGCCACAGCGTGTCGTCGCTGGCGTCGATGAGCTGGACGTCGGCCATGCCGGTACGGGTGATCGCGCAGACGGCGTCCCGGAGCGCGTCGAGGAACACCGGCAGCAGCGGCGGCCGGTCCGACGCGGCGGTGACGAACCCGACGGCGGGCGGCGGAAGCCGGATACGGCCGGGGAACCAGGGCTGGTGGGCGCGCGGTGGCCGCGCCTTGCCGAGGGCCGCCGCGAGCCGGACGGTGCCCAGCCCGTGCTCGCGGCCGACGGTCCGGAGCAGCGCGGCCGCACTGCGGGCGTCGCCCAGGCCGTACCGCTCCATGAGGATGCCCTGCGCGCGGGTGACCAGGGCGTGCGCGAGCAGTTCGTGGCGCAGTTCCACGGCGTACGGGCGCAGATGGGGGCCGTCCGGGGCGGCGGCCGAGGTGAGGAAGACGCTCAGGGCGTCGGTCACCGTCGCATACAGCCCGCACCCGGTGCCGCCGGGCAGCCGCGTCCGGGCCAGCACGGCCGCGGCGTCGGCGGGGCAGGCGGCGAGGAAGAGCATCCGGCCGTGCTCGGCGGAACCCTCGGCGAACCGGTACAGGGCCCGCCCGGCGGCGGGAGACAGCCGGCGCAGGCCGCTCAGGTCGAGGACGAGCTGGGTAGGACCGGGGGCACGCAGCGCGGTGTCCAGGTCGGCACCGGAGTCGGCGTCGCCGAACAGCGCGAGGACGGTCAGCCTGCCGGTCGCCAGTCCGGGCATGGCCAGTTCCGCCACGGTCCGGCAGGAGAAGTGCTGCATCTAGGGCCCCTGCCTGCACGCCACAGGATCGCCCGGGTCCCGCGGCTCGGCCCCCATTTCAGCGTATGCCGCCCAGGCCTGGACGTCAGCCTCAGGTCTCCGTCTCTGTCTCCGGCGCTGCCGCGGTGCGGAGGACGGCGTCCGGGGGCAGGGCCCGCTGGACCAGGGCGCGTGCGGTGTCCACCAGGCGGCGGCGGTGGCCGTCGGCGTAGCCGCGCAGGGCCGCGCGGGCGTCGGCCAGGGTGAGTTCACCGGCCTCGGCGAGCATCCCGGTGGCCA
Source organism: Streptomyces sp. NPDC050743 (assembly GCF_044456925.1). NCBI lineage: Bacteria > Bacillati > Actinomycetota > Actinomycetes > Kitasatosporales > Streptomycetaceae > Streptomyces > Streptomyces sp. NPDC050743. The sequence goes on from NZ_JBITGJ010000027.1 coordinate 106,832, forward strand.
TGTCGACGGTGGCCTTTGCGGCGAGGGCGGCCTGGACGCGGTTGCTGACGTCGATCGGGCGCAGCCGCTCCGGGCGCCAGTTGACCAGCGCGACGGCCGTGACGTCGGCGAGCGCCTGGGCCAGCTCCAGATCCAGCGGGGGCAGCCCGCCCGGCCGGCGCAGCAGGAGGTTGACGGCGCCGATGGTCTGCCGGTGGACGCGCAGGGGCAGTGCGTGCAGCGAGTGGTACCCGCGCCGTACGGCGAAGGGGGCGACCTGCGGCCAGCGGTCGCCGCTGTGCTCCAGGTCCGAAACATCGATGCGGCGGCCCTCGCGGAAGCTCTCCAGGCAGGGGCCCTCGTCGGCCTGGAGCTGGAAGAACTCCAGCGCCTCCGCGTCCACCTCGGTGACCGCCAGGGTGCGCAGATCACCGCGGCCGGAGACGACCATGATGCCGACCGCGTCGGCTCCGGTGATGTCGACGCAGTTGCGTGCCAGTCGCTCGACCAGCACCACCGGGTCGATGTCGTCGGCCAGGGAGTCGGCCAGCCCGACGAGCGCCTCCGCGAGCTGTTGTTCACGGCCCATCACCGTTCACCGTCCCTTCCGTCTGCCTCGTCCCCGCCGTCGCGTCCGTCCTCGCCGGCGTACTCCCTGCGGTCACCGCCGTCGTCCGCCTCCTCACGGAAACGGAACTTGCGGGACAGGACCTCGCGGGCCAGCTGGCTGACCGTGCGGCCCTCGGCGTACGCGCGGGCGCGCAGCCGGTCCAGGGCCTGCTCGGGGTCCAGCCCCAGCTGCACCATCACCATGCCGACCGCCTGGTAGACCTCGGTGTGGTCGGCCTCGGAGGCCGCCACCCAGGACGCTACCTCGTCCTCCGTGTCCTCCTCGGCGCCGTCGTGCCCGGCCACCTGGAGGCTCGTCAGCGCGTAGGTGACCGCGTCGCGTACCCACAGCGCGGTCCGCATGTCCTGTTCGGTGAGCCCGCCGGCGCTCTCGTTGTACAGGTCGAGGGTGCCGATCGCGGCACCGCTGACACCGAGCGGCAGCGAGAAGACCGCGCGGACACCGAGGGCCACCGCCTCGTGCGCGAAGATCGGCCAGCGACGGGCGTCGGGGCCGTCGCTGAGGTCGGCCGCGACGACGGGGGCGCCCTGGTCGAGAGCGGTCTGGCAGGGCCCGTCCCCCACGGTGTACTGCAGCTCGGCGAGCCGGGCGGCGACCCGGTCGCTGGCGCACCAGGTGACGCGTACGCCCTTCCCGCCGGAGATCGACACCGAGGAACCGCTGACGGGCAGCAGCCGTACGCACGCCTGGCACAGCGCGCCCGGTACCGCCTGCGGGTCGTCGATGCCCCTCGCGGCGGCGGCCAGCGTCTCACTGACCCGCAGCCGTGCCTGCCCGTCCAGCGGCACACCGCCGCCGCCCGGCTGCTCCGACCGCTCGGGCGCCATGGTCATCACCCCCGTCGCGGCGCGCCGTCAGCACACATGATCCACCAGTATCCCGTCCGAAACCCCCGGGACCGACTGCTCCACACTCCGGGTTCCCACCTTGAGCGGACCCACATGGGCTGCTCTCCGAAAGGCGGCAATCCGGCCCCCGGGGTGGCCCCCGGCCCCGGCGCCCGAGGCCTCCGGTTGGGCCAGTCCGGCGGGCAGGGGACGGTCCCGGCCCGGGATGCCGGGACTGACCGTGGCCTGGCACCGGGCCGCGGGCCCGGGACGCGCGTACGGCCTCGATCCGGTGCGCTCGGCGTGGGCCTCCGTAGCCGCTCATGTGTTTGGAAACATTGACGGTCGGCTGCGGTCGTGGTGGTTGCTGTACAGCCCTGCTGTACTGCGGTCGGGGCGCGAGGCACTCTCCTGCCGTACTGCTGGGCACTGCTGTAATTCAGCAGCCGTTGAGTCCGTCCCTGGACATCGTCGGCAGCATGTCTGACGAGTGCTTCGGACACCCACGGCTGGCCGCGATCTACGACCCGCTCGACCCCGATCGCAGCGATCCGAGTGCGCGCCTGCCATAGAAGGTGCCCGGCTCCTGGGCGGCACCCAGTGGGACCTGCGGAAACTTGCGCAGGTGTGCCGTGCAACCCTGAAGGGGCTCCGGGGGTCTTGTGGGCAGTCTTGTCTTCCTAGTTGGGGGTTGCATCACTGTGCGTGTGCGCAGCATTTCGGCCGTAACAGCGCTCGCGGTCACTCTCAGTTCTGTCGCCCTGATCGGGTCGGCCGCGGGCCCTGCTGTCGCCGACAGCAGCGCCGCGCTGCCCATCACGTCCAGCGGCGACATCATCGTGGACGGCGTTCACCGGCGGGTCTTCATCAGTGACCCGTCGGGAGGCAAGGTCGTCGCCACCGACTACAACGGCACCGTCATCGGGACGATCACCTCGCTGCCGCAGGCTGACGGCCTAGAGCTCTCCGCCGACTCGGCAACGGTCTACGTCGCCGTGCCGGGAGCCGATGAGATCGTGGCCATCGACACGGCGACGCTCACCGAGGCCGGGCGGTACGCGACGGGTGACGGCACAGATCCGCAGCACCTGGCGCTCGCCGGCGGCAAACTCTGGTTCGGCTATGGCAGCGTCGGCCACGGCAACATCGGCTCTCTCGACCTGTCCGGCGGGCAGCCGCAGGTTTCCCTCGCCCAGGAGGCCGACGGAACGTGGAAGGACGCTCCCCTGCTGGACTCGGCACCCGGCGCTCCCGACACCCTGGCGGCCGGCTCGCGCCAGTACTACTTCACCCTCGGCATCTACGACGTGTCGTCCGGCACGGCCAGCCGGACCGCGTTCCTCGGCGGGCAGGACGCCGCCATCGGCAACACCGCGGAGGACCTGGCGCTCACCCCGGACGGCACAGAGCTCGTGGTGGCCACCACAGCAGGCGACTTCCAGCAGGTCTTCCGGACCTCGGACCTGTCGCAGACCATCAGGTATCCGAGCGGCTACTGGGAACAACGGTCGGTGGATGTCGCGCCGGACGGCCTCGTCGCGGTGGGCACGGACACCTACGCCAACTTCTCCCCCCATGTGTCCATCTACAAGCCGGGCGGCACGACCCCGAGGCGGACCGCCAATTTCACCGACGAACAGGGTGGAGTCGCCCAAGAGACCCTGCTCGACCACGGCGACCTCGCCTTCGCACCCGACAGCAGCCGGCTCTTCGCGGTCACACACGGTCTCTCCAACAAGTACAGCCTGCGCGTCGTCACCGACCCCGGCAAGGCGGTCACCACCGTCACGGTGAACGCCCCGGCGACCGCCGACCGAGCCAAGTCGCTGACCGTCTCCGGCAAGGTCACGAACACGCTCGGGCTGCCCGCCGGGACCACCGTCGCGGTCACCCGAACGGACCTGGAGTCCCCGAACGGCAAGGCGCTCCCGGCCGCGACAGTGAAGGCGGACGGGACCTTCTCCTTCACCGACACCCCGCCCGCGGGCGGCAAGGTCACGTACAAGGTCTCCTATGCCGGCGACGCCGATCGCACGACTGCCTCCGCCTCCGACACGGTCGAGGTCTCCCGGAACTCCCCGACCCTGACAGTGAACAAGAACGGCAACATCTACGCCTACGCCAGTAGCGTGACGTTCACCGCCCACCTCGGCACGACGTACAAGAACCGGACGCTCTCGCTCTACGCGGACACTGCGGGCGACGGCAAGGGCAAGTACCTGGTCAAGACCGGCACGGTCAACAGCGAGGGCAACCTGTCGGTCACCTTGACCCTGAAGCGCGACACCACGGTGAGCGCGTCCTTCTCCGGCGACGCGCGGACCGCCCCGAAGACGGCCACGAGCTGGGTGGGCGCGAAGGTCAAGGTGTCGCTGAGCCTGAGCCGCTACTACAAGACGGCCACGGTCAACGGGTACACCAAGTACTACTTCCGGAAGACGACCAATCCGCTCCTCACGACCACGATGACGGCCTACCCCGGCCGCTCCCAGAGGCTGCAGTTCCAGATCTACTCCGACGGCGCCTGGCGCTCGGCGGGGTCCCAGTACTTCAAGCTCGACTCCACGGGCAAGTCGGCGGTGGAACTGGGCGGCACGCACCAGACCGGTTACTCGATGCGCGTGCGGTCGTCCTACATCAACGACTCCTCGGACGACACCGTGAACTCGACCACGCACGGCTCCTGGAAGTACTTCACCTTCACCAGCTGAGGCCCCCAAGGCCCGGCGCATCCGATGATGCGCCGGGCCTTGGGATACATCTCCTCAGGGGGTGCGATAGAGCCGAGTGTCACGCTCAAGGACACGATGGCGCGCGCCGACCACTCCTCGGAGCGGGCCGCGCTGATATATCAGCACTCGGATCTTGAGCGGCAGAGGAAAGTGGCGGTCGGGCTGGATCCGATGTCCGAGGACAGCGCAACGCGACGGCTGACCAGCCGGACGAGGGGGCATGGGCGCGAGGCTAAAGCCTTGAAGGCTCCCCTCCCTGAAGGGAGGGGATGCCTCACCCTCCAGGGCTGAGCGGGGATTTACGGCTCAGTAGTCCAGGCCGCTGCGCTGGCCGCCGTGGAGGCGGGAAAATGTGGGCGCGCTCCGTCCGGGACGCC
>NZ_JBITGJ010000028.1:0-105669 GCF_044456925.1 Streptomyces sp. NPDC050743
TGCAACGCCGACTGGAACGCGGCCCGGAACATCCTGCACCTGTACCGGATCGGCCACGTCATCGTGGAGGTCCCGGCCGCCGGAAGGCGCGGTCGTAGGGCGGGTAAAACCGTCAAGCCTGCCGCAGCGATGTAGGCAGGAATCTCCTTCCCGAGGCTTGCCGAGGGGAGGGGAGAGCTTCAAACCACCGTCGGCTCCTACGGCTGCGTGAATCTGAGGCTCGGCGACGCGCGCACCCTGTGGGGCGTGCTGAAGAAGGGCGACCGCGTCTATGTGTGGGGGCGGCGGCCGGGTACCTGAGACCCGGGAAGCCGAGACTGTGACCGGGGCCCGAACGGCCCTCTGAGACACTGGGGGCGCGATGAGTGAGACTGCGACTGTGCCGACAGCCCCCCTGCGCGCCCGCGCCGAGATCGATCTGGGCGCCCTGCGGGCCAACGTGCGTGCCCTGCGTGCCCGGACGCCGAACGCGGCCCTGATGGCCGTCGTGAAGTCCGACGGCTACGGCCACGGGGCGCTGCCGTGCGCCCGCGAGGCCCTCGCGGCGGGCGCGACCTGGCTCGGCACGGCCACGCCCGAGGAGGCCCTCGCGCTGCGCGCGGCCGGGCTGCCGGGCCGCATCCTGTGCTGGCTGTGGGTGCCGGGCGGCCCCTGGCGGCAGGCGATCGAGGCCGACATCGACGTGTCGGTGAGCGGCATGTGGGCCCTGCGGGAGGCCGTCGCGGCCGCCAAGGGGGCCGGACGCCACGCGCGCGTGCAGCTCAAGGCCGACACCGGGCTCGGCCGCAACGGCTGCCAGCCGGGGGACGACTGGGCCGAACTGGTCCGTGAGGCGCTGCGCGCCGAGGCCGACGGACTCGTCCGCGTCACCGGGCTGTGGTCCCACTTCGCCTGCGCCGACGAGCCCGGTCATCCCTCCGTCGCCGCCCAGCTCGCCCGCTTTCGGGAGATGCTGGCGTACGCCGAGGAGCAGGGCGTGCGCCCCGAGGTGCGGCACATCGCCAACTCGCCCGCCACGCTCACCCTGCCCGAGACCCACTTCGACCTGGTCCGCCCCGGCATCGCCATGTACGGCATCTCGCCCAGCCCGGAGCTGGGCACCCCGGCCGACTTCGGGCTGCGTCCGGTGATGACGCTCAGCGCCTCGCTGGCGCTGGTCAAGCACGTGCCGGGCGGGCACGGGGTCAGCTACGGCCACCATTACGTCACCTCCGGCGAGACCACCCTCGGCCTCATCCCCGTCGGCTACGGCGACGGCATCCCCCGGCACGCCTCCGGCACCGGCCCGGTGCTGGTCGACGGCAAGTGGCGCACGGTCGCCGGCCGGGTGGCCATGGACCAGTTCGTCGTGGACCTCGGCGGCGACGAGCCCGAGGTGGGCAGTGAGGCCCTGCTGTTCGGGCCCGGCGACCGCGGTGAGCCCACCGCCGAGGACTGGGCGCAGGCCTGCGGCACGATCGCGTACGAAATCGTCACGCGGATCGGAACCCGGGTTCCGCGCGTCTATGTAGACGCGTCCATCTGAACGCGCTCAGGCAACGCGTCCATGTGACCGCGTTCATGTGAACGGGAAAGGACTCCGGTAACCCGTTCGACAGACGCGACCCGGGTCACGTGTAACACCGGTCATACCTGTTCCAACGGCAGCACGGGCACCATCGGTCGCACCCACGAAGCGAACTGCAGTACGGCGAAGAGGAGCGGTACGTGAGCGAGAGCAGTGCCGAGGCCATGGCTGACGTCGTCGCCTCGGCGGCCGCCTCCGCCGCGGGGGCGGCCGGGAGCTGGCGCAGGGCGACCGGCATCGCCGGTGCCGCGATAGGCGTGCTCGCCGCGGGCGCGGCGGCCGGCGTCGCCATCGAGCGGATGACGGTGGGCCGCGGGATGCGCAGGAAGGCCCGGCTGGCGCTGGACTCCGCGGGTCCCTACGGCACCCTGCGCGGCACCCCCGGCAAGGCGCTCGCCGACGACGGCACCGAGCTGTACTACGAGGTCGACGAGGTCGAGCCCGACCCGGGTCCGAACGTCTCGCCACGCCGGCGCCGGCTGTTCGGCCGCAAGGCCCCCGCCCCGGTCAGCGTCGTCTTCTGCCACGGCTACTGCCTCAGCCAGGACTCCTGGCACTTCCAGCGCGCGGCCCTGCGCGGCGTCGTACGGACCGTGCACTGGGACCAGCGCAGCCACGGACGCTCCGGGCGGGGCGTGGCCCAGGCACGGGACCGGGTGCCGCTCACCATCGACCAGCTCGGCCGCGATCTGAAGGCCGTCCTGGACGCCGCCGTGCCGGAGGGCCCGATCGTGCTGGTCGGCCATTCGATGGGCGGGATGACGATCATGGCGCTCGCCGCCCACTTCCCCGAGCTGATCCAGGAGCGGGTCGTCGCCACCGCCTTCGTCGGCACCTCGTCCGGACGGCTCGGCGAGGTCAACTTCGGGCTGCCGGTCGCCGGCGTCAACGCGGTGCGCCGGATCCTGCCCGGAGTGCTGAAGGCGCTCGGGCAGCAGGCGGAGCTGGTGGAGAAGGGGCGCCGGGCCACCGCCGACCTGTTCGCCGGGATCATCAAGCGGTACTCGTTCGCGGGGCGGGACGTCGACCCGGCCGTCGAGCGGTTCGCGGAGCGGATGATCGAGTCCACGCCGATCGACGTGGTCGCCGAGTTCTACCCGGCCTTCACCGACCACGACAAGACAGAGGCGCTCGCCTGCTTCCGGGACATGCCGGTGCTGGTCCTGGCCGGCGTCCAGGACCTGGTCACGCCGAGCGGGCACAGCGAGGCCATAGCCGACCTGCTGCCCGAGGCGGAGTTGGTCCTCGTCCCGGACGCCGGGCACCTGGTGATGCTGGAACACCCGGAAGTGGTCACCGACCGCCTCGCCGATCTGCTCACTCGCGCGGGTGCGGTGCCCGCAGGGGCTACGGTTATGGGCTATGGAAGCACCAGCAGCAGCTCAGGACCCCACTGAGACCCGGCTGACGATCACCTCACCCGAGCAGATGCGGGAGCTGGGCCGCAGGCTGGCCAAGCTGCTGCGCGCGGGCGACCTGGTGATGCTCAGCGGTGAGCTCGGCGCGGGCAAGACCACGCTGACCCGGGGGCTCGGCGACGGGCTCGGCGTGCGCGGCGCGGTCACCTCGCCGACCTTCGTGATCGCCCGGGTGCACCCCTCCCTGGGCGACGGCCCGCCCCTCGTCCACGTGGACGCCTACCGGCTCGGCGGCGGACTGGACGAGATGGAGGACCTGGACCTCGACGTCAACCTGCCCGACTCGGTGATCGTCGTGGAATGGGGCGAGGGCAAGGTCGAGGAGCTGACCGAGGACCGGCTCCAGGTCGTCATCCACCGCGCCGTCGGCGACACCACGGACGAGGTACGGCACGTCACCCTGACGGGGCTGGGGGAGCGCTGGGCGGACGCGGGCCTGGAGACACTCACGGCCTGAGCTGCCCGTCAGTGTTCCGACAAGCCGTCGGCAACATGTTGCGCAGGACGTCCCGGGCGTGGTCACATGGTATCCAGCCCGTAGTTAGGCGTACCTAACTACGCCGCCCCCGCACCAAGGAGGCGTCCATGACCGAGCCCGGTCCCACCGTCGTGTCCATGCGCGACCTCCTGGCGTCGTGCGAGGCGGCGAAGGCGGTCTCCCGTCCACCCCGGGCCCCGGAGGATCGCCCCGAAGGGGCGCGCGGCCCGGTCGACCATGCCACCGCCGCGGGGGCGTGCCCGGCCACGACGAACCCGCAGCCGCCCGACGGCACGTCGCGGCACTCACGAGCGGCGGCCTAGCGAGAGACGCGAGCGGCGGCCTAGCGAATCACGACCACCTTCGCCCCGATCGTCGCGAAGACCCACATCGCGGACCCGTCGGCCCGCGTCTCCCGGATACCGCCCGTCCGCATGCCCGGATCGGCGGCAGCCGCCCGCGGGGCCACCGCCGCGCTGAACCCGATCGCCAGCCCGTTCACGCTGGTGAACCGGACCACATGCTTGATGGGAACACCATCCGTTCCGGTGGTCGCACTCGAGCGGGACGTGACCCAGTAGGAGCCCGTCGGAGGGTCGACCGTACCGGGGGTGACCTTGAAGCTGCGCTCCACCCGGTTCCCGGCGGTGACCAGCCAGACCCGGTCGTCGTCCACCGAGTACACGACCCGTTCGCCCCTGCCGGACCCGCTCGGCGCCGCGGTCGGGCTGTGCCGGGGTGCCTTGCCGGCGCTCGGCGAGGAGGAGGCGTTCGCTCCGGGCCTGCCGCTCAGGCTCGCCGGCGCGTTGGCCTGGGCCTGGTAGGCGAGGAAGCCGACGGCGCCGATGGCCGCCGCGGTGAGGCCGGCCACGATCGCCGAGCTGGTCCCTGCCACGTGCGCCCACCTTCGCCCCATGCGATATGTCGTACTTCGTACAGACCGTAGCAGCCGGTGACCATCCGCCCCGGACGGCCGTGTACGCGGCGCGGGCGCCGTAGGCTGTTCGCGTGCTCTTGCTCGCTCTGGATACCGCAACACCCTCCGTCACCGTCGCGCTGCACGACGGCACGGAGGTCATCGCCTCGTCGAGTCAGGTGGACGCGCGCCGGCACGGAGAGCTGCTGCTGCCGGCGGTGGACCGTGTGCTCGCCGAGGCCGGACTCAGGCTGGCCGCCGTCACCGGCATCGTCGTCGGCATCGGCCCCGGCCCCTACACCGGCCTGCGCGTCGGTCTCATGACCGCCGACACCTTCGGTCTGGCGCTCGGCGTCCCCGTCCACGGCCTGTGCACGCTGGACGGTCTCGCCTACGCCTCCGACATGGAGAAGGGCCCCTTCGTCGTGGCGACCGACGCCCGGCGCAAGGAGGTCTACTGGGCGAAGTACGCCGACTCCCGGACCCGGCTGACCGAACCGGCCGTGGACCGTCCCGGCGACATCGCCGAGCAGGTCGCCGGGCTCCCGGCGGTCGGCGCGGGCGCGCTGCTCTACCCGGACACGTTCCCGAGCGCCCACGAGCCCGAGCACGTCTCGGCCGCCGCCCTCGCCTCGCTCGCCGTGGAGAAGCTGGCCGCCGGCGAGGAGCTGCCGGCCCCGCGGCCGCTGTATCTGCGCCGCCCGGACGCCCAAGTCCCCAAGAACTACAAGGTGGTCACCCCGAAGTGACCGTACGACTGCGCGAGATGCGCTGGTGGGACATCGACCCGGTCCTGGAGCTGGAGAAGGACCTGTTCCCCGAGGACGCCTGGTCCCGGGGCATGTTCTGGTCCGAGCTGGCCCACTCCCGGGGCGCCGAGGCGACCCGGCGCTATCTCGTGGCCGAGACCGAGGGCCGTATCGTCGGCTACGCCGGACTGATCGCCGCCGGTGAGCAGGGCGACATCCAGACCATCGCCGTGGCCCGCGAGCAGCAGGGCACCGGCCTCGGCGCCCGTCTGCTGACCGAGTTGCTGCGTGCGGCGACCGCGTTCGAGTGTCACGAGGTGATGCTGGAGTGCCGGGTCGACAACGTCCGCGCGCAGAAGCTCTACGAGCGCTTCGGCTTCGAACCGATCGGCTTCCGGCGTGGCTACTACCAGCCGGGCAACGTGGACGCCCTGGTGATGCGCCTGAGCGACCCCTCCTCATCAGTACAGGAAACCGAGAGCAATGACTGACTCACGCGACGAGCCTCTCGTACTCGGCATCGAGACCTCCTGCGACGAGACCGGCGTCGGCATCGTCCGCGGCACCACCCTGCTGGCGGATGCCGTCGCCTCCAGCGTCGACGAGCACGCCCGCTTCGGCGGTGTCGTCCCCGAGGTGGCGTCCCGCGCGCACCTGGAGGCGATGATCCCGACGATCGACCGGGCGCTGAAGGAAGCGGGGGTGAGCGCCAGGGACCTGGACGGCGTCGCCGTGACCGCGGGGCCCGGTCTCGCGGGCGCCCTGCTCGTCGGAGTCTCGGCGGCCAAGGCGTACGCCTACGCCCTCGGCAAGCCCCTGTACGGCGTCAACCACCTGGCCTCGCACATCTGCGTCGACCAGCTGGAGCACGGCCCGCTGCCCGAGCCGACCATGGCGCTGCTGGTCTCCGGCGGCCACTCCTCGCTGCTGCTGTCCGAGGACATCACCTCCGACGTCCGCCCGATGGGCTCGACCATCGACGACGCGGCGGGCGAGGCCTTCGACAAGATCGCCCGGGTGCTGAACCTGGGCTTCCCCGGCGGCCCGGTCATCGACCGGTACGCGCGCGAGGGCGACCCGGAGGCGATCGCCTTCCCGCGCGGCCTGACCGGCCCCCGCGACCCGGCGTACGACTTCTCCTTCTCCGGCCTGAAGACGGCCGTGGCCCGCTGGATCGAGGCCAGGCGCGCGGCCGGCGAGGAGGTCCCGGTCCGCGACGTGGCCGCCTCCTTCCAGGAGGCCGTCGTGGACGTCTTGACCCGCAAGGCCGTCCGCGCCTGCAAGGACGAGGGCGTCGACCACCTGATGATCGGCGGCGGTGTGGCCGCCAACTCCCGGCTGCGCGCACTCGCCCAGGAGCGCTGCGAGAAGGCCGGCATCCGCCTCCGTGTGCCCCGCCCCAAGCTGTGCACGGACAACGGCGCGATGGTTGCCGCGCTCGGCGCCGAGATGGTCGCCCGGAACCGGGCCGCCTCCAGCTGGGACCTGTCGGCCGACTCCTCCCTGCCGGTCACGGACCCGCACGTCCCGGGCGACCATGACCATGTGCACGAGGTCAGCAAGGAGAACCTGTACTCGTGACCGTGGCGCTGATGTGGGAGGCCCGGGCCGCCGCGGGCCGGGGCGAGGAACTGCTGGCCTGGGTACGGGATCAGCCGCTGGCCCCCGAGCCGCTGCGCCGGGAGACCTTCCGCGCGCCCGAGGACCGGGTGCTGGTCATCACCTGGTGGGACGCGCCGTACGACGCCGGGATTCCGGAACTGCCGGAGCCCGCGCCCGAGTTGGTGACCCGGCCGGTGCACCGGTGGCGGTTCGAGTCGGTGGCCGAGGTCTGAGTTGGCCAGGCCCCCCGACCTGCGCTATGATCATCACACAGCGAACGGCCGGAAGAACGGCTCGGACGCAGTGCGTTGGTGGTCCAAGGAAAGACGCCCCGCTTCCTGCGGGGAGATGCAGGTGCAAGGCCTGCCCGGCGCTCCACGAGAACCCCGCCCCCGGATGTCCGGAGGCGGGGTTTCGCGTTACCGGCGTCCGGCCTCCTCCCGCTGGACCGCCTCCGGGCCGGGGCCCGGGAATTCCGGGGCCGTGGCCCGCCGTTCCTTCAGGTGCGCGTACGCCATCAGGCCGAACAGCACCGCGAGCAGCACCGCCGAGGAACCTGCCGTGCCCAGGTCCAGGCCGCCCTTGGCGACCGGCTTGGTCAGGAGGTCGCCGGCCGTGGCGCCGAGCGGGCGGGTCAGCACGAACGCGATCCAGAAGAGCAGGACGTTCGGCACGGCCGGGACCTTCATCAGGGCGAGCAGGACGAGCAGGACACCGGTCACCAGGGCCGCGCCGCCCAGATAGCCCAGGCCCGAACTGTCGGACAGGAAGTCGCCCATCGAGGTGCCGAGGGTGTTGGAGACCAGGATCGCCGACCAGAACAGGGCCTCGCCCCGGAAGGTGACGATCTCGGTGATCTGGAAGGTCATCCCGCTCAGCTTCCAGCCGAGGAAGATCAGCAGCAGGATCGAGACCAGGATCGCGGCGCCCTCCGGGTAGCCGAGGCCCAGTCCCTGTGGGCCCCAGCCGAGCCTGGTCGCGCCGTTCGCGAGGTACTTGGTGCTGGCGTCCCGGTTCATGAAGTCGGACATGGTGGTGCCGGCCATGGAGGTCGACAGGATCACCGTCCAGTAGAAGAACGGGTTGTAGCGCGCGGAGCGCAGCTGGATCACCAGCGTCACCACGAAGACCAGGAACAGGGCGACGGTGGTGAGGAAGTAGCCGAGCTTGAGGGTCTGGGCGAACAGGTCGCCCGCGGTCTCGCCGAGGGTCGTCGCCGCGATCTTCATGATCCAGAACGCGAGGGTGACCTCGGGCAGTTTCTTCATGACGGATTTCGTCGCCGTCGGTGACGTCGTCAAGGTTGCTCCTGTGAGGGGGTGTCAGGTGATCGACGACCCTTCCAAGCGCAACCTGAACGCATCCTGAACACGCGCCGCACAGGGCTTGCTTTTTGCCAGGATTCGCGCTGGGGGCTCAGTCCGCCTGACCCACACGCCGTACAGCTGGGACGGCCTTCTCCTGAAGGGTCGTCCGGGAGAGCCAGGTCGCTCACGCGGGCGTCGGTCCCGCGAATGTTTCGGATAAGAAGTCGAATGTTCCGGGAACCTCTGGCGTGAGCAGGCCTTCGTCAAGGGGGCCGACGGGGATACGATCGCGGGCATGAAGCCTTCGAAGCCCACAGAAACGCAGACGGCGACCCTCGCCGAGATCGCCCGTGAGGCCGGGGTGTCGGCTCCGACTGTTTCGAAGGTGCTCAACGGCCGCGCCGACGTCGCCCCGGCGACCCGCACCCGGGTGGAGGAACTGCTGCGTGCCCACGGCTACCGTCGCCGCCGCGCCGAGGCGTCCCGCTCCCCGCTGATCGACCTGGTCTTCCACGAGCTGGAGAGCGCCTGGGCGCTGGAGGTCATCCGGGGCGTGGAGAACGCGGCCCGGGACGCCGGGCTGAGCGTGGTGCTGTCCGAGTCGGCCGGCCGGCTCACCCCGGGCCGGACCTGGGCCGACCAGGTGGCCGCGCGTCGGCCGCACGGTGTGGTGCTGGTGCTGTCGGAGCTGGACGAGTCCCAGCGGGCGCTGCTGACCAGCCGTTCCATCCCGTTCGTGGTGATGGACCCGGCTGGCGACCCGGGCCCGGACGTGCCCTCCATCGGCGCCACCAACTGGCAGGGCGGGCTCGCCGCCACCCGCCATCTGGTCGAGCTCGGCCACACCCGGATCGGCGCGATCAGCGGTCCGTCGAGGATGATGTGCAGCCGGGCCCGGGTCGACGGCTACCGCGCCGCCCTGGAGACGGCCGGCCTGCCCGTCGACCCCTCGCTGATCGCGGCCGGCGACTTCCACCACGACGCGGGCTACCGCCTCGGCCTGGAACTGCTGCGCCGCCCCGACCGGCCGACGGCCGTGTTCGCGGGCAACGACCTGCAGGCGCTCGGCCTGTACGAGGCCGCCCGTGAGCTGGGCCTGCGCATCCCGGAGGACCTCAGTGTGGTCGGCTTCGACGATCTGCCGGTGGCCCGCTGGGTCGGCCCGCCGCTGACCACCGTACGGCAGCCGCTGACCGAGATGGCCGAGGCGGCGGCCCGCCTGGTGCTGGAGCTGGGGCGCGCGCCGCAGGAGCGGGCGGCGACCCGGGTGGAGCTGGCGACCAGTCTCGTCGTGCGCAGCAGCACGGCGGCGCCCGCGGCCGTGTGATGCCGCCGGCCGGAAGTTGACGTATCGACGGGTGGGGTGGGCGCGCCCACCGTCCTCCGAAGTCAATCGGTTCTTGCCGAAACTTTCGAGGCCTCCGCGGTGAGAACACTGAGACTCGCGCACCGGAACCCCGGCCCTGCACCCAGTCGGGGACGGCGCTGTTCTGCGGCGACGCCTCCTACAACAGGGCGGTGCCGGAAGGAAGTTCGGTGACGTCCTGCTTCAACGCGTCCTGGAGCGGCGGCGATCCGGTACCCACGGTGACGCTGGGATGAGAATTTCCGAAGAAAACCGATTCTCACGGCTTCCGCTAACAGTCCCCTAATAATTCGGACTTACGTTCCTGCCGTGACCGTACATGACGAGAACGGCGACGAGGGCAGACGGAGAGGCCGGCGGTCGGGTGCGCTGAAGGCCGCCGGTCTCCTCCTTGCGGGCGTCCTGGTGCTGAGCGCGGCCACCACGGCCTGGGCGTACTGGCATCTGAACCACAACATCAGAAGTGTCGACATCAACAGCGCGCTCGGCGACGACCGGCCCGCCCGGGCAGTGGTCACCCCGTCCGCGAGCGCCTCGGCCACGGCCGGCCCGCTGCCGACGGGCTCCCTGAACATCCTGGTCCTCGGCTCGGACTCGCGCAGCGGCAAGGCCAACAAGGAGCTCGGCGGCGGCGACAGCTCCGGCGCCCGCTCGGACACGGCGATGGTGGTGCACATCGACGCGGGCCGCACGAAGGCCACCGTGGTGAGCATCCCGCGCGACACTCTCGTCACCCGCCCGTCCTGCCCGCTGTCCTCCGGCGGCTCGACGGCGCAGGCGTACGGCGCGATGTTCAACACCGCCTACGCGGTGGGCGGGCCGGTGTGCGCGGTGAAGACCGTCGAGTCGATCACGAACGTCCGCATGGACCACTACATCGAGATCGACTTCTCCGGCTTCGCCAAGCTGGTCGACGCGCTCGGCGGGGTCGACGTGACCACCGCGCAGGACATCGACGACGACCAGAGCCATCTGCACCTGAAGGCCGGCCCGCACCACCTCGACGGCAAGCAGGCCCTGGCGCTCGCCCGCACCCGGCACGGCATAGGCGACGGCAGCGACCTCGGCCGCATAGGTCTGCAACAGATGCTGGTCAAGGCCTTGTTGGAGCAGATGGCCGCCACCGACCTGCTCACCGACCCCGCCAAGCTGTACCGGGTCGCCGACGCGGTCACCGCGAGCCTCACCACGGACACCGGCCTGGACTCCCTGGGCGAGCTGATGCGGCTCGGCCAGAGCCTGAAGGGGCTGACCGCCGACCATGTGAAGACCGTGATGATGCCGGTCGTCACCGCACCCTCCGACCACAACCGGGTGATCGCGAAGGAGCCGGCGGCGAGCGACCTGTGGGCGTCCCTGCGCTGACCGTACAACCCTGCCGGGGCGCCGTACACGAAGGCGGGATTCGGGTTCGAGCTGAAGTGATCAGGGGGTGCCGGAAAAGATTTCCGGTGAGTGTGTCGATCCGGGCGTCCGTCGTTCGACGCATGGGTGAGCGGCGGGGAGAGGCCCCGCCGCCCGACCGAAGGAGCCACCATGCCCCGCTACCTGTCTCTCGTGCGCATCGACGAGTCCTCCGCCCCCGCCGAGGGCCCCAGCCCCGAGCTGATGCAGCGGATGGGCGAGCTGATCGAGGAGGTCACCAAGGCCGGCGTCATGCTCGACACCGCCGGGCTCACCCCGACCGCCCAGGGCACCCGGGTGCGCTGGGAGGGCGGCAAGATCTCCGTCACCGACGGGCCGTTCACCGAGACCAAGGAGGCCGTCGGCGGCTACGCCATCATGCAGTGCAAGGACAAGGCCGAGGCCCTGGAGTGGGCCAAGCGGTTCCTGCAGGTCCACGAGGACTACTGGACCGTGACCTGCGAGGTGCGGGAGATCGCCGAGGGCTGAGTGCCTGGCGCCGTGCCGTACGGCGGTGTTGCATGGTGGGCTGTGGAACCACAGCCCACCCCGGCGCCCACCGCGGCGCACGCGATCGAGACCGTCTTCCGCCTGGAGTCGCCCCGGGTCATCGCCGGTGTCGCCCGGATCGTCCGGGACGTCGGCATCGCCGAGGAACTGGCGCAGGACGCGCTGGTCGCCGCCCTGGAGCAATGGCCCCGCGACGGCGTGCCCGACAACCCCGGCGCCTGGCTCATGGCGACCGCCCGGCACCGCGCCGTCGATCTCATCCGGCGCCGCGAGACCTACGCGCGCAAGCTGCGGGAGATCGGCCGGGACCTCTCGCTGTCGGCCCCGCCCCCGTATGACGAGCCCGCCGACCCCGACGACATCGACGACGACCTGCTCCGGCTCGTCTTCACCGCCTGCCACCCGGTGCTGTCCCCGGAGGCCCGCACCGCGCTCACCCTGCGCCTGCTCGGCGGCCTGAGCACGGCCGAGATCGCTCGCGCCTACCTCGTCCCGGAGCCGACGATCGCCCAGCGCATCGTCCGCGCCAAGCGCACCCTGGCGAAGAAGAACGTCGCCTTCGAGGTGCCCTACGGCCCCGACCGCGAGGCCCGCCTCGGCTCCGTCCTGGACGTCATCTACCTGATCTTCAACGAGGGGTACGCGGCGACCGCCGGCGACGACCTGCTCCGCCCCGGCCTGTGCGAGGACGCGCTGCGCCTGGCCCGCGTCCTGTCCGCGCTGATGCCCAAGGAGCCGGAGGTGCACGGCCTGACCGCGCTGCTGGAGTTCCAGGCGTCGCGCACGGCCGCCCGCACCGGTCCGGACGGCGAGCCGGTGCTGCTGAAGGACCAGAACCGCCGCCGCTGGAACCGCATGCTCATCGCCCGCGGCATACGCGCCCTCGACCGGGCCGGCGCCACGGCGAGCGGCGCCCCGGGCCCGTACGCCCTCCAGGCGGCCATCGCCGCGTGCCACGCGCACGCCTACCACTACGAGGAGACCGACTGGCGTGCCATCGCCACCCTGTACGGCCTGCTGGCCGCCCGCGCCCCGTCACCGGTGGTGGAGCTGAACCGCGCGGTCGCGGTGTCGATGGCCGACGGCCCGGCCGAGGGCCTGAAGCTGGTGGACGCCCTGACCGCCGAACCCGCCCTGCGCGACTACCACCTGCTGCCCAGCGTCCGCGGCGACCTGCTGGCCCGCCTCGGCCGTGCGGCGGAGGCACGGGCGGAGTTCGAGCGGGCGTCGGCGCTCACGCGCAACGAACGCGAGCGGCAGCTGTTGCTCTCGAAACTGCATTCCCTTCCTGTTCACTGAGGGTTTACAGTTGCGCGGCTGCCGCGCAACCGGCGTGACACCTTCCGCGGGCGGGGCAGCGGCATCCATCACCTGTGGGGGTACACCCTTTGCCGTATCTCAGATCCTCCGCGCGCCGAAGACTCGTCGCGCTCTGCGCCGCCACGGCCCTGGCCGCCGGCACCGGCGCGGCGCTGGCCCCGGGCGCGTCGGCCGGCACCGCCGGCTGGACCGCCGCCAACGGCATCCTGACCGCCGACATGGACGGCACCGTCTCACAGCTGTACGAGGACGGCACCGCGCCCGTGGTCCGGGTCAAGAACGCCATGAAGCCCGCCTGGTCGCCCGACGGCAGCCGCATGGCCTACGTCAACCAGTCGACCGGCCGCGTCAACGTCGTCGGCCACGACTTCACCGGGCCGGTGGAGCTTCCGGTCAGCACCACCAACTCGATTCTCGCCGACGACCCGACCTTCTGGTGGGGCGGCAGCCAGGTCGTCTTCACGCTCAGCGGGCGGCTGCGGGTCGCCCCGTCCGACGGCAGCCGCGCCCAGCAGCACCTGTTCGCCACCTCCCAGGAGGGCTGCGACAGCCAGCCCAGCGGTGCCGTCGACGGCAAGCTGGCGTTCATCCGCTCGGGCACCACGTGCAGCGGCGACACCCGCTATGGCGCCGTGTGGCTCTACGACGGCGCGGCCGGCACCTTCAAGCAGCTGGTCACCGGGAAGGCGAACGCCCCGGCCATCTCTCCGGACGGCACCAAGGTCGCCTACACCATCGGCAGCAAGCTGTACATGGTGAACGTGGCCGACGGCGCGGTCACCGCGCTGCTGCCCGACGAGACCGGCGCCATCAGCAAGCCCGCCTGGTCGCCCGACGGCACCCGGCTGGCGTACCAGCTGACGACGACCTCCGGCGAGCTGCAGGACCAGGTCCTCGACCTGGCCGCGGGCACCACCAAGGTCCTCTACGACTCGCCGAGCACCGCCAAGTGGGACCTCGCCTGGCAGCCGCTGCGCAAGAACGCCGTCGGCCGGGTCTGGGGCGCCGATGTCTACGGCACCAACATCGCCGCGTCCCGCTGGACCTGGAACACCGTCGGCAAGAGCGAGCCGGGCCTGATGAACGCCTCCTCCGCCGTCCTCGTCTCCAAGGACAGCCAGGCGTACGCGCTGACCGCGCCCGCCCTCGCGGGCAAGAAGCACGGCCCGGTCCTGATGACCTCCGGCAGCGCGCTGGACTCGTCCGCGCAGAGCGAGCTCAAGCGGATCCTCAAGCCGGGCGCGAGTGTCTACCTGATCGGCGGTACGTCGATCCTGAGCGGCGGTGTGGCCTCCAAGGTGAGCTCGCTCGGCTTCACCCCGAAGCGGCTGGCGGGCACCTCCCGCTACTCGACCTCGGTCGCCGTCGCCAAGTCGGTCACCAGCTCCCCGGACTACGTCTTCATCGCCACCGGCACCGACTACCACTCGGCGCTCGCCGCCGCGTCGGCCGCCGGGGCGGACGGCACGAGCGGCAAGGCGGTCGTCGTGCTCAACGACGGCAACTCGCTGACCTCGTCCGTGAAGTCGTACCTCAACGGCCTGGACCCGCGGGACACCCACATGGTCCCGGTCGGCGCCTCGGCGAAGTACGCGCTCACCCACACCTCGTTCTCCAACTGGCCGTCGACGTACACCTACTACCCGGTCACGGCGAGCACCCACGAGGGCACCGCCGCCGCGCTCGCCCGCTTCTGGTGGGCCGGCCCGGCCAACGTGGCCCTCGCCTCCACCGACAGCTGGCGCGGCGGCACCACGGCCGCCTCGGCGATGAACGTCTTCGGCCCGCTGCTGTGGACGTCCGTCGACTCGCTGTCCGCCGACACCAAGTCCTACCTGGTCAAGGGTGCCGCGAGCATCAACGGCCTGGCGGCCTTCGGCGGCACCGGCTCGGTGGCCACGGCGACGCTGAACTCCGCGGGCACCGCGATCAGCGCGAGCAGCGGCCAGTGGACGTACACGCCGTACTACAACGGCCTGGCGCCGGCGACGAGTTCGCCGGCCACCCCGCAGCGGGCGGCCACGGTCGCGCCCCACCTCGGCGCGCTGCGCACTACGGCAGCGCAGTAGCCGCGGGCGGTGTCGCGGGGGCCCCGATCAGCATGGTCGGCGCCCCCGCGACCCGGGTGAGGAACACCGTCGCCGCATTCGGCCCCTGCGGCTTGACCTTCCTGCGCAGTTCCTCGGGCTCGACGGCCGACCCGCGCTTCTTCACGGTCAGCGTGCCGACCCCGCGCTCCCGCAGCAGGGCCTTCAGCCTCTTGACGTTGAAGGGAAGTTGGTCGCTGATCTCGTAGGCGGAGGCGTACGGGGTGGGGCGCAGTTCGTTCGCGGTGACATAGGCGATGGTGGGGTCGATCAGGCCGCCGTCCAGGTGCTCGGCCACCTCGGCGACCAAGTGGGCGCGGATGACGGCGCCGTCGGGCTCGTACAGATAGCGCCCCACCGGCCGGACCTCCGGGTCGGGCAGCCCCTTGCCGAGGAGCGTGCGCGGGCCCGGCAGCAGGGTGGCGCGCACCAGGCCCGGCTCGGTGCCGAACCACACCACCGCCTCCTTGACGTCTCCGCCGTCCGAGATCCATTCGGCCTCGGCGTCGGCGGGCACGGCCTCGTGCGGAATGCCGGGCGCCACCTTCAGCGCCGCGCGGGGTGCCCTGCGGGCGGCCTCGATCGCCCAGGACAGGGGCGGGGAGTAGGCCTCGGGATCGAAGATCCTGCCGCGCCCGCCCCGCCGTGCGGGGTCCACGAACACGGCGTCGTAACCGCCCGTGTCCACCTCGGTGACGTCCGCCTCGCGCACCTCGACCAGCTCGCCCAGCCCCAGCGCCTCGGCGTTCGCCCGCGCCACGGCGGCGGTCACCGGATCCCGGTCCACGGCGAGCACCCGGATCCCCGCCCGGGCGAACGCGACCGCGTCCCCGCCGATCCCACAGCACAGATCGGCGACCGAGGTCACGCCGAGGTGCTTGAACCGCTCGGCCCGGTGGGCGGCGACGCCGGCCCGCGTCGACTGCTCGACCCCGTTCGGCGTGAAGAACATCCGCCCCGCGTCCGCCGCCCCGAACTTCGCCGCCGCCCGCTGCCGCAGCCGGGCCTGGCCGAGCGCGGCCGACACCAGCTCGGCGGGGTGGTCGCGGCGCAGCCGGGTGGCGACGGCGAGTTCGTCGGCCGGGGCGGTGTCGCGGACCTCGTCGAGGAGGGCACGGCCTTCGGGGGTGAGGAGGAGAGCGAGGTCGTTCACCGGGTCATTGTGGGCCAGCCGGTGGATCGTGTGCCTTCCGGCGGCGGTGTCGGCCCGGGCTCAGGGCTCTGGCCTGGGAAGATCCGGCATTATGCGAGCGGTCGTACAAAACGATAAAAATCGGGTCCGAGGTGGACGTCTGGTCCTCGGTTGCGGAGCCGCCGCCCTGGCGTGCTCCGCCGTTCTGTCCGGCTGCGCCGGGACCCAGACGACCCGCACCCCCACCAGCCAGGCCGGCCCCGATGCGACCCGCTCCCCGTCCCGCCACCCCGGCCCCGACGCGACCCGCCCCGTGTCCGGCCAGGGCGGCCCCGCACAGGCCCTGGGCCCGCAGGCCCGCCAGGCCGCCGAACACGCCCGCCTGGCCGCCGCGGCCAGACGCTGGGGGCTGGCGCAGGTCCCGCTGGCACCGCCCCCGCCGCCCGAGCGGAAACCGGAGATCACCACGCGGGCCGGCTTCGAGGTGAGCCACCAGCGGGACTGGGACCTGCCGCCGGTCTTCACCACGATCCCCACCCGGCAGAAGATCGTCTTCCTCACCGTCGACGACGGCTCGGAGAAGGACCCGAGGTTCCTGCGGATGATGGAGGAACTGAAGATCCCCTACACCGCGTTCCTCAGCGACTACCTGGTCAAGGACGACTACGGCTACTTCCGGACGATGCAGTCCTACGGCCACACCCTCGACAACCACACCCTGCACCACCCCTACCTGCCGGGCCTGTCCTACGAGGAGCAGAAGACCGAGATCTGCGAGATGCAGGACATCATGGAGAAGCAGTTCGGCAAGCGCCCGACGGTCTTCCGCCCTCCTTACGGCAACTACAACCAGGACACCCTGCGCGCCGCCAAGTCCTGCGGCATCAAGTACGCGCCGATCTGGAACGAGGAGGTCTACGTCGACCACTGGGAGTACCGCGAGGACGACCAGAGGATGCGCCGCGGCGACATCGTCCTCACCCACTTCCGCGGCCGCTCCGACTGGAACGGCACGATGGTCGACGACATGCGCCGCTTCCTGGACAAGGTCACGCGCGAGGGCTACGCCGTGGCCCGCCTGGAGGACTACCTGTGAGGCCTGGGGCGGGGTACCGGAGAGCGGGGTCCGGGCGGTGCCGCCGGGGCCGGTACTCCGTCGCGCTCCTCGCCTCGGCCCTCCTCCTCACCGGCTGCGCCCAGTCCGTCGACCCCATCGAACGCCTCGGCAGGAAGGCCGCCGAGGGGGTGCACCCGCACGGACCCGGTTCCGGCCAGACCTACCGCCGCTGGGGCCTGACCGAGCCCCTCGCCCGTCCGCCCCTGCACCCCGCCGACGCCCTCGCCCTCTCCCCGCAGACCGGCGGCCGCGGCCTGCCCCGCATCGTGGACCACGTCCCCACCCGCGACCGGGTCGTCTTCCTCACCTACGACGACGGCGCCGAGCAGGACCCCCGCTTCGTCGACATGGTCCGCGACCTCCGGCTGCCGGTCAGCATGTTCCTCACCGACAGCATCGCCGGCCCCGGCTACGGCCACTTCGCGCGCCTGCACCGGCTCGGCGCCGGCATCCAGAACCACACCCTCGACCACCGCGCGCTCGCCGGGCTGCCGTACGCCGGGCAGCGCGCCGAGATCTGCGGCCAGCAGGACCGGCTCCGCTCCCGCCTGGGCGCCCACCCCCGCCTCTTCCGCCCGCCGTATGCCTCGTTCGACACCACCACCCTGCGCGCGGCGGCCCACTGCGGCATCTCCACGGTCGTCCTCTGGCGCGCCGCGATGACCCCGACCGACCTCGTCTACACCCATGGCGAACACCACCTCCGCCCCGGCGACATCATCCTGGTCGGCCCGGACGAGACGACGGGCCCGAGCCTGCGGGAGCGCACTGTGCGGGTGCTGCGAAGGGCACAGCAGCGGGGGCTGACGGTGGGGCGGCTCGAGGACTACCTGCGGTGAACGCGGCCCGTCCGGGGGTGCCCCCTCCGGGGAGCTTGCGGACGAGGGCCGTAAGGCGCAGGCGACACCGGCCCACCGATGACCCGGCGCGCACCGGATTCGGCCGACGCGCCGCACGGCATTGGCACTCCGCTTGACCGAGTGCTAATCGCGGTCATAGTCTCGGCTCTGGCACTCACCCCTGGAGAGTGCCAACAAAGCGACGGGCAGGTCCGGCACCCGCGACGACGGATCCACCTGGTCGCCACCTCAGACAGTTAACCCCGTGAGATCTCCGAAGGGGGAGGTCGGATCGTGACGACCGCCAGCTCCAAGGTTGCCATCAAGCCGCTCGAGGACCGCATCGTGGTCCAGCCGCTGGACGCCGAGCAGACCACGGCCTCTGGCCTGGTCATCCCGGACACCGCGAAGGAGAAGCCCCAGGAGGGCGCCGTCCTCGCCGTGGGCCCGGGCCGGTTCGAGAACGGCGAGCGCCTTCCGCTCGACGTCAAGGTCGGCGACGTCGTCCTCTACAGCAAGTACGGCGGCACCGAGGTGAAGTACAACGGCGAGGAGTACCTCGTCCTCTCGGCTCGCGACGTGCTCGCGATCATCGAGAAGTAATCACCTCGAGCATTCTTTTGCTCCTGAGCTGCGCCCCTGGCCCCGCGACCGATAACGAAGCCGGGCGCCCGGGGCGCAGTTGTCTTACCACCCACATTCCGAGAGGGCTCCCGCTGTCATGGCGAAGATCCTGAAGTTCGACGAGGACGCCCGTCGCGCCCTCGAGCGCGGCGTCAACAAGCTGGCCGACACGGTGAAGGTGACGATCGGCCCCAAGGGCCGCAACGTCGTCATCGACAAGAAGTTCGGCGCCCCCACCATCACCAACGACGGTGTCACGATCGCCCGCGAGGTCGAGATCGAGGACCCGTACGAGAACCTCGGCGCGCAGCTGGTGAAGGAGGTGGCGACCAAGACCAACGACATCGCTGGTGACGGCACCACCACCGCCACCGTGCTCGCCCAGGCGCTGGTGCGCGAGGGCCTGAAGAACGTGGCCGCCGGCGCCTCCCCGGCCGCCCTGAAGAAGGGCATCGACGCGGCCGTCGCCGCCGTCTCCGAGGAGCTCCTGGCTTCGGCCCGCCCGATCGACGAGAAGTCCGACATCGCCGCCGTGGCCGCGCTGTCCGCCCAGGACCAGCAGGTCGGCGAGCTCATCGCCGAGGCGATGGACAAGGTCGGCAAGGACGGCGTCATCACCGTCGAGGAGTCCAACACCTTCGGTCTGGAGCTGGACTTCACCGAGGGCATGGCCTTCGACAAGGGCTACCTGTCGCCGTACTTCGTGACGGACCAGGAGCGCATGGAGGCCGTCCTCGACGACCCGTACATCCTCATCAACCAGGGCAAGATCAGCTCCATCCAGGACCTGCTGCCGCTGCTGGAGAAGGTCATCCAGGCCGGCGCCTCCAAGCCGCTGCTGATCATCGCCGAGGACGTCGAGGGCGAGGCCCTGTCGACCCTGGTCGTCAACAAGATCCGCGGCACCTTCAACGCCGTCGCGGTGAAGGCCCCCGGCTTCGGCGACCGCCGCAAGGCGATGCTGCAGGACATGGCGATCCTCACCGGCGCCACCGTCATCTCCGAGGAGGTCGGCCTCAAGCTCGACCAGGCCGGCCTGGACGTGCTGGGCTCCGCCCGCCGCGTGACGGTCACCAAGGACGACACCACGATCGTCGACGGCGCCGGCAAGTCCGAGGACGTCCACGGCCGCGTCGCCCAGATCAAGGCCGAGATCGAGAACACCGACTCCGACTGGGACCGTGAGAAGCTCCAGGAGCGCCTCGCGAAGCTGGCCGGCGGCGTGTGCGTGATCAA
Source organism: Streptomyces sp. NPDC050743 (assembly GCF_044456925.1). Taxonomy (NCBI): domain Bacteria; kingdom Bacillati; phylum Actinomycetota; class Actinomycetes; order Kitasatosporales; family Streptomycetaceae; genus Streptomyces; species Streptomyces sp. NPDC050743. The sequence continues at coordinate 19,673 of NZ_JBITGJ010000028.1, forward strand.
GGTCGGCGCCGCCACCGAGGTGGAGCTGAAGGAGAAGAAGCACCGTCTGGAGGACGCCATCTCCGCGACCCGCGCCGCGGTCGAGGAGGGCATCGTCTCCGGTGGTGGCTCCGCCCTGGTCCACGCCTCCAAGGTCCTCGAGGGCAACCTCGACAAGACCGGCGACGAGGCCACCGGTGTCGCGGTCGTCCGCAACGCCGTGGTCGAGCCGCTGCGCTGGATCGGCGAGAACGCCGGCCAGGAGGGCTACGTCATCGTCTCCAAGGTCAAGGACCTGGAGAAGGGTCAGGGCTACAACGCCGCCACCGGCGAGTACGGCGACCTGGTCAAGGCCGGCGTCATCGACCCGGTCAAGGTCACCCGCTCCGCCCTGGAGAACGCCGCCTCCATCGCCTCTCTGCTGCTCACGACCGAGACCCTGGTCGTCGAGAAGAAGGAAGAGGAAGAGCCGGCCGCCGCGGGCCACGGCCACGGCCACGCCCACTGAGCCCGACACACTCGCACGAAGGCCCGGTTCCCCGCGGGGGAGCCGGGCCTTCGCCCTGTGCGCGCCGGCGTCCCGCTACTGCTCCAACTCGTCCAGTGCGCCCAGCTGTTGCATCAGCCCCAACTGGTCGTGCTGCCACCACGTCTCGGCGATCTTGCCGTCGTCCGTGAGGCGGAACAGCGTCATCCCGGTCATGGTGACCCGCCTGCCGGTGGGGGGGATGCCGAGGAAGTCGCCGTTGTGCGTGGCGTTCCAGGTCCAGCGTGCGCAGGCCCGGTCGCCCTGGATGAGCACGTCCTCGACCGTGAACGTGAAGTCGAAGCCCCCGCGCCACATCCGGTACTCGCTGCGGGCGTTGTCCAGCCCGATGGTGTCCTGGGGGTTCACCGGATCGTGGCTGTGGATGTCCTCGTCCAGCAGGTCGTTGAGCGGCGGCAGTTCACCGGAGGTCTGCAACGCCGTATAGAACCGCCGGACGGTGTCCTCGGCCAGCCGCTCGTCGCGCACGACGTCCAGATCGGTGAACGTCGGGCTCTCGTCGCACAGCGCGGCCATCTCCTGGAAGATCCGGTCGGTCTCCGGGAGCTTCGAGTTCCGCATCGCCTCCTCGTACGACGGGAACTCCACCATTTCGACGATGTGCGACGCGTCCGAACGGTCCTTGCCGACCAACGCGTGCGTCGCCGTCCGCTTCCCCTTGGTCTGCGCGACCCAGTCGTCCATGAGCCGGTTCATCTCGTCCGGCCGGCTGGTCCTGCACTCGATGAGCTGTACGAAGGTCATGCCGCCGCCTCCCGGCCCCCCTGACCCGGTTGTGTCACGCTCATTTTCGCACCGGGACGGCAGCACCACCCGTTCGCTACTGCGGCCCGTACTTCCGCCCCGTCTTCGACGTGATCCCGCCCAGCAGCCCGCGCGGAGCCACCTTCACCAGGCCCATCAGCGCCTTGTAGCGGGGGTCGGGGATCGACAGGGACTTGCCGCGGGCCAGGTCGGACAGGGCTGCCGAGACCAGTTTGTCGGCGTCCAGCCACATCCAGCCGGGGATGTTGTCCGTGCCCATCCCGGCCCGCTCGTGGAACTCGGTGCGCACGAAACCGGGGCACAGGGCCATCAGGCGGACGCCGCTGCCGGCGAGGTCCTTCGCCGCGCCCTGCGTGAACTGCACGACCCACGCCTTGGAGGCGCCGTAGGTGCCCCGCGGGACGAAGGCCGCCACGGAGGCGACGTTGACGACCCCGCCCCGGCCCCGCTCGCGCATCGCCTCGGTCGCCGCCGAGGTCAGCCGGAGCACCGCCTCGCAGTGCACCTTGAGCATCTTGAGCTCGTCGGCCATGGGCACCTCCAGATAGCGGCCCTTGTTGCCGAACCCGGCGTTGTTGACCAGCAGGTCGACCGGGTTCTTCCGGTCGCCGAGGCGGTCGGCCACCGTCTCGATGCCCTTGTCCTCGGACAGGTCGGCGGTCAGCACCTCCACCACGATGCCGTGCCGGTCGTGCAGTTCGGTCGCCTGTTCGCGCAGCCGCTTGGTGTCCCGGGCCACCAGGACGAGGTCGTGCCCGTCAGCCGCCAGCCGCCGCGCGAACGCGGCACCGATACCCGCGGTCGATCCCGTAATCAGAGCCGTTGTCATGGCCCAAGGGTATTGACCCGGAGCGAGCGCGTCCGCTCCGCTCGCACACGGGAGTTGGCGGGCGCGGATCCTGGGCTATGGGCCGTGGGTGGTTTGTGCGGGTCACCCTGGCGGGGGCGGGCCGGCGCGGCGGACGCCCGCCCTGCCGCCCCGGGCCCCCCGGTCGGCGGACGCCCCGCCGTGTCCCGGCCCCCCTGTCGGCTGACTGCCGCTCAGCCCTCCTGCCCCGCCACGTACTTGCGGACCTTCTCCAGCGTCTCCGCGTGCAGCGCCTCGCCCGCCGCGAGCAGCCGCGGCAGCAGCTCCCGCTCGGTGGTGACCGCGCGGAACTGCAGCGCCGCCGTCACCCCGTGGTCCGGCCGGTGCACGATCTCGATCGGATCGCCCGCCCGTATCTCACCCGGTTCGATCACCCGGAGGTAGGCACCCGTTGCGCCCTTCTGTGTGAACCTCTTGACCCAGCCGCGTTCGCCCATATGGCCCTGGAACGTACGGCACGGGATCCGGCCCGAGGTCACCTCCAGGACCACCCCGGAACCGATCCGCCAGCGCTCGCCGATCAGCGCGCCGGAGACGTCCAGGCCGTCCGTCGTCAGGTTCTCCCCGAAGCAGCCGTTGGCCAACGACCGGCCGAGTTCACGCTCCCAGTCGTCGAGGTCCTCGCGCGCGAAGGCGTACACCGCCTGGTCGTCCCCACCGTGATGCCGCAGCTCGCACACCGCGTCCCAGGCCAGCCCGCTCCCGCCGACGCCCTTGGGGCCCGGCGCCGCCACCCGCACCGGCCCGTCGGCCGGCTTCTTGTCGATACCCGTCACGCCCTCCGCCTGGTCCGTGTACGGCACCGGCTGCGGGCGGCCCAGATTGACCGAGAGAAGCTTCATGACCGCACGGTACGGGACCGCATCTCAAAGCGTCGAGCGAATATGGCGCGCCAATCCCAAGCTGCCCTTATGCTCGAAGGGTGATCGAGGCCCGTCATCTCCGCGTCCTGCGCGCCGTCGCCACCACCGGTTCCTTCTCGGCGGCAGGGCGTGAGCTCGGCTGCACCCAGCCCGCCGTCAGCCAGCAGATGAAGGCCCTGGAGACCTCGGTCGGCACCCCGCTGCTTGTCCGCAGCGGCCGCGAGATGCGGCTGACCCAGGCCGGGGAGGCCCTGGTCAGGCACGCCTCCGGCATCCTGGCGGGGCTCACCGCGGCCGAGGAGGAGGTCGCCGCCATCGCGGGTCTGCGCGCCGGCCGGGTCCGGCTGGTCTCCTTCCCCAGCGGCAGCTCCACCCTGGTCCCCACCGCGCTGGCCGCCCTGCGCGCCGCCCACCCCGGCACCCGCGTCTCCCTGGAGGAGGCCGAGCCCCCGAGGTCCGTCGAACTGCTGCGCGAGGGCGACTGCGACCTGGCCCTGGCCTTCCGCTACGAGGGCGCGGCCGTCGCCGAGGACTGGGACGACCTGGTCGTACGACCCCTGCTGATGGACCGCCTGGTGGCGCTGGTGCCCGAGCGGCACCGGCTCGCGCGCGCGGAGAGCGTCGCCATCGGCGAGCTGGCCCAGGAGCCCTGGATCGCGGGCTGCCCGCGCTGCCGCGGCCAGCTGGTCGAGGTGTGCGAGGGGGCCGGTTTCACGCCGCGCATCGACTTCGCCACGGACGACTATCCCGCGGTCGTCGGCCTGGTCGGCGCCGGCCTGGGCGTCGCCGTACTGCCCCAGCTGGCGGTGGAGTCGGTACGGCCCAGGGGCGTGCGCACGGTACGCCTGGAACCGGCGGTACGGCGCGAGATCGTCGCCCTCACCCTGCCCGACCTGGCCCAGGTGCCGGCCGTGGCGGCGACCCTGGAACAGCTGACCCGGGCAACGGGACGTGGCCAGGCGGTCGAGCGCGGTCATACGGGGGAGCGCGGCCAGGCGGTCGAGCGCGGCCAGGCGGGGGAGCGCGGCCAGGCGGTCGAGCGCGGCCAGGCGGGGGAGCGCGGCTAGGGCGGCTACGGCGGCTGGGCGTGGCTTGTGTGGCCCTGGTGGTCGGGTGCGGCTCGGGCGGCGGGGCGCGGTCCAGGCCGGGTGGGCGCGGCTCGGGTGGTGCGGCGCGGTCAGACGGTCGGGCGCGGCTTGGGCGGCGGGGCGCGGCCAAGCGGTGCCGGCGCCAAGCGGCCGGGGTCAGGCGGTCGAGTGCGGCGAGGGCGGCTGGGTGGCCGAGGGGGTGGCCCGGTGGGTCGGGCGCGGCTTGGGCGGTGCGGCGCGGTCAGACGGTCGGGCGCGGCTTGGGCGGCGAGGCGCGGCCAACGGTGCCGGGGTCAGGCGGTCGAGCGCGGCTGGGCGGCCAAGTGGTGCCGGGGGCAGGCGGTCGAGTGCGGCGAGGGCGGCTGGGCTGCCAAGCAGTGCCGGCGCCAAGCGGTGCCGGGGTCAGGCGGTGTCGCGCCGGTGGCCGGCTGCCGGGCGTGGCCGGAGTGCGCGGACGCGACGGGCGCGGGCGTCTCGCCCGGCGGTGTGATGCGACCGGAGATACAGCCCCGGTGCGGGCGGCGCCAGAGTCAAGGGCACGTACGTGGTGACGCGACGTGCCCTGGTGGTTGGAATGAGCGCACCCTTCGGGCTGTAGGTGCTGAAACGTTCCTTCAGTGATTCGGGGCGGTCTCCGCGCCGGCGGCCGAAGCCGTCACCAGGCGGTTGCGCGCGCGCCCCATCAACTCCTCACGCTCGTCCTCGGTCAGGCCGCCCCATACGCCGTACGGCTCGCGCACCGCCAGTGCGTGCGCCGCGCACTCCGCGCGGACCGGGCACCTCATGCAGACCTCCTTGGCCGAGTTCTCGCGAGCGCTCCGAGCCGCCCCGCGCTCGCCCTCGGGGTGGAAGAAGAGCGAGCTGTCCACGCCGCGGCAGGCAGCCAGCAGCTGCCAGTCCCACAGGTCCGCGTTCGGTCCGGGAAGGCGGGAGAAATCTGCCATTACGTGACCCCTTGTAGCCGTTCTGAGCGGATACGGTGCCAACGACCGTACATCTCCGGTCTAAGGAGATGAAAATATGACTCATTGCGAATCTAGCCTCGGACACCTCAAAACGGGAAGAAAATGGGCCAAACGGGGCATAGTTGTGATGAAAACTTGTGGGTCCGTTGTTCATGTCTGCACCGTGTCGAGCCCCTCACGTAGAGTGCCGAAGACGGCACGTAGCCCCGTAACTCTTTCGAGTGACCGTCGTTGAGAGTGCGGAGGCGGTTGAAAACAGAAGCGCTCGGGCAGGCGTCCGAGACGGTCGACCGCACAGGTGACGATTCCGTACCAGCCTGGAGGCTCAAGGTGACGCGCATCAGCTGCGGAGGGCGGTCATGACATCCGTCCTCGTCTGCGACGACTCCCCGCTTGCCCGAGAAGCGCTCCGCCGCGCGGTCGCGACCGTGCCCGGTGTCGAGCGTGTGACGACGGCGGCCAACGGCGAGGAAGTCCTCCGCCGCTGGGGCGCCGACCGCTCCGACCTCATCCTGATGGACGTGCGCATGCCCGGCCTGGGCGGCGTGGAGACCGTGCGCCGCCTGCTGTCGGCCGACCCCGGCGCGCGCATCATCATGCTCACCGTCGCCGAGGACCTGGACGGCGTGGCCCTCGCGGTCGCCGCCGGCGCCCGGGGCTACCTGCACAAGGACGCCTCGCGCGCGGAGCTGCGCGCCACGGTGACGCAGGCTCTCGCCGACCCGACCTGGCGACTGGCCCCGCGCCGGCTCCGCTCGGCCGAGATGGGCGCCGCGCCCACGCTCACCGCGCGCGAGATCCAGGTCCTGGAGGGCATGAGCCACGGCCGCTCCAACGCCGAGATCGGCCGCGAGCTCTTCCTCTCCGAGGACACCGTCAAGACGCACGCGCGGCGCCTGTTCAAGAAGCTCGGCGCCTCGGACCGGGCCCACGCGGTGGCGCTCGGCTTCCGCTGGGGACTGGTCCGGTAGACGGTGCCCAGCCCTGCGGGGCAGGCGGGGCCGGCCCGGCGCCGGGCGCCAGTCCCGGAGCCGGACGGGTGTCCGCCTCCCCTGGCAGCAGCGGGATGTCTCACCGGCCCCCTCGGGAAGCCACCGGGTCGACCGCCGACCCGAACGCGACGCACGTACGGCACCGCGCCGGGCTCAGGTACGGAACCGCCGTGCCTTGGCCCTGCCCGGAGCCGGACGACCGTCCTCTCCGGCGGCGGTGCCGGCGGTCCCCAGGCCATACCGACGCGCCCTGACGGCACGCACGCGTGCGTGCGCGGACGCCCTGCGGCTCCGCTGCAGGGCGTCGGGCACGTTCCGCCCAGCCCTGCGCGCGTGGCGTGGACGACCGCCGGCGCGGTGGCTGGGCGAGAGTGCCCCTCGGTTCAGCTGCCGTACCGGCGCGTCGTGCCCCAGCCCCGCGGTGCGTTGGCGCGGACGATCGCCCATGCGGTCCGGGGCGCCATGCCCGTTCGGTCGCTCGCCCATGCGGTCCGGGGCGCCATGCCCGTTCGGTCGCTCGCCCTTGTGGGGCGCGGCGGCCATGCGCTGCGCGGTCGATCGCCCCTGCGGGGCGCGGCGGCCATGCGCTGTGTGGACGACCACCCTGCGTGGCGAGGCGCCCGTGCCCTGTGTGGACGATTCGCCCTTGCACGGGGTGTGGCGCCCATGCGCTGTGCGGAGGACAGCCCTTCCGCGGCCGCGGCGCCCGATCGCGGCGCGGCGCCCATCCCCGGCGCGGCACCCACGCGCGGTGTGGACGGGTGTGGATGACCGCGCCCCCGACTCCGCCGCCGAATCCCCACGTCCCGTTTCCGCTCCGCTCAAGGAGGTCGGTACCGGTGGAATGCCATGACCGGTGTTCCGGTTGCCCGTGGACACGGTCGTGCGGGGCGTTCGCGGGGTGGACCCCGTCACAGTCGAGGGGCCGTGCGGCAGGCCGTCGGCCGGAGGGTCGGTCGCGCGCGTGAACGGAGATCCATTCCGGCAACACCCGTGGTCGGCGCCACGCGGCGAGGTGTGGGGCGTCCCCGGCGCACGACCGCGCAGGACGGTTCGGCGGGCGAGGCGCAAGGCGGCCCGCCGGACGCGCGCTGCTCGTTTCGCCGCGGATGCCGCATCCTTGAGATGTGGAGTCTCTCGGGGACGAGTCGGTCGAGCGGAAGGGGAGGGCGCAGGAGATGAGTGCCGGCGCACCTGCTCATAACGCTTCGGTGCACAACCACGAGCACAATGCGACGGACCGGACGGCCACAAGGCACCATGGACCGATGCGCGACGACGAGGCGGGCACGGCCCATGGGGCGATCGGTGCGCTCGTCCATCGCGCCGTCGACGGTGACGAGCAGGCCACGCACGATCTGCTCGCCCATGTCCACCCACTGGCGCTGCGCTACTGCCGGACCCGGCTGTCCCGGCTGCCCGGCGACGCGCGTCACTTCGTCGAGGACCTCGCCCAGGAGGTCTGTGTCGCGGTCCTGCTCGCGCTGCCCCGCTATCGCGACACCGGCCGCCCCTTCGAGGCGTTCGTCTTCGCCATCGCCTCCCACAAGGTCGCCGACCTGCAGCGGGCCGCCATGCGCCACCCGGGATCGACCGCGGTGCCGTCCGATGAGATGCCCGAGCGGCCGGACGACTCCCTCGGCCCCGAGGAGCGCGCCCTGCTCAGCAGCGACGCCGAGTGGGCCAAGAAGCTGCTGGCCAACCTGCCCGAGAACCAGCGCGAACTGCTCCTGCTGCGCATCGCCGTAGGCTTGACCGCGGAGGAGACCGGACAGATGTTGGGAATGTCACCCGGCGCGGTCCGGGTCGCCCAGCACCGGGCGCTGAGCCGCCTCCGCGCGCTCGCCGAGCAGTAACGCCCTTGTACGGAGCCTCTGCAGCTCCCTTTGTTGAACAGGCATGCTTCAGCTTCCGTACGAACATACGAAGCCTGAAGTCACCCCGTACCGTGGAATTTGCTAGCGATGCTTCCCGTTAGCATGTAGATCCGCACCGATCAAGGCCATTTGGGGAAGGTGTCATGACTGCCAACGTCGACGGAGTGCCCGGTAAATTCGCGACACTCGGGCTGACCTACGACGACGTGCTGCTGCTGCCGGGTGCCTCTGAAGTGCTCCCCAACGCGGTCGACACCTCGTCCCGCATCTCCCGCAACGTCCGGGTGAACATCCCGCTGCTGTCGGCGGCGATGGACAAGGTGACCGAGTCGCGCATGGCGATCGCGATGGCCCGGCTGGGCGGTGTCGGTGTGCTGCACCGCAACCTCTCCATCGAGGACCAGGTCAACCAGGTCGACCTGGTGAAGCGGTCGGAGTCCGGCATGGTCACCGACCCGATCACGGTGCACCCGGAGGCCACGCTCGCCGAGGCGGACGCCCTGTGCGCCAAGTTCCGCATCAGTGGCGTGCCCGTCACCGACCCGGCCGGCAAGCTGCTCGGCATCGTGACCAACCGCGACATGGCCTTCGAGTCCGACCGCAGCCGTCAGGTGAGCGAGGTCATGACGCCGATGCCGCTGGTGACCGGCAAGGTCGGCATCTCCGGCGTGGACGCGATGGAGCTGCTGCGCAAGCACAAGATCGAGAAGCTTCCCCTCGTCGACGACGCCGGTGTCCTCAAGGGCCTGATCACGGTCAAGGACTTCGTCAAGGCCGAGAAGTATCCGAACGCCGCCAAGGACGCCGAGGGCCGCCTGCTCGTCGGTGCCGCCGTGGGCGCCAGCCCCGAGGCCCTGGAGCGCGCCCAGGCGCTCGCCGCGGCCGGCGTGGACTTCCTGGTCGTCGACACCTCGCACGGCCACAACAGCAACGCCCTCAGCTGGATGTCGAAGATCAAGTCGAGCGTGGACGTCGACGTGATCGGCGGCAACGTCGCCACCCGCGACGGCGCGCAGGCCCTGATCGACGCCGGTGTCGACGGCATCAAGGTGGGCGTGGGCCCCGGCTCCATCTGTACGACCCGTGTGGTCGCCGGCATCGGCGTCCCGCAGGTCACCGCCATCTACGAGGCCTCCCTCGCCGCCCGCCCGGCCGGCATCCCGCTGATCGGCGACGGCGGCCTGCAGTACTCGGGCGACATCGGCAAGGCGCTCGCCGCCGGCGCCGACACGGTGATGCTGGGCTCGCTGCTTGCGGGCTGCGAGGAGTCGCCCGGCGAGCTGCTCTTCATCAACGGCAAGCAGTTCAAGTCGTACCGCGGCATGGGCTCGCTCGGCGCCATGCAGTCGCGCGGCCAGGCCAAGTCGTACTCCAAGGACCGCTACTTCCAGGCCGAGGTGTCCTCCGACGACAAGCTCGTCCCCGAGGGCGTCGAGGGCCAGGTGCCCTACCGCGGCCCGCTGGCCAACGTCCTGCACCAGCTCGTCGGCGGTCTGCGTCAGACCATGGGCTACGTGGGCGCGGCCACCATCGAGGAGATGGAGTCCAAGGGCCGTTTCGTCCGGATCACCTCGGCGGGCCTCAAGGAGAGCCACCCGCACGACATCCAGATGACGGTCGAGGCGCCGAACTACAGCAGCAAGTAGTCGTCAGTCGTCCCGAGGGCGGTCCCGGAGCATCCGGGGCCGCCCTCGTCGTACCCGTCGGCGATACTGGAAGACGCTGCAACGCATCAGGGAAAGGCCACAGACGTGACTGAGATCGAGATCGGGCGCGGCAAGCGCGGCCGCCGGGCGTACGCCTTCGACGACATCGCCGTCGTCCCCAGCCGCCGTACGCGGGACCCGAAGGAGGTCTCGATCGCCTGGCAGATCGACGCCTACCGCTTCGAGCTGCCCTTCCTGGCCGCCCCCATGGACTCCGTCGTCTCCCCTGCCAGCGCGATCCGCATCGGCGAGCTGGGCGGCCTCGGCGTGCTCAACCTCGAGGGCCTGTGGACGCGGTACGAGGACCCGCAGCCGCTGCTGGACGAGATCGCCGAGCTGCCGGCCGAGCAGGCGACCCGCCGCCTGCAGGAGATCTACGCGGCGCCCATCAAGGAGGAGCTGATCGGCGCGCGCATCAAGGAGGTGCGCGACTCCGGCGTGGTCACGGCGGCCGCGCTCTCCCCGCAGCGCACCGCCCAGTTCTCCAAGGCGGTCGTGGACGCGGGCGTGGACATCTTCGTCATCCGCGGTACGACGGTCTCGGCGGAGCACGTCTCGTCCTCGCACGAGCCGCTGAACCTGAAGCAGTTCATCTACGAGCTGGACGTCCCGGTGATCGTCGGCGGCTGCGCCACCTACACCGCGGCCCTGCACCTGATGCGCACGGGTGCCGCGGGCGTGCTCGTGGGCTTCGGCGGCGGCGCCGCCCACACCACGCGCAACGTGCTGGGCATCCAGGTCCCGATGGCCACGGCCGTCGCGGACGTGGCCGCGGCCCGCCGTGACTACATGGACGAGTCCGGCGGCCGGTACGTGCACGTGATCGCGGACGGCGGTGTCGGCTGGTCCGGCGACCTGCCCAAGGCGATCGCCTGCGGCGCCGACGCGGTGATGATGGGCTCCCCGCTGGCCCGTGCCACGGACGCGCCCGGCAAGGGCCACCACTGGGGCATGGAGGCGGTCAACGAGGAGCTGCCCCGCGGCAAGAAGGTCGGCCTCGGCACGGTCGGCACCATCGAGGAGATCCTCACCGGCCCGTCCCACACGCCCGACGGCTCGATGAACTTCTTCGGCGCCCTGCGCCGCGCGATGGCCACCACCGGCTACAGCGAGCTGAAGGAGTTCCAGCGGGTCGAGGTGACGGTCGCGGACAGCCAGCACCGCCGCTGACGCGTACGACGCACAGGGCCCGGCCACCGAGAGGTGGCCGGGCCCTGCCGCTTGCGGGAAGGCGTTACGCGGCGGCCTTCTTGGTGCCGGAGAACGCGGCGAAGCCGGCGATGGCGAAGAAGAGGAAGGTCAGCGGGTCGGAGTCTTCCTTCCAGGTCTTCTGGACGATGTCGAAGTGGTCGAAGAAGACCTGGGTGAAGCTCAGGCCGCTCACCTTGGCGCCGATCATGGCCTCGCCCACCAGCTGGCCGAAGTAGACGGAGGCCAGGGACAGGACGACGGCGGCGATCGGGAGGACGGGGTTGCGGCCACCCGCCTTGCCCGCCGCGACACCGACGACGAAGCCGACGCCGACGGCCGCGTAGCCGATCTCGTGCTTGGTGGCGCCGATGATGACGCCGTAGAGCGCCGCGGCGGCCACGGCGGCGACGACCGCGGCGACCAGGCCGAGGACGAGGTTGTTCCGGGCCGGCGCGGACGGCGCCGACGGGGCGAAGGCGCCCGGCTGGCCGGCAGGGCCGGCCGGCTGCGGCGGGTACGGCGCGCCGGCCGGGGCCTGCTGCGCGTACGGGTTGCCGTCGACCGGACCGGGCTGCGGCGACTGCGGCGGTGGAGCTGACTGGGTCATGACAGAAATCCCCCCGATATGGAGCACGACTGAAGGATGGAAACGGAAAACCCCCGGCACACGCGTGTGCGGCGAGTCCGGGGGAGACTAACAGCCGGGGACGGCAACGCCCTCGGCTGTTTTCCGTTCGTGACCGGGCTCAGAGCCGGTGTGCCGCCCCCGTGGGCGCGGCCCCGCGCGTGTCCAGCAGCAACTGTGCCTTCACCGACAGCCCTTGCAGGTCATAGGTGCGGTGCTGCTGCAGCAGGATCGTCAGGTCGGCGTCGGCGGCGGTCTCGTAGAGCGCGTCCGCGCGCGGCACCGGGCGGTCCAGCACCTTCCAGGAGGCCACCAGGGGGTCGTGGAAGCTCACCGAGGCGCCCAGCTCCATCAGCCGGATCGCGATCTCCTGGGCCGGTGTGCCCTGCAGATCGGCGAGGTCGGGCTTGTAGGTGACGCCGAGCAGCAGCACGCGCGCGCCGCGGGCGGACTTGCCGTGCTCGTTGAGGAGGGTGGCCGCGCGCTGCACGACGTACCGGGGCATCCGGCTGTTGACCTGCTGGGCCAGCTCCACCATCCGCAGGGTGCGGGTGGCGTGGCCGGTCAGGTCCTGCGGTACGCCGTGGCCGCCGACGCCCGGGCCCGGCCGGAACGCCTGGAATCCGAAGGGCTTGGTCTCCGCGCACCGGATGACGTCCCACAGATCGACGCCGAGCTCATGGCACAGCACGGCCATCTCGTTGACGAGCGCGATGTTGACGTGCCGGAAGTTGGTCTCCAGCAGCTGCACGGTCTCCGCCTCGCGCAGCCCACGCGCGCGTACCACCTTGTCGGTGAGCCGGCCGTAGAAGGCGGCGGCCGACTCGGTGCAGGCGGGGGTGAGGCCGCCGATGACCTTGGGGGTGTTGGCGGGGACGTGGTCGCGGTTGCCGGGGTCCACCCGGCTGGGCGAGTAGGCGAGGTGGAAGTCGCGGCCGGCGCGCAGCCCCGAGCCCTCCTCCAGCAGGGGGCGCAGGAACTCCTCGGTGGTGCCGGGGAGCACCGGCGACTCCAGGATGACGGTGGTGTGCGGGCGGAGCTCCTTGGCGAGGGTGCGGGCGGCCGCCTCCACCTGGCCGAGGTCGAGTCCGCCGTCGGCGCCGCGCGGGGTCGGCGCGCAGATCACCGCGGTGCGCACCCGGCCGAGCTGGGCCGGGTCGGTGCCGGGCCGGAAGCCCGCGGAGTGCATCCGGCGCAGCTCGGCGGGGCTGAGCGAACTCCCCTCGGGGCCGGTGGCGTAACCGACGGTGGGGATGCGTGCGGCGACGGCGGCCTGGGCGAGCGGCAAGCCGTAGGGGCCGAGTCCGATGACGGCGAGGTCTGCGGGCATGGCGTGGGCGGTCCTTCCCGATAGCCGAAGCGGGACAGGCGCGCAACCGCTGTGGACAGGATGAGCGCGTGCAATGTCAGACTAGGTACACATATGACTGTTATGTGTGATTCTGTTCGTGTGTCTTCCGAGGGTTGTGCGTGAGTTGTCCACAGGTTGGGAACGCGTGGTGGCTGAAGTCGGGCAACCCGGTCAGAATTTGGGCATGGGGAGGGGATGAACCGGGCTTCGCCCACCGGGGTGCGGCCGACGCGAGCGAGTCTGCGACAGCGGGAGGCAGCGTGAGGACAGCGACTCTGGGGCCGACGCAGCGCGCCGAGGCACTGGCGGAGATGGCGGAGCGTGAGCTGGACGTGCTGGTGATCGGCGGCGGAGTCGTCGGCGCGGGCACCGCGCTGGACGCCGTCACGCGCGGCCTGTCCACCGGTCTGGTCGAGGCCCGCGACTGGGCGTCCGGCACCTCCAGCCGGTCCAGCAAGCTGATCCACGGCGGTCTGCGCTATCTGGAGATGCTCGACTTCGCGCTCGTCCGCGAGGCCCTGAAGGAGCGCGGACTGCTCCTGGAGCGGCTCGCCCCGCACCTGGTCAAACCGGTGCCGTTCCTGTACCCGCTGCAGCACAAGGGCTGGGAGCGCCTCTACGCCGGCTCGGGCGTCGCGCTCTACGACGCGATGTCCATGGCCCGGGGCCACGGCCGGGGCCTGCCCGTGCACCGCCACCTGACCCACCGTCAGGCCCTGCGCGTCGCGCCCTGCCTGAAGAAGGACGCCCTGGTCGGCGCCCTGCAGTACTACGACGCCCAGATGGACGACGCCCGCTTCGTGGCCACCTTGGTGCGCACGGCGGCGTCCTACGGCGCGAAGGCGGCCAACCGCGCGCGCGTGACCGGGTTCCTGCGCGAGGGCGAGCGGGTGGTCGGCGCCCGGGTGCAGGACGTGGAGGGCGGCGGGGAGTACGAGATCCGCGCCAAGCAGATCGTCAACGCGACCGGGGTGTGGACCGACGACACACAGGCCATGGTGGGGGAGCGGGGCCAGTTCCACGTCCGCGCCTCCAAGGGCATCCACCTGGTCGTGCCCAAGGACCGCATCCACTCCACCACCGGCCTGATCCTGCGCACCGAGAAGTCCGTCCTCTTCGTCATCCCCTGGGGCCGGCACTGGATCGTCGGCACCACCGACACCGACTGGAGCCTCGACAAGGCCCACCCGGCCGCGTCCAGCGCCGACATCGACTACCTGCTGGAGCACGTCAACTCGGTGCTCGCGGTGCCGCTCGGCCGCGACGACGTGCAGGGGGTGTACGCCGGTCTGCGCCCGCTGCTCGCCGGCGAGTCCGACGCCACCAGCAAGCTCTCCCGCGAGCACACGGTCGCCCATCCGGTGCCGGGACTCGTGGTCGTGGCGGGCGGCAAGTACACCACCTACCGCGTGATGGCGAAGGACGCGGTCGACGAGGCGGTGCACGGCCTGGACATGCGGGTCGCCGACAGCGTGACGGAGGAGACCCCGCTGCTGGGCGCGGAGGGCTACCAGGCGCTGTGGAACGCGCGCGCCCGGATAGCCGCCCGCACGGGGCTCCACGTGGCCCGCGTGGAACACCTGCTGAACCGGTACGGCTCTCTGGCCGAGGAAGTCCTGGACCTCGTCACCGCCGACCCCGCCCTGGGCGAGCCCCTGCAGGCGGCCGACGACTATCTGCGCGCCGAGGTGGTGTACGCCGCCTCGCACGAGGGCGCCCGGCACCTCGACGACGTCCTCACCCGCCGCACCCGCATCTCCATCGAGACCTTCGACCGGGGCACCCGCAGCGCCCGCGAGGCGGCGGAACTGATGGCACCGGTCCTCGGCTGGGACAAGGACCAGATCGAGCGCGAGGTCGAGCACTACGAGAAGCGGGTGGAGGCCGAGCGGGAGTCCCAGCGCCAGCCCGACGACCTGACGGCGGACGCGGCAAGGCTGGGAGCGCCGGACATCGTGCCGTTGGTATGAGCGAGCGCACGGCCGGAACCGGGCCCGTGAACCGGGTGCCCGGCCGCAGCCGAACACCCGTCACCCCCCGCCGAAACCAGGCGCATTTCCCCGAAACCGGCGCACTGGCCCCCGCCTGAGGCGAAGGGCACCCTGGGCGCTCGGCACTCGTCGGGTGAGAGACAATGGAGGCTCTGTCAGGGCGGGTTGTATGAGGGGACGCATGTCGGAGGCGGAGCGGGCGGGTACATCTCGTCAGGGGACTCGTCAGGACAAGAGCGAGCGTCGTCTCCTCGCCGGGCGGTACCGGCTGGGAGACGTGCTGGGCCGGGGCGGCATGGGCACGGTCTGGCGCGCCGAGGACGAGACCCTGGGCCGGACGGTCGCCGTCAAGGAGCTGCGGTTCCCGTCGAACATCGACGAGGAGGAGAAGCGGCGCCTGATCACGCGCACCCTGCGCGAGGCCAAGGCGATCGCCCGGATCCGCAACAACAGCGCGGTGACGGTCTTCGACGTGGTCGACGAGGACGACCGGCCGTGGATCGTCATGGAGTTGGTGGAGGGCAAGTCCCTCGCCGAGGTCATCCGCGAGGACGGCCTGCTGGAGCCCAAGCGCGCCGCCGAGGTGGGGCTCGCCGTCCTCCACGTGCTGCGCTCCGCGCACCGCGAGGGCATCCTGCACCGGGACGTGAAGCCGTCGAACGTGCTCATCGCCGAGGACGGCCGGGTCGTGCTCACCGACTTCGGCATCGCGCAGGTCGAGGGCGACCCGTCCATCACCTCCACCGGCATGCTCGTCGGCGCCCCCTCCTACATCTCCCCCGAGCGGGCCCGCGGCCACAAGCCGGGGCCGGCGGCCGACCTGTGGTCGCTCGGCGGCCTGCTGTACGCGGCTGTCGAGGGCGTGCCCCCGTACGACAAGGGCTCGGCGATCGCCACGCTCACCGCAGTGATGACCGAGCCGCTGGAGGAGCCCAAGAACGCGGGCCCGCTCAAGGACGTCATCTACGGCCTGCTGACCAAGGACCCGGCCCAGCGGCTCGACGACGCGGGCGCCCGGGCCATGCTCAACGCCGTGATCCACGCGCCCGAGCCGGAGCCGATGGACGCCACGCGGGTGGTTCCGCTGCCGCCGGAGCCGGGTTCGTCCCAGGGCAGGCGGAGCGAGGAGGCCGGGGAGAAGCTGCGCGGCGCGCTGCGCTCGGTCCGCAAGGCGGCCGGGGCGGCCACGGGAGCCGGGTCCGCCCGGACGAAGAGCGGCGGCGACCCGGCCGCTCCGGGTGCCGGTGAGACCGCGGGCGCGGGCGGTGCGACGGCCGGCGGGGCACGCCCTGCCGGCCAGGGCGGGGGACGAGCGGCCTCCTCCGGTGGAGCGCGCCCGGCGTCCTCCGGTGGAGCGCGGCCCGCCTCCTCGGGTGGATCCGCCGCCGGGCGTGCCGGGAGACAGTCGGGTCCTGCCGTCGGCGCCTCGGGTGGCTCGGGTGCCGCCGGTGTGCCGAACTCCAGCGCGAACAAGCCGAGTTCGGGCTGGCCCGTGGTGCCGCCGCCGGACCTGGACCTGCCGCCGCGGCCGGTGCCGCGGGCGCCGCTGACCGACGTGGTGCCCAAGCGCACGCTGGTGATCATCGCGGTGATCGTCGCCCTCGCCGTGCTCGGCACGGTCCTGACCATCGCCCTGAGCGGCGACGACAAGGACGGCAAGAACAGCGGGGCCAAGGCGGTGGCGAGCACCAGTGCGTCCACCAAGCAGGACAAGGGCGACAAGAGCACCGGCAGCGGGGCGCGGACGGACGGGACGAGCCCGTCGTCGTCCGGCACCGGAGCCGCTTCGGGCACCGCCACCGACGCGAGCGCGTCCACCGACGACTCCGGCTCGGCCGACTCCTCCGGCAAGTCCGGTGCCAAGGACGGCGGCAGCGCGCCGGTGGTGTCGACCCGCAAGGGCGGCCAGGGGTACTCGATCGGGCTGCCCAAGGGATGGTCGTTCCAGTCCACCGGCAGCGCGGGCGACCGGTACACCGGTCCGGACGGGCAGAAGCTGCTCATCGGCTGGACCAGCAGCCCCAAGAGCGACCCGGTGGCGGACTGGAGGAACCAGGAGGGCTACATGGTGCGCTCCCAGTACCACAGGATCCGCATAGAGAAGGTCGACTACCGCGACTGGAACACGGCCGACTGGGAGTTCACCTACGTCGACGGCGGCACCAAGTACCGCACCATCGACCGCGGGTTCGTGGTCAACGGCCATCTCGGTTACGGACTGATGTACACGGCGAAGGCCGCGAACTGGGACAGCGGGCTGCGCAAGGACACGTGGAAGACGCTCACCGCCTCCTTCCAGCCCAAGTCATAGGCTTCGGGCGTCGGTTCGGCGCGTGAGAATCCGTCATCCACTCCGTGCGGTTTGCCTCCGGCACGTATCGTGAATGGTTGCGGACCGTACGCAGCCGGAAGCGTGTGCGAAACGGGTCGTGAGGCGAACGGATGTGACCAACCGGGCGGCCGGGGGAGGCAACGTGGACGACTACGCGGGACGGGTGCTCGCCGACCGCTACCGCCTGCCGTTGCCGCCCTCCGACGAGTACGAACTCACCGAGACCCGCGCCTTCGACACCTACAGCGGTCAGGAAGTGCTCGTCCGGCAGGTGCCGTTGCCGGAGGTCGTCGAGGCCGAGGTGCTCGACGCGGAGGGGCTGCCCGCGGGCTTCACCGCGCGTGAGCGCGGGGCTGGGACCCGGCGGACGCCGGGCGCCCGGACCGCCACCCGGCGGCCCGCCGACCCGGCCGTACGGCGTGCCGTCGAGGCCGCGCAGGCCGCGGCCCGCATCCCCGACCATCCGCGCCTCGACCAGGTCTTCGACGTCTTCGCCGAGGGCGGTTCGCTGTGGATCGTCAGCGAGTTGGTGGCCGCGCGCCCGCTCGCCGCGCTGCTCGCCGAGCAGCCGCTCACGCCGTACCGGGCGGCCGAGGTCGCCGCCGACGTGCTCATGGCGCTGCGGGTGCTGCACGGCCATGGCTGGGTGCACCGCAACATCACCGCCCGCACGGTGCTCGTCTGCGACGACGGCCGCGTGATGCTGACCGGCCTCGCCGTCGGCGCCGCGGAGGAGGCGCTGTGCGGGTACGACCCGGTTCCGGCCCGGGAAGGACAGGACGAGGGGGCCGTCGGGGGAGCGGGGACGGAGGCCGAGCCGACCGGTCCGGGCGCCGTTCCAGGGGCCGGTCCCGGGGCGGCGGTTCGGGCTTCCGGCGGCCTGGGCGTTCCTCCGGATCCCGCCGGTTCCGGCGACCGGCCGAGGGGTGAGACCGGAGGTATGCCCTCGGCGGACGTCGACCCCGAGGCCGCGCGCCGGGCCGCGATCCAGGCCAGGGCGGCCGGAGGGCTGCCGGTGCCGGGGGCGAACGGGGTGTCCGGCGGGGCGGGTGTGCCCGGCCCGGCGGGCCAACGGCCCCTGGAGAACGGGGCGGACATCCGTGCCGCCCGCGCCGGCGCCATCGCCGCGTACCGCGCGGGTGCCCGTGCCGCCGCCCGGGTGCAGGAGGCCCGGCAGAGCGGGCGCCCCAGCCTGCCCGGGGCCCGGCCGCCCGCCGAGGGCGACGCCGGCGCCGCCCGGGCCGACGGCACGACGCAGCAGCCGTACCCCAGCGATCCGGGCACCACGACCCCGCCGGGACGCATCGCCGACCCCTATGGAGTGCAGGGCGCCCCCTGGCACGGCGCGGCACCGCGCCCCGCCGCCGGCGGCCCCTCCCCGGCCCTGCCCGGCGGCCCACAGCGCCCGGGGCTGCCCCCGGCGAACCCCCGCCCGTCAGTCCCCGGCCAGCCCCCCGCCCTCGACCCCGCCCACCAGGCCAGCGACCCGTCCCCCTCCGCCACCGGCGCCATCCTCGCCTCCCACCCCCACTGGGACGACCCCGGAGCCGCCGTTGCCCGCCGGGGCCCCGCGACCGCTCTGGCGGCCGAGCGGGCGCGGCAGGTGCGGATGACCGTCGTGGGGCCGGTGACCGAGCGGTGGGCGCCGGAGCAGGCCGGGCCCGTGCACGAGAACTGGCAGCTGGCGGCGCCGATCGGGCCCGCCACCGATCTGTGGGCGCTGGGCGCGCTGCTGTTCCGGGCCGTGCAGGGGCACGCGCCCTACCCGGAGGAGTCGACGGCCGAGCTGGTGCAGCTGGTGTGCGCCGAGCCGCCCGCCTTCGCCGAGGAGTGCGGCCCGCTCCGGCCGGTCGTGGAGTCGCTGCTGCGCCAGGACCCCACCGAGCGTCTGGACGTCGAGGAGCTGAACGGCTGGCTGCGCTCGCTGGTGCGCTCCGCGCCCGAGCCGGACGCCGGCGCCCATGTCGTACCCGTGCCGCCCGCCGACCCGAGCCGGCTGCCGATCGTCCGGCGCCGCGGCGAGCTGGTGCGGACGCGGCGGCGGCGCGCCGGGCTGCCCGAGGTCCATCCCCACGGCCGGCACAAGCGCGCCCGGGCCCGGGAGGAGGCGCGTTCGCCGCGCAGTCTGGGCCGGACCCTGCTTGTGCTGATCCTGCTCCTGCTGGCCGGCGCGATCGCGTACGCGATGCTGTTCATGCCCAAGCAGGGGGACAGCGGTGCCGCGGGGAGCACGGACCGCACGGGCAGCGCGGGGCAGGCCGGTCCCGCGCCCTCGCCCACCCGGCAGTCACCCTCCGAGCAGGGCGGCGGCCCCTCCGCGTCCGCACCCGCCACCGAGCCCCAGACCGGTGGCGACCCGTCCGTCGCCGACGGCTTCACCCTGCGCAAGGATCCGGAAGGGTTCCAGGTCGCCGTCGCCAAGGGCTGGGGCCGCACGCCGAAGAACGGCAGCGGCCAGGTGGTGTACGCGCACGGCGACTTCGAGCTGATCGTCGTACCGGGCAGGGACAGCGCGTCGACGTACGGCAGTGACCCGATGGCCTACCAGCGGGACAAGGAGAGCGAGCTGCAGCCGTACCGCGACTCCAGCTGGGCCACGGCCACCGGTCTGAGAACCATCGAGGTGGGCGGGCGGACCATGGCCGAGGGGCAGTTCACCTGGACCGACGGACAGGGCCGCGACCTGTTCGTGCGCAACATGGCGATCCTGCTGAACGGCCGGTACCACCTCGTCCAGGTCCGTGGCCCGGAAGCCGAACGGGACCAGGTGACACGGCTGTACGAGCAGGCGACGACGACGTACCGCTACACCGGTTGAGCGCCCCGTATACCGGGTGACCGGTACCGGCCGATTCCCGCCGCGACAAGCGTCACAGTGCTGTCACCTTGGAACCCCTCCGGTTCCCAGTTGGTTGACGGGTCCTTAGTCTGACCCTGTCAAGAGCATTGCGGGGCAACGTGAATCAGATGCAGGGCCTGCTCATAGCGGGCCGCTACCGGCTCGCCGATTCCATCGGCAGCGGCGGCATGGGCCGGGTGTGGCGCGCCCACGACGAGGTGCTGCACCGGACGGTCGCCGTCAAGGAACTGACCGCGGCGCTCTACGTCTCCGACAGCGACCGGTCCGTGCTGCTCGCCCGCACCCGGGCCGAGGCCCGCGCCGCCGCGCGCATCAACCACTCCGCCGTCGTCACCGTGCACGACGTCCTCGAACACGACGGCCGCCCGTGGATCGTCATGGAGCTGGTCGAGGGCAACTCGCTGGCCGACGCGGTCAAGGAGCGGGGACGGGTGGAGCCCGGCGAGGCAGCCCGCATCGGGCTGTGGGTGCTGCGGGCGCTGCGCGCCGCGCACTCCGCCGGCGTGCTGCACCGGGACGTCAAGCCCGGCAACGTCCTCCTCGGCCGGGACGGCCGGGTCCTGCTCACCGACTTCGGCATCGCGCAGATCGAGGGCGACTCCACCATCACCCGCACCGGAGAGGTCGTCGGCTCGGTCGACTACCTCGCCCCCGAGCGGGTGCGCGGCCACGACCCGGGCCCGGCCTCGGACCTGTGGGCGCTCGGCGCCACGCTGTACACGGCGGTCGAGGGCCGCTCGCCGTTCCGCCGCACCTCGCCGCTGACCACCATGCAGGCGGTCGTGGAGGAGGAGGCCACCCAACCGCAGTACGCCGGTCCGCTCGGCCCTGTCATCACCGCCCTGCTGCAGAAGGACCCGGCGCAACGGCCCGGCGCGGACGAGACGGAGCAGATGCTCGCCGAAGCGGCGGAGGGGCGGCGGCCGAACGCGGCGCAGGTGTACGTGCCCACGCAGCACGGCCGCTTCCGGCCGGAAGCGCAGACGGGCCCCACGCGCACCGGCGCGGAGGCGGCCACCGGAACGCCGTATCCGCCGGTGACCGGGCCGACGCGGCTCGGCGGTCCGTACGACGCGGGTTCCGGGCCGCACACGCCCGTCCCGCAGGGGCAGCCGGTACAGCCGCCCAAGCGCCGCAGGCTGCGCACGCTCGCCCTGGTGGTCGCCCTCGCCGCGATCGTCGGCGGAGGTGCCGCGGTCGCGCTGCAGCAGTTCGGCACGGGCGGCCGCGGTGACTCCGCCTCCGTATCGCCGCCTCCGAGTGCGAGTGCCAGTGCCACGCCGAGCCATGAGAGCGGTCAGGGGGCGGTTCCCGCCGGTTGGGAGCGGCGCCACGACCCGGTGGGCTTCAGCATCTCCCTGCCCAAGGGGTGGAAGCGGTCCGTCTCCATCGACCAGGACGGCCTCCGGCAGGTCGACTACTCGCCCGACAAGGGCAAGCACCTCGTGCGGGTCGCCGTCGACACCGCGCCGGACTTCAGCTCCTCGTACGAGCACATGAGCTACCTGGAGCAGCAGCGGGTCTCACCGCGACTGCTGGGCTACAAGCGGCTGAGCCTCAAGGAGGAGCTCTTCCGCGACCTGCCGGGCGTCCGCTGGGAGTACACGTGGGACGCGCTGGCCAAGGACCCGCCGCACTACTTCCCGGGGCCCTACCACGCGATCGACGTTGCGTACATGGAGAGTGACGGCGCCGAGTACGCCATCTACGCGGCCTCGCCGGCCGACGACTGGGCCACCACCAGAAAGCAGTTCGACTTCATTCTGCGGGGCTTCCAGGAGCGTTGATCCGAGTGGAACTGAAGATTCCACTGCGGACGACGACTTCACGAAACGCGGTCGCGTATCGGCCCATCCGGAAATCGCGTGGGCCGACACGTCAACGAGGGGCTCAGGCGTAGTCCGTGCAAGAACGGACTATCGTGCTCCCTTCTATGACCGCCACCTGCGCGCCGATGTAGTCGAGAGCATCGCCGGGGGGTGACGCGTAAGTGGTGAAGGAGGTGGTCGCTCCGTTTCCGCCGTATTCGGAATGCCAGGGCCACTCGTTCACCCATCCGGTGCTGCTGTCTATGGAAACGAGTCGAATGGCCACATGGTGACCATCGGCAGCGGTGTCCTTGACCCAACCGCTGATGTCCACATGGTGGGCTGTCCAGTTGGTGAACGTGAGGCTCCCCGAGGCGCCGGTCACCGAGCACGCGGCTCCGCCGCTCGCCGCGCTGGCATTGGTCACTGTGGTCGTGGCGAATATCGCCACCGCCGCGAGGCCCGTGACGGAAAGGCGCTTAAACGTGTTTCCCATAAGGGAAATGTAAGGGTTCCATGATTCACAAGACAGCAAGATTCAAGCCATCCGTTTTGCCCTGTATGGCGTGTGTCTCTTGGTGATTAGCCATGCTTTGTAGCTTTTTCAAGACAGGTTGTGGCCGAAAATGATCATCCGCGTTGACTTGGCCGATCGCCGCCCCGGAAGGCGTCCGTCCGATGCGGCATGATGGGGCGCATGGGGACCGAGGGGGACGTCGTCCGTGTGATCGCGGGCCGGTACCGCCTGGAGGCGAGAATCGGGCGCGGGGGCATGGGCGTCGTGTGGCGGGCCCTCGACCAGGTGCTGGGCCGACGTGTCGCGGTCAAGGAACTCCTCCCGGACGACTCGCTCTCCGAGGGCGACGCGCGACGCCGCCGGGACCGTACGTTCCGTGAGGCACGGGCGGTCGCCCAGCTGCGGCATCCGCACATCATCGTCGTGCACGACGTGGTGGAGCAGGACGAACGGCCCTATCTCGTCATGGAGTTGGTCGACGGCGGCTCGCTCGCCGACCTCGTCTCCCGGCAGGGCCCGGTCGACGCCGCCGAGGCCGCGCGGATCGGCATCGCCCTGCTCAGCGCGGTGCGCACCGCGCACGAGGCAGGGGTGCTGCACCGGGACATCAAGCCCGCGAACGTGCTGATCGAGTCCGGTACCGGCCGGGTCGTGCTGACCGACTTCGGTATCGCGCAGGTCGCGGGCGCCACCACGCTCACCGAGACCGGCTCCTTCGTCGGCTCGCCCGAATACACCGCGCCGGAGCGGATGTCCGGGGTCCGCACCGGGCCGGAGTCCGACCTGTGGTCGGTCGGCGCGCTGCTGTGCACGGTGCTCAGCGGCGAGTCGCTGTTCCGGCGCGACTCGCTCGGCGGCATCCTGCACGCCGTGGTCGCCGCCGAGATCCGGCCCCCCGTCGAGGCCGAGCCGCTGCTGCCGGTCGTACGGGGGCTGCTGGAACGCGACCCCGACCGGCGCCTCGGCGCGGCCGACGCCGAGCGGATGCTGTGGACGTTCCTCGAGACGGGCCGTACCCCGGAGGCGCCGGGCGCGCCGGGCGCGCCGGCCTCCGGGCGAGGCCACTGGATCGGCGGGGGCCGGGCACCGAGGTCGGGACTGGCGGGGGGTTGGACACATAGGTCCCGGGCGGCGCAGGGTCCTGTGCCGGGGTCCGGGGCGGCGGGGAGCCGTCCATCGGAATCCGATCCGGCGCAGGGGCGCACGCCGGGGTCCGACGGGGCCCGGGGCCGTAGCTCGGGCTCCGATGCGGCTCACGGCCGTCCATCGGGGGCCGATGGAGTGCAGGGCGGTACGCCGGGACCCGATGCGGCGCAGGGTGCTACGCCGGGGTTCGATGCGGCCCGGGGGCATACGTCGGGATCCGGTGCGACGCAGGGCCCTGTGCCGGGGTCCGGGCCGGCGGGGAGCCGGCCATCGGAATCCGATGCGGCGCAAGGGTCTGTCTCGGGGGCCGAGGCGGCCCACGGCCGTACGTCGGGGTCCGATGCGGTCCAGGAACGTACGTCGGGGTCCGATGCGGCCAAGGATCGTACGTCCGGGTCCGACGCTGCCGGGCCGCGTATACCGAGGTCGGACGCGGCCTCGGGGTCTGCGCCGTGGGCCGATGCGGCCCAGGGGCGCACGCCGGAGGCCGCCGCGGCCTACTCGCCGACCCGGCAGGACCTTCCGCACGGCGGACCCCAGTCGCCGCCCACCGCATCCGCGGCGGCGGAGCCCCCGGCCCGCACGTCCACGCGCGGAGTGCTGGTCGCGGCCCTGCTCGTCGCCGCGCTGGCGGGGGCCGGTGTGTCGGCGGCGGCACTGCTGCTGCACGGGAGCGGGGACGGCGGCGGTGGCAGCCCCGGCCGGACGGCGACCTCCCCGGCGACCGGGACCGGAACGAGCCCGTCCGCGCTGCCGTCCCCGTCGCCCGGCCGGACCCGCCCGACGGCCTCGGCCGGCTCGCACACCGCGCCCTCCGGTTACCGCACGGCCCGGGACCCGGCCGGCTTCTCCCTCGCCGTACCGGAGGACTTCACCCGCAGTCCGCAGGGCGAGCGCGTCTTCTACCTCTCTCCTGGTGAGACCTTCCGTCTCGGCGTCAAGGTCGCCGATCCCGAACCGGGCGGTCCGCAGGCCGTGATGGAGCGGTCGGCCGCCAAGGGCCCCTCCACCAACCCGGGTTACCACGACGGCCGGGTCACCTCCACCTCGCACGACGGACATCCGGCGGCGCTCTGGGAGTTCACCTGGAACGGCTTCAGCGCGGCGGAGGGGCCGCGCCACACCTACGACCTGTGCTGGGAGGAGGCCGGGCGGCTGTACGACGTGTGGGTGTCGGCGCCGGTCGGCAAGGTGCGGGAGGCGCGGGAGTACTTCGACGTGGCGGTCGACACCTTCCGGGCCGGGTCCTGAACTGCCGCTCGGTCACGGGTCTGTGACCGGTTCGCATTCCCTGTGGCTGTGGGGCGCGACGGCGCGATATGGATGACGCATGAGCAGTGACGGGGGAGTCGGTCACGGCACCGACGACACGACGAGTTTTGTTCTGCAACCGCCGCAGCCGCGCACGCACCCGATCCCGCAACCGGCTTCGGAGCCCCCTGCAACCCAGGACCCCGGCGCCGGGCGGCTCGTCGCCGGCCGGTACCGGCTGCTCGGCAAGCTGGGCCATGGCGGGATGGGGACCGTGTGGCGGGCCCAGGACGAGACGGTGGACCGGGAGGTCGCCGTCAAGGAGCCGCGCGTACCGGACAGCCTTCCCGAACGGGAACGCGCCAACGCCTTCGAGCGGATGCGCCGCGAGGCCCGCGCGGCGGCCCGCCTCGACCACCCGGCGGTGGTGAACGTCCACGACGTCGCGGTGGTCGAGGGCCGGCCCTGGATCGTGATGGAGCTGGTGCGCGGCCGCACCCTCGGCGACGCCTTGCGCGAGGGCACGCTGGACGCGCGCGAGGCCGCCCGGATCGGGCTGCAGGTGCTCGGCGCGCTGGAGGCGGCGCACGCGGCGGGCGTCCTGCACCGGGACGTCAAGCCCGACAACGTCCTGCTCGGCCGGCACGACCGGGTGGTCCTCACGGACTTCGGGATCGCCCAGATCGAGGGCGACACGCGGCTCACGGACACCGGCGGCTTCGTCGGCTCGCCCGAATACATCGCGCCGGAGCGGGTGCTGGGCCGGCGGCCCGGCCCGGCGAGCGACCTGTGGTCCCTGGGCGTGCTGCTCTACACGGCCACCGAGGGCGTCTCGCCGTTCCGCCGCAGCAACACCCCGGCCACCCTCCAGTCGGTCCTCAACTCCACCCCGGCACCGCCCGCCTCCGCTTCCGGCCCGCTGGCCGAGGTCATCAACGGGCTGCTCCACAAGGACCCCGCGCACCGGCCCCAGGCGGACCGGGTGCGGGCGCTGCTTCAGGAGGCGGCCAAGCCCCCGGCGCCGCCGGCACCCACCCAGCCCGTCCAGGTGGTCGCCCCCGCGCCGGTCAGGCGGCTCGGCCGCAAGGCGTGGCTGGGCATGGGCGCGGCGCTGGTGGCGGTTGCGGTGGCGGCGTACCTGGTCCTGGCCGATCCGTTCGCGGGCCCGCTGCCCGACGGCTGGGCGAAGCGCCCGGCCCCGAAGCTGGGCGCCACCCTCGCCGCCCCGGCGAGCTACAAGGTGGTCACGCCCGGCAAGGACGACTCCGACCGGAACTGGGTGACGTACGAGGACTGGAGCGGCGGCGTCTGGATCACGCTGGAGCTGGCGAAGAAGTCGCAGGACTCCCTGGACGAGATCAAGAACAGCGCCCGGTCCCAGATGTACGCCGACGACGAGAAGTTCCGCGGCGACGGCGACTACTCCCTCGACATGCCCAGCGGAGCGAGGACACACCCGGACGACACAGCGACGTACCACGGCAGGGAGGCCGCGAAGAACACCGTCGTCTACAAGTCCAACGACGGCGGCAGCCCCAGCCCGCGGGAACTGCAGATCTTCTACTACCGCACGAGCGGCGGCGACCTGTACAAGCTCACCGTCGGCTACCCCAACAAGGGCGACTTCACGGACCGCGGCCGGGACGTGGCCAAGGCGGCGATCGCGAACCTGGACATCGAGAAGCTGTGACCGCCGGATTTCCGAGTGTCCCGCTTCGACAAGGGCCTGGTGCTCGCGGTACTCATGTGACATGAGTGGAGACGGTGAACGCCCGCCCGACGCACGTCTGATCGGTGGCCGCTACCGACTGGCCGGACGCCTCGGGTCCGGGCCCACCGGGACCGTCTGGCGGGCCCTGGACGAACAGGAGCCTGGCCGCCGGGTCGCCGTGAAGGAGCCGCTGCTGCCCGGCGATCCGGCAGACGACGAGGACAGCCGCCGTATCGCCCACCGGCTGTACCGGGAGGCCCGCGCCGCGGCCCGGGTGCGCCACCCTTCCGCCATCACGGTGTACGACGTCGTCACCGAGGGACATGTGCCCTGGATCGTCATGGAGTTGGTGGCGGGCGAGTCGCTGCGGGAGGTCCTGCGGCGCGGCCCCCTCCCGCCCGCCGAGGCCGCCCGGATCGGGCTCGCCGTCCTCGGCGCCCTGCGCGCGGCCCACGCCGTCGGCATCGTGCACCGGGACGTCAAACCGGCCAACGTCCTGCTGGAGTCCGGCACCGGGCGGGTGGTCGTCACCGACTTCGGGACCGGTGACGGACACCCCGCGCAAGCGCCCACCGGTTTCGTCGCCCCCGAGCGGGCCGCGGGCCCCGGCGCCGGCCCGGCCTCCGATCTGTGGTCCCTCGGCGCCCTGCTCCGCGCCGCCCTCGCGGACACGGACTCCGGCCCGCTGGGTCCCCTGCTGGACCGGCTGCACGCCGGCGAGCCGCAGGCCCGCCCGGGTGCGCATGAGGTCACGGCGGCCCTGCGGGACTACCTCGGGCTCTCGCCCGTACCGGACCCGGCACCCGAAGCCGCGCCCGTGGCCCCTTCGCCGCCGCCCTCCGAGCCGCCTCGCCGCACGCCGAGGACGGCACTGGGACTCCTCCTGGCGAAAAAAGCCGGACTCGAGTGATCCTTCTGCGCGCGGCCGTGTCAACGCCCTGATCAGCACATTCGCTGCCAGTGATCACTGGCGGTATGTGTGCACTCCGTGAATCCCCGTTACCGACGGGTACACAAAGGCTGCCCCGCGACATACCCTGCGCGTCATGACGGACACGCAGGCCCCGGACAGCACCGGCACCAACCCCCTCGCGCCCGCCCCCGAGGGCGTCCGCACCGCCGCCGACGTGGTCACGCCGGAACTGGTGGCCCAGCTCACCAAGGGCGTCGCCGGCTCCGGCCGTACCGCCAACCACACCCCGTTCACCGGCGAGAAGCTGGCCGACCTGCCCGAGTCCACCCCCGAGGACGTGCTCAAGGCCTTCGAGGCCGCCCGCGCGGCACAGGCCGTGTGGGAGAGGACCCCGGTACGGCAGCGGGCCGCCGTCCTCCTGCGCTTCCACGACCTGGTGCTGGAGCGGCAGGCCGAGGTGCTCGACCTGATCCAGCTGGAGACCGGCAAGGCCAGGCTGCACGCGCACGAGGAGGTGCAGGCCGTCGCCGTCGCGGCCCGCCACTACGGCCGCAAGGCCCCCTCCTACCTGCGGCCCAAGCGGCACACCGGCGCCGTCCCCACGCTCACCAAGGTCACCGAACTCCGCCACCCGCGCGGCGTCGTGGGCCAGATCGCCCCCTGGAACTACCCCCTGGAGCTGTCCGTCGGCGACGCGCTGCCCGCCTTCGTGGCCGGCAACGCGGTCGTGATGAAGCCGGACACCGAGACGTGCCTCACCGCGCTCTGGGCGCGCGACCTGCTCATCGAGGCCGGGCTGCCCGAGGGCGTCTTCCAGGTCGTGCTCGGCGAGGGTCCGGTCGTCGGACCCGAGCTGGTCAAGCACGCCGACTACGTCTCCTTCACCGGCTCCACCCGCACCGGCCGCGAGGTCGCCCAGGGCGCCGCCGCCCGGCTGGTCGGCGTCTCCCTCGAACTCGGCGGCAAGAACGCCATGCTGGTGCTGGACGACGCCGACATCGAGAAGGCCGCCGCCGGCGCCGTCCGCGCCTGCTTCTCCTCCGCCGGGCAGCTCTGCATCTCCATCGAGCGGCTGTACGTCCACGAGTCGATCGCCGACGCCTTCCTGGAGCGCTTCGCCGCCCGCACGAAGGCCATGCGGCTCGGCAACTCCCTCGCCTACGGCGCCGACATGGGCTCGCTGGTCGGCGAGCGCCAGCTGAAGACCGTTCAGCGGCATGTCGAGGAGGCCGTGGCGAAGGGCGCGAAGCTGATCGCGGGCGGGGTCGCCCGCCCGGACATCGGCCCGTACTTCTTCGAGCCGACCATCCTCGACGGCGTGGAGGACTCCATGTCCGTGTGCGAGGAGGAGACCTTCGGCCCGGTCGTCTCCGTCTACCGGTTCACGAGCGACGACGAGGCGATCGAGCGCGCCAACGCCACGCCGTACGGCCTGAACTCCTCCGTCTGGACCAAGAGCGCCCAGCGCGGCCGGGACGTCGCCGCCCGTCTGCGCACGGGCACGGTTAACGTCAACGAGGGCTACGCACCCGCCTACGGCAGCGTCCAGTCCCCGATGGGCGGCATGAAGGACTCCGGCCTCGGCCGCCGCCACGGCTCCGAGGGCATCCTGAAGTACACCGAGGCCCAGACGGTGGCCCAGCAGCGGTTGCTGCCGATGGCTCCCTCGCTGGGGATGACCGACGAGGGCTACGCCCGACTCATGAGCACGAGTCTGCGCCTGATGAAGGCATTCCGGTTCCGCTAGAAGCACCGTTCGCCCACACCCGTTCTCGACGAGGAGAGCACGTGTCGCAGGAGAAGTCTGTCCAGACCCGGGACGAGGACGGGTACGACTACGACGTCATCGTCGTCGGATCGGGGTTCGGCGGCTCGGTGACCGCCCTCCGCCTGACCGAGAAGGGATACCGGGTCGGTGTGCTCGAAGCGGGCCGCCGCTTCACCCGGGACTCCCTGCCGAAGAACTCCTGGGACCTGAAGAACTACCTCTGGGCTCCGCGGCTCGGCATGTTCGGCATCCAGCGCATCCACCTGCTGGGCAACGTCATGGTGCTGGCCGGCGCGGGCGTCGGCGGCGGCTCGCTCAACTACGCCAACACCCTCTACGTACCGCCGAAGGCCTTCTTCGACGACCCCCAGTGGCGGGACATCACCGACTGGCAGGAGGAGCTGAAGCCGTACTACGACCAGGCCCGGCGCATGCTCGGCGTACGGCTCAACCCGACCATGACCCCCTCCGACGTGCACCTGAAGGCGGCGGCGCAGCGGATGGGCGTCGGCGACACCTTCCACCTCGCCCCGGTCGGCGTGTTCTTCGGCGACGGCAAGGACGCCGACGGGAAGTCGAAGGCCAGGCCCGGCGAGCAGGTGAACGACCCGTACTTCGGCGGCGCCGGTCCGTCCCGCACCGCCTGCACCGAGTGCGGGGAGTGCATGACCGGCTGCCGGCACGGCGCGAAGAACACCCTGAACGAGAACTACCTCTATCTCGCCGAGAAGGCGGGCGCGGTGGTCCACCCCATGACGACGGTCGTGTCCGTCACGGACGACTCACGCGGCGGGTACGCGGTGGCGACCCTGCCGACGGACCGGAAGAAGCAGGGCGAGGGCCGGCTCCTCACCGCGCGCAGGGTCGTCCTCGCGGCCGGCACCTACGGCACCCAGACCCTGCTGCACCGGATGAAGGCCGGCGGCCAGCTGCCGTATCTCTCCGCCCGGCTCGGCGACCTGACCCGCACCAACTCCGAGGCGCTGGTCGGCGCGCAGACCGACAACCGCCGCTACCGCAAGGCGACCGGCGAGCCGAAGGCCGACTTCACGCGCGGTGTCGCCATCACGTCCTCGATCCACCCCGACGAGAACACCCACATCGAGCCGGTCCGCTACGGCAAGGGCTCCAACTCCATGGGCGGCCTGTCCATCCTCCAGGTCCCCTACGCCGAGGGCTCCTCCCGCGCGCTGGCGTGGCTGGCGAACGCGGCCCGGCATCCACTGCTGGTCCTGCGCTCCCTGTCCAACCGGCGCTGGTCCGAGCGGACCATCATCGGCCTGGTGATGCAGTCGCTGGACAACTCCCTGACGACGTACCTGAAGCCGGGTGGCGTCGGCAAGGGCCTGCTCACCGCGCGGCAGGGGCACGGCACGCCGAACCCCAAGCAGATCAAGGCCGCCACCGAGGCCGCCTCCGCGCTCGCCGCCGAGATCAACGGCTTCGCCGGCAGCAACGTCGGCGAGCTGATGGGCACCCCGCTCACCGCGCACTTCCTCGGTGGCTGCCCGATCGGCGACTCCGCGGAGACCGGCGTGATCGACCCCTACCACCGCCTCTACGGCCACCCGGGCATCTCCGTCGTGGACGGCGCCGCGGTCTCGGCGAACCTGGGCGTGAACCCGTCACTGACGATCACCGCACAGGCCGAGCGCGCGATGTCCTTCTGGCCGAACAAGGGCGAGGACGATCCGCGTCCGGCGCAGGGTGCGGCGTACGAGCGGCTGAAGCCGGTCGAGCCGCAGGCCCCGGTGGTTCCCGCGGAGGCGTTCGGCGCGCTGCGCCTGCCGTTCCTGGGGATGCCGGCGGTGCCGCCGAAGCAGTAGCGCGGGCATGCCGAAGGGGCCTGCACCCCCCTCCTGGCGCAGGCCCCTTCGGTTGTGCGACCGCGCTTACGCGGCTGCGTTCGAACCGGCGCCCTTGCGGCGGCGGACGGTGAACACCGCTCCGGCGCCGACGACGACGGCCACACCGCCGACGAGACCGATGGTCGGCAGCATGGAGCTGGAACCGGTCTCGGCGAGCGAGCCGGTGACGGTCTGGGTGTTGGTCTTGCTCGGCTTCTGAGTGGGAACCGGGACCTTGCCGCCCTCCTGGGGCTTCGTCCCGCCCGTGTCGGCGCCGGCCTTGACGATCTTGATCAGGTAGCTGGCCTGGTCCGAGCCGATGCAGTTCTCGTCGTCGTCGAAGTACATGCCGCCACCGATGGTGAGGCCCTCACCGACCGGCGCGTTCGCCTTGACGTTCAGGCGGAGCTGGTAGTTCACCGTCTGGCCGGCCTTGATGTCGGCGAGGTCGAGGTAGCCGTTGGAGTGGCCGGCGCCGTCCTCGACGTCGTACCAGGCTCCGTCGTACTTCACCTGGAGCTCGACCTGGCTGGTCTTGAACGCGTACTGGGCGTTCGGGTCGCTCGGGCCGACACCCGCGTAGAAGATGACGTCCTTGAGGTTGGTCGACGTCGGGTTCTTGACGCTGAGCGTGAAGGGGTGCCAGCCGCTGCCCACGGCTATCTCGCCGGGCAGACCGCCGAGCGAGGCGTGGATCTTGGACTTGTAGTTGGCGTCGTCCTCCTCGCAGATCCCGGACGGCGTGGTCGGCTCGTCGCTGGGCTCGGCGCTCTCGCTGGGCTCGGTGGACGTGGACGCGGACGCAGACGGGGATGCCGACTCGGACGCGGAGGCGGACTCCGACGCGCTCGCGCTCGCCGAGTCGGAGGCGGACGGGCTCTCCGACGCCTGGCCGGCGGGCGAGCTGGTGTCGTCGGCCGGGCTGGTGCTCGGGTCGGCCGCGGGAGTCGTCTCAGTCGAGGTCGAGGTGCTGACCGAGGGGCTCGGGGAGTCGTCGGCGAAGGCGGCAGGGGCACAGACCAGTGCGACCGGCGCGAGGGCAGCCGTCGCGGCCGCGGTCATCATGGCGCGGCGAAGCTTCATTGAGGACCTCTTGTGGGGCTCCCGTGCTGCCGCGCGGCAGCACGTGTCTCGGAGGCCTCCGTGTGTGGGGCACGGGCATGGCCGTTGGTTGCGTAGGTGAGACCCGTGACCTGTGAGAAGGGTTGTGCACCTGCCGGGCGGAAGACTGTGTGATGCGGGTCACATTGGGTCGTGGGCCTTCGGCCGGGGTGCTCGGCCGCGCGTTCCGCCGGGCATCCGGCCGGGCATGACGAAGGGCCCCGCGGGACGGAGAGACCGCGGGGCCCTTCTTCCGGTCAGCACCGACGTCAGGGCGGCGCCGGTGCCCGGGGCGGCGCCGGGGGGTTGCGCCGCTGGTTCGTTGGTCCTGCCCCCGGGGGGCGGACGGTGTGCAGCAATGCCGTTTCGGTGCGGGGACCTGGCAGGTGACCGGCACTGGTGCGTATGTGCAGTTTTCCGCCGGTCGGCCCCGGGCGTCCCCGGGGCCGACCGTTCTCTTGGGTGACCGGGCTGCTGTCCCCTGCCGTCCGGTCACTTCCCTGGAGCGAGGTCCCACGGCGTACGGCACGACCCGTACGCCTCATCGCTCCAGCGAGCCACGCGTGGTTCTGTCGGGCCCGCCCCTGGCTGGCACGGACACCTCGATCAACGAAGTGCCGCGCGAGCCAGTCACGCGCCGTACGGGTGAGACAGCGCTCGAACTCACGTACGACATCTCGGAGTGACGCTCAGATGCGCCCCCGGCACAGCTCCAGCAGGGTCATGGCGAGGCCGGTGCCCGGCCTGCCGAGGGCCTCGCGGTAGCGGCCGAGGATCTCCATCTCGCGGGAGAGGTGCACCCGACGTCCGCCGGAGGCGATGCGGGTCTGCTGGACGACGGCGGAGACGGCCATCCGCTCCTGGATGAGACCGATGATCCGGTCGTCGAGCACGTCGATGCGCTCACGGGCGCCGGCGATGATCTCTTCCGGGGTCGAGGTGGTCTCTTCCGGGGTGGTGGTGGTCATGTCGGGGGCTCCTGGTGAAGGTCTGGGACGCCCCGGAACGGCAGGACCCGGAAAACGACAGGCGCCCCGGGCCTTGTCGGCCCGGGGCGCCTGGGAAGTCGCTCGGCGTTGCGCTCAAGCAGCTCGACCATGGCAGCCGGCGGGCCGGATGCCATAGGTAAAGACGAAGGTCGAGTGCTTGCGCATGGGGTCAGTATGCCATGGCTCGGTGCAGGGGAAGCCTCCGTGCCCACACCGTTAGACTCGTTAGCACAGACCCCGCCCGACCACCAGAAGGCACCCCGTGTCATCAGCGACTTCCACTGCCGCCACCCCGGACACCGTCCTGGTCGTCGACTTCGGCGCGCAGTACGCCCAGCTCATCGCCCGTCGCGTCCGCGAGGCCCGGGTCTACAGCGAGATCGTGCCGAGCACCATGCCGGTGAAGGAGATGCTCGCCAAGAACCCCGCGGCGATCATCCTCTCCGGCGGCCCCTCGTCGGTGTACGAGGCAGGCGCCCCCACCCTCGACCGCGAGATCTTCGAGGCCGGCGTCCCCGTCTTCGGCATGTGCTACGGCTTCCAGCTGATGGCCGAGTCCCTCGGCGGCACCGTCGACAACACCGGGGCCCGCGAGTACGGCCGTACCGACCTGCACGTCTCCCGGACGTCCTCCACCCTCTTCGAGGGCACCCCGGACGAGCAGCACGTGTGGATGTCGCACGGCGACGCCTGCTCCGCCGCTCCCGAGGGCTTCACCGTCACCGCGTCCACGGACGTCGTCCCGGTCGCCGCCTTCGAGAACGACGAGAAGAAGCTCTACGGCGTCCAGTACCACCCCGAGGTCATGCACTCCACGCACGGCCAGCAGGTGCTGGAGCACTTCCTCTACCGCGGCGCGGGTCTGCAGCCGAACTGGACGACCGGCAACGTGATCGAGGAGCAGGTCGCCGCGATCCGCGAGCAGGTCGGCGACAAGCGCGCGATCTGCGGTCTGTCCGGCGGTGTGGACTCCGCCGTCGCCGCCGCCCTCGTGGCGCGGGCCATCGGCGACCAGCTGACCTGCGTGTACGTCGACCACGGTCTGATGCGCAAGGGCGAGACCGAGCAGGTCGAGAAGGACTTCGTGGCCGCGACCGGCGTCAAGCTCGTCGTCGTGGACGCCGAGGAGCGCTTCCTGACCGCGCTCAAGGGCGTCGCGGACCCCGAGGAGAAGCGCAAGATCATCGGCCGTGAGTTCATCCGCGTCTTCGAGCAGGCGCAGGCCGACATCATCGCCGACGAGGGCCCGGCCGTGGAGTTCCTGGTCCAGGGCACCCTGTACCCGGACGTGGTCGAGTCCGGCGGCGGCACCGGCACCGCCAACATCAAGTCGCACCACAACGTCGGCGGCCTGCCCGAGGACCTCGAGTTCAAGCTGATCGAGCCGCTGCGCAAGCTGTTCAAGGACGAGGTCCGCATGGTCGGCCAGGAGCTGGGCCTGCCGGAGGAGATCGTCCAGCGCCAGCCGTTCCCGGGCCCGGGCCTCGGCATCCGCATCGTCGGCGAGGTCACCAAGGAGCGCCTGGACCTGCTCCGCGACGCCGACGCGATCGCCCGCGAGGAGCTCACCGCGGCCGGCCTCGACCGCGACATCTGGCAGTGCCCGGTGGTGCTGCTCGCCGACGTCCGCTCCGTCGGCGTCCAGGGCGACGGCCGCACCTACGGCCACCCGATCGTGCTGCGTCCGGTGTCCTCCGAGGACGCCATGACCGCCGACTGGTCCCGGCTGCCGTACGACGTCCTGGCCCGCATCTCCACTCGGATCACCAACGAGGTCCGGGACGTCAACCGGGTCGTCCTCGACGTCACCTCCAAGCCGCCGGGCACCATCGAGTGGGAGTAGGCCCTAGGCGCGCTTGAGCGTGCGCAAGGGCATACCGGGCTTCCAGACCTGGACGACGAGGTACTTCTCGTCCTCGACACAGGTCCGTACGACCTCCGTCAGCTCGGTACGGAAGAGGTGGAACGGCTCCGGCGGTTCCACCTCTTTCGCGTACCCGGACTTCCGCTCACCCTCGACCTCGTACGCCCGCCCCGAGATCCGTACGTCCCCGCCGCCCATGTCCGTGCCCTCGCCCGGGTTCGCCTGGAGCGAGAAGCGGGGGTCGCGGCGCAGGTCGCGGGCCTTCAGCGAGTCCGCCATCATGCCGAGCCACAGCTCACCGCCGCGGAAGTCGGCCTCCAGACCGGAGGTGCGCGGCGAGCCGTCCTTGCGCAGGGTGGCGAGGACGTGGTGGCGGAAGGCGCCGAAACGCTCCTCGACGAGCCGCGCGAGCCCGGGTTCGGCGGAGGCGAAGGCCGCCCAGTTCGTATGTGTCATGCACGCCAGTCTGACCGGCAAACCGGACATCCTCTGTCGTGTTTCCACCGCGTACGTCATCTTTACAAAACAGCTCTGCCCTTTTGCGCCGACCGGCGGTAACTTCCGGCGCGTACAGCAATCCCAGCGCTGGAGGACCTATGCACGGGCCCACCCCGCCGCCCCTGCCGCTGCCCACCGACCAGCTGCAGTTCGCCATGCCGCCGATGTTCGACTCGGTCGAGGACGAGCGCCGGCACCGCAAGGAGCGGCTCGCCGGGGCCTTGCGGATCTTCGGGCGGAGCGGGCTCGAGGACGGCGTCTCCGGGCACATCACCGCCCGCGACCCGGAGTTCACCGACTGCTTCTGGGTCAACCCCTTCGGGATGCCGTTCAAGCACGTCACGGTCGGCGACCTGGTCCTCGTCAACCAGGACGGGCAGGTCGTCCAGGGCCGCTACCACGTCAACCAGGCCGCGTTCACCGTGCACGCCCAGGTCCACGCCGCCCGCCCGGACGTCGTCGCCGTCGCCCACTGCCACTCCGTGCACGGCCGCGCCCTCGCCGCGCTCGGCGAGCTGATCGACCCCATCACCCAGGAGAGCTGCGCCTTCTACGAGGACGTGGCGCTCTACGACGCCTACAGCGGAGTCACCGTCGACATCGAGGAAGGCCGCCGGATCGCCGGGGCCCTCGGCTCCCGCAAGGCGCTCGTGCTGCGCAACCACGGACTGCTCACCGTCGGTGACTCGGTGGACGCCGCCGCCTGGTGGTTCCTGTCCATGGAGCGGTCCTGCCAGGTGCAGCTGATGGCGAAGGCGGCCGGCCGCCCCATCCTCATCGACCACAAGCTGGCCGTCGCCACCCGCGAACAGCTCGGCGGCGACCTGGTGGCCTGGATCAACTACCAGCCGCTGTGGCAGGACATCAGCCGCAGCGAGCCCGACCTGCTGAGCTGAACCCTCCAGGCATGCTCAGCCGAACGGGCATGCTCAGCCGAACCCCCTGAGCACCGCCGCCTTGGTCGTCGCGAACTCCTCGTCCGTGAGCACCCCGTCCCGGTGCAGCTCACCCAACTCCCGCAGCCGGCGCAGCAGTACGTCATGGTGGTCGGCCCGCTCCGGCACGGCCGCCCGCTGCCGGTCCCGGCCGTCGTACGCGGCACCCGTGCGGGTGGAGGGATGCGGCAGCCGGGCGGTGACGGCCGTCGCGACCAGCGCGGTCAGCAGATCGCGCCGCACGCTGCCCCACAGGTCCAGGGTGTAGGGGTCCCGCTCGGGCGGCAGCTTGGAGAACACCGTCTCCGGGGTCACGAACCGCAGAAAGCCGTCCTCGTACCCGGAGTTGGGCAGCCACTCCACCTGCACCAGGTCGCCGAGGGCGATGATCCGCGGGCCGGTCGCGCGCTTGACCCGATCGGAGGTGTCCGCCCAGTCGATGCGCACCTGCGTGCCGTCGAAGGAGACCGTGCCATCGGAGGACCGCACGGACACCGGCACCGGCGGGCCCGGCAGCAGATAGGCGTTCGTGGGCTCCTTGGGGACCCGGTCGAGGAGCAGGGCGTGCCGGATCTCCTCGGCGACGTACTCCGCGACCCCGCCGCGGTCCGCCTCCACCGTCAGCCGGTAGGGGTCGGCCGGGTCCGGCAGCCGGCCGCCCGTCGCCTGCAGCAGCGGGTCGGCGCCCTCGCGCAGCCGCATCCGCAGCCGGCCACGCTTGCGCTCGGGTTCCCAGACCACGTCCGAGACCGCCTCCAGCGGCACGGAGATCTCCCCGTACGTCTGCCGGAACAGCGGCACGCAGCGGTGCAGTCCGGGGGTGATCCGGATCGTGCTGCCGTCGAAGGCCCAGGTCCCGTCCCGCTGGATGATCTCGGCCATACGGAAATTCTCGCAGCCGGGTCAACACGGTGGCGCGCACTTCACCCGCCATGACACGGCCCGACGGTCCCGGGCGGCCCGGCGTAGGGCACAATTCGCTGTCGACGCAGGGCGGTTGCGCGGCGGTGAGTCCTTCCATCGAGGGACCGCCGGCCGCGCCGGAAGGTCGTGGGGAAGGCGGGCGTCGGTCGTGGCGGTGCAGGAGGCGAGACAGGGCACGGGTGCCGACGGGGTCCACGAGGGCGGCTGCACCTGCGGGGACTGCCCGCACGGCGCCCGGGAGGGACACCGGCGGGCCGTCGCCGCGTTCCTGCGCCGGCGTGACGAGTTCGCGGCCGGGCTGGGTCTGCCGGCGGCCGTGGCGCACTCCGCCTCGGCGTCCCGCCAGTGGGTCTCCGAGGAACTGACCCAGCGGGCTGAGGCCGTCGCCGAACGCGGCCGCGCCGAGGGCGAGGCCTGGCTCGCCCGGCTGTGGCTGCGGACGGTGTGCGTCGCGTGGGGCTCGGTGCTCGCCCTGCTGCTCGGCGAGGCGCTCACCGCGGTCGGCGCGGGCTGGACCGGTGCCCGCACCGCAGCCCTGACCGCCGCGCTCGTCGTCGCCGGTGTGCTCAGCGCCGCCTCCTGGCTGCACCGGGCCCGCGGCGGGGCGCTGGCCCCGTTGATCGGCGAGGACAACCGGATGTCCACCTCCCGCACGGTCGCCGCCTGCTGGGTGCTGTTCGTCGGCTACGCCGTCCTGCTGCTGGCCGTCCGGCTGGCCGCCGCCTCCGACCACGTCCAACGCGACGCGCTGATCTCGGGCCTCGACCTCGCGCGTGGCGCGGGCGTGGTGACCGTCCTCGCCGTGGTGTGCGGCATCGCCGTCGTGGCCCGCCGGGTAGTGGGCCTGCGCATCCTCGCGCAGCGGCTGCAGAAGGTGCCCGCGCACCGGCCACGCGCCGCCGACCTGCTCACCGACGACTCCGGCCGGGGCGCCTTCACCGACATCCAGTACGTCGCCATCAGCGCCGTCGCCCTGGTGTTCGCCGCCGTACGGCTGGCCCGCCGCCCCGACCAGCTGCCGGACCTCCCCTGGGGCCTGGGCGTCGTGGTGCTGATCTCGGCCGTGACCTACCTGGCCGGCAAGTACGCCGAGGGGGGCCGCCCGGTCGTCCTGTCCGTGGTCCGCGCCCGCGAACCCGGCGACCTGGACGGGCCGATCCGCACCGGCGACGACATCGAGATCCGTGGCGCCGGTTTCGTGCCGCCCGGCGCCCAGAGTGCTGACCGGCTCTCCCGCATGGTGGTCCGCATCGGCAACGTCGACGTGCACGTCCCGCTCGTCCCCGTCATCGGCGGCTTCAGCAACCCCACCGACGGCGTCCTGACCGTGCCCGTACCGGCCGAGGTCGAGCCCGGGGCGGTGGAGGTGCAGGTGGTCACCGCGGCCGGGGTGGCGACCAACCGGTGCATCGTCCAGGTCACCGAGTGAGCGGCGGGGGAGCGGTCGGCCGCTGAGCGAGAGCGTCCTGTCGGTGATACCGACCGACCCACACCGGCAGCCGGCACCGGACGCCGGGAACGCCGCGGCGCTGGTCCTGGAGCCAGATCCTTTCTCGCATCCGAGTGCGCTCCGAGGGGCCCTTTCCGGCCTCCCGTACGAGGGGCCGAAATCCGGAAAAACATCCGGGTTGGGATTGAACTGCGCGCTCTCGTCGTACGTATGGTCAAGTGAGGGGCGGGACGGCGGGCGAGAGGGCGGTTTTGCGACGATGACTCACGGCATTCGGACGGACACGCACATGAACCGGCTCGACGGACCCGGCGGCTGGCGGGACACCGCCACCCGCTACGCCCTCCTGCCGCTGCGTATCTTCCTCGGCGTCACCTTCATCTACGCCAGCCTGGACAAGCTCACCAGCAGCTCCTTCCTGAAGTCCGGCGGAGCCGGATCCATCGGTGAGACCATGCAGGCGGCCCGCTCCTCCGCCGCCATCCCGGCCCTGGTCGACCTGGCCCTGAAGTCCCCGGTCGGCTTCGGCTACGCCATCGCCCTCGGTGAACTGGCCGTCGGCATCGGCACCCTGCTCGGTCTGCTCGGCCGGCTGGCCGCGCTCGGTGGCGCGCTGATCTCGTTCAGCCTGTGGATGACGGTGAGCTGGTCGACGACCCCCTACTACTACGGCAACGACCTGGCCTACTTCATGGCCTGGATCCCCCTGGTCCTCGCCGGCGCGCCCTACCTCTCCGTGGACGCGGCCTGGCGAGCCCGCCGCCGGCAGCGACTGGGCGGCTACCGATAACCGACGGACTGTCCCATGGCCGCCGGCGGTCTGTCCGCCGGTGGCCGCGAGACACCCGCCGCCGCGCGACCACTGGCCGCCGCACGTCGGCGGGCCAGGCGTACCGGGACCGTCAGACGCGCTCGGCGTGACCCCGTCTGCGTATGCCCCGGGCCACCGTCGCCGTGGCACCGGCGAGGAACAGGCCGCCCACGATCAGCGGCACGACCGCGAACCACGGCGTCTGCCACAGTCCGCCCGCGTCTCCCGCGAAGACCACGCCGGTGGCGGTGAGGAAGAGCCCGGCGACCAGCCTCCCGGGCTGGAACTCATGACGCAGCACGATCCACCTCCACCTGTCCGGCCCCGACCTTCAGCGTGAGGTCGAGCGTGCCGGCGTCCTTGGCGCCCTTGGCCGGCGCCAGCGTCACGTTCTTGAGCCTGCGCGGCTGCACGTCCACGTCCTTCCTGCTGTCCCCGGGCAACCGGATGTCTCCGACGCCCACCTCGATGCGCATCCGCACGGCCGGGTCCGCTGGCACGATCACCTTCAGCTGTCCCGCGCCCACGTGGGCGTCCGTCGTGACCGTGCGCCCCTTGCCCGGACGCACCCGGCTCAGGTCCAGCGTGCCGCGCCCGGTGCCGAGGTCGTACGCCGGCCGCACCTGCGCCGTCGCGGCGGGCGCCCAGGAGGTGTCTCTCCAGTGGGTGGTGATGTCCTTGGGCATGGCCGACGCCCCGGCGAGCAGCGCCGCCGTGACGACCGCCAGGAAGACCGTCCCGGCTCCCGTACGGCCCAGGAACGCGCTGATCGTGATGCCCAGGCCGAAGACCGCCAGCGCGCACGCCAGACCGGTCTGCAGACTGGTGCCCAGCGGGTGCGTGTCCCAGGTCAGTCCGGTGCCCAGGCCGCCCGCCACCAGGGCGAGCAGGAACACCCAGCCGCCGATCCAGCGGGGGCCGCGCGGTCTCGGGGGCGCACTGGGCCGTGGCTGTACGGAGCTCTGGCCGCCGTGGGTCCAAGGGGTGGCGATGCCGACGTCGACCATCGAGGTGAGGTCCCGGTCGCGGGCGTCGCCGGGCCCCCACAGATAGCCGGTGCCGCCGACATGGGTGCCGTCCTTGACGATCGGGTCCCGCCACCACGACGGGAAGACGGTGACGACCGGCGGGGCCTGGGCCTCCGGCGGGGCGTCGGCGGCGGCCTGCGCGGCGAGCGGGTCGGGGTCGGGGGCGCCGCGGCGCCGCGACCAGTACCCGGCGCCCGCCAGCAGCAGGGAGAGCACCACGGCGAAGGCCAGCACCCCGCCGTTTCTCAGCATGGTCAGGAAGATCCCGCAGCCGACCAGGGCGAAGAGCACGGCGGCGAGCGCCTGGCCGTCGACCCGGCCCGTCAGCAGCTTGCGGACCTCGTTCTCCTCCTCGTCCTCGTACGGCACCAGCAGCCAGGCGAAGCCGTAGAAGAGGAGGCCGATGCCGCCGGTCGCGGACAGCACGGCCAGGGTGATCCGGAAGATCACCGGGTCCATGTCGGTGTGCCGGCCGAGGCCCGCGCACACGCCCGCGATCATCTTGTGCTCGCGGTCGCGCCGGAGCCGCTCGGGGGCTCCGGCGGCGGGCTGCTCCTGATCCCGCCGCAGTGCGTCGGTATGCGTGTCGGTGCCGGCGCCGGCCGCTCCCGTCTTCTCCGTCGCGGCGGGCGCGGCATCCGTCGGTCCGGTGCCCGGGGCCGGGCGCGGGCCGGAGCCGGGTCCCGGACCCGTCGCGGCGTGCTCGTGATCCGTCATGCGTCCATGGTGACGGCCCGGCCGCCGCCGCGGCAGTCGGGACGACCCTGGCCGAACCCTGAAATCGGCCCTGAGACAAGGCGGGGAACCGTTCGAGCCGCAGCCGGCCGGCCCCGCGAGGCGCTCCCCGACCCGGCCCCGAGGAAGATCAGGGGCGTCTCGGGGGCCGACCCTGATGCCTGGCCCCGCCGGGCATGTGACCATCGTTGGCATGCCGGAAGCCGCAAGCCTGCCAGTCGACGACCCGCGGCCGCCGCGCAAGCTCTACCGCAGCAGCGACGGACGCTGGCTCGGCGGGGTGGCGCGGGGCCTCGCCGGGCATCTCGGGCTGCCTGTCATCTGGGTGCGGCTCGCCTTCGTCGGCCTGTTCATGGCGAACGGCCTGGGCGCGCTGCTCTACGCGGCGTTCTGGTTCTTCGTCCCGCTCGGCGTCGGCGGCGTCGGCGGTCACAAGCAGCCGTTGGTCGCCACCGAGACCGCGCCGGGCGGCCGGCGCAGACTCGTGGCCCGCAAGCCGGACCGCGGGCAGATCGTCGCGCTGCTCCTCATGGTCGTCGTGTCCCTCGTGTTCGTGGGCAGCGTGAACCTGACCAGCGCGGCCAAGGCGTATCTGCTGCCCGCCGTCCTCGTCGCGGCCGGTGTCGCCCTGGTCTGGCGCCAGGCGGACAACGCCCGCCGGGCCCGCTGGGTCGAGGTCGGCCGCCGGCGCCGCACCCTCACCCTGCTGCGCGCGGCCGGCGGTGTCCTGCTCGTCACGGCCGGTGTGTCCGCGATCTTCTGGCTGCAGGGCTCGGCCGCCCATCTCGGCGCCGTCCTGCAGGCGGCCCTCGCCGTGCTCGTCGGCATCACGCTGCTCGCCGGCCCGTACCTGGTCCGCATGACCCAGGACCTGTCCGAGGAACGCCTGATGCGCATCCGCGCCCAGGAGCGTGCGGAGGTCGCCGCCCACGTCCATGACTCCGTGCTGCACACCCTCACCCTGATCCAGCGCAACGCCGACAACGCGAGCGAGGTGCGCCGCCTCGCCCGCGCCCAGGAGCGCGACCTGCGCACCTGGCTCTACAAGCCGGAGGGCACCGGCAAGGACGAGGCCGACGAGCCGGACACGGTCGCCGAGGCGGTGCGGCGCAGCGCCGCCGAGGTGGAGGACAAGCACGGTGTGCCCATCGAGGTCGTGATCGTCGGCGA
Source organism: Streptomyces sp. NPDC050743 (assembly GCF_044456925.1). Classification (NCBI taxonomy): domain Bacteria; kingdom Bacillati; phylum Actinomycetota; class Actinomycetes; order Kitasatosporales; family Streptomycetaceae; genus Streptomyces; species Streptomyces sp. NPDC050743. Next base: position 62,139 of record NZ_JBITGJ010000028.1, read on the forward strand.
CTGCCCGCTGGACGAGAGGACCGGCGCGCAGATGCAGGCCGCGCGCGAGGCGATGGTGAACGCCGCCAAGTACGGTGGCGAGGGCGGCGCCGTACAGGTCTATGCCGAGGTCGAGGGGAGGTCGGTCTTCGTGTCCGTGCGCGACCGGGGACCCGGTTTCGACCTCGACTCGATACCCGCCGACCGCATGGGCGTCAGAGAATCGATCATCGGCCGCATGGAGCGCAACGGCGGCACGGCCCGGCTGCGGTCGGTGCCGGGCGGCGGCACGGAGGTCGAGCTGGAGATGGAGAGGGCGGAGAGGACGTCATGAGCGACGCGACCGAGGCGAACGGCACGGCGGGCACCCCCGAGGGGGCCGGGTCCGGGGCCGCCGACGGCGGCGCGGGCGGACGGCACGTACGGGTGGTGCTCGTGGACGACCACCGGATGTTCCGCACCGGTGTCCAGGCCGAGATTGGGCAGACCGCCGAGACCGGCGTCGAGGTGGTCGGCGAGGCCGCGGACGTGGACCAGGCGGTCACGGTGATCACCGCGACCCGGCCCGAGGTGGTCCTCCTCGACGTCCACCTGCCGGGCGGCGGCGGCGTCGAAGTGCTGCGCCGGTGCGCGGCGTTGACGGCGGACACCGAGCGGCCCGTGCGCTTCCTCGCGCTGTCCGTGTCCGACGCGGCGGAGGACGTGATCGGCGTGATCCGCGGCGGCGCCCGCGGCTATGTCACCAAGACCATCACCGGAACCGACCTCGTCGACTCCATCTTCCGCGTCCAGGAGGGCGACGCCGTCTTCTCCCCGCGCCTGGCCGGGTTCGTGCTGGACGCCTTCGCCTCCACCGACGCCCCGCCCGTGGACGAGGACCTCGACCGCCTCACCCAGCGCGAGCGCGAGGTGCTCCGCCTGATCGCCCGTGGCTACGCCTACAAGGAGATCGCCAAGCAGCTGTTCATCTCGGTGAAGACGGTCGAGTCCCATGTCTCGGCGGTCCTGCGCAAGCTCCAGCTGTCCAACCGCCACGAACTGACCCGCTGGGCGACGGCCCGCCGGCTCGTTTGACCCCTGCGGGCCTGCCCCAGGCCTTGTCTAGGACACCCGGGTCGCCCCGGCGAACGGCATCAGGTCGACCGGGGCCAGCCGGACCGGCGCCGAGGGGTTCGGGGCGTGGATGATCTGCCCGTTGCCCACGTAGATGCCGACGTGGCTGATGCCGGAGTAGAAGAACACCAGGTCCCCGGGCCGCAGTTCGAAGCGGGAGACGCGCCGGCCCGCGTTGATCTGGGCGTAGGTGGTGCGAGGCAGGGAGATGCCGGCCGAGCGGTAGGCGGCCTGGACCAGTCCCGAGCAGTCGAAGGCGTTCGGGCCGGCCGCGCCCCACACATAGGGGCTGCCGAGCTTGGCGTAGGCGTAGTCGACGGCCGCCTCGGCGCGCGCGTTCGGCGCCGTGGCCGACCCGGCCTGCTCCAGCGCGTCCCGGGCGTCCGAGGCCGAGCGGGAGGCACGTCCCGCCACGCTGCCGCCGGTGACCTCGGACAGCTGCTGCGGAGTGAGCCCCGCCAGCAGCCGCCGGGCCTGCTCCAGCTTGCCGGTGATGGTCTTCTTCTGCCGTCGCAGCTCGGCCTGCCGTGACCGCAGCGACCGCAGTTCGATGCGTGCCGCGCCCCGCAACTGCTCGATCTCCCGCAGCTGTTCGCGCACCCGGGACACGGCGGCGGCCTGCCGGTGACCGGCCCGCTCCACGAACGCGGCGTCGTCCAGATACCGGTCGGGGTCGCCGGACAGGGCCAGCTGCCAGGTCCGTGCGAAGCCGCCCTCGCGGTACTGCGCCGCCGCGAACGAGCCCAGTGCGTCCCGGGCGGTGTTGAGGTTCTGCTGCTTGCGGGCGGTCTCGTCCCGCAGCGCGTTCAGCCGCCGCTGCTCCGCGGCCGCCTTCTCCTTCACGCCGTCGTACTTCTCGGTCGCGGCCTCGGCCTCCTGGTACAGCTTGTCGACCTTGGCCTTCACCTGTGCCGGCGTCAGCTGCGGCTCGGCGTGTCCGGTTCCGTCGAACCCCGTCGCGGTGGCCGCACCCGCCAGGGCGAGCGTGGCGGCCGTCCGGGCTGTATGGCCGCCCATCGAGCGTTGCGGGGCCTTGCGGTGCGCTGCCACCTGGACCGTCACGTCCTTCCATAGGACTGGTGCGACCGAGAGGTCCGTGTGTCCGGCGGCGGCCCGCACAGGGGAAGCGGGCCACCGCCGGACCCTTCTCGGCGGTGGTGGCCGACGGCCGCCCCTGGCCCGGGCGGCGGTGGGGAGCCGGTCACCTGAGGGAGGACGCTATGCCCGACTGTGACGAGTGGGTAACGCAGTGTGCGGAACTGCCCTTGAAGGGCCGGGATGTGACCGCAAGTGACCGCGTGACCGTTGTGGAGTCGTCACCTTTACAGAGCGTGGTGACCGAACTGCGGAAAACGGGACGGACGGGAGGTGTGGGGTGCTATGGGGCGCATATATGCAAGATCGTCCGTGTGGTCGCCGACCGCGGTGACCGGGGCCGGTGGCGGGAGGCCACTGGGCCCCTGGTTAGGCTCCGGGCCCATGGACGTACTCATCCATCTCTTCGTCGGCCTGCACATCATCGGCATCGCCGCGCTGCTCGGCGGTTTCCTCACCCAGATGAAGGCGATGGGCCAGGGCACGGCCCGGTTCGTGCCCGCGATGCTGCACGGCGCGCTGACCATGCTGGTCACCGGGGTGGTCCTGGTCGGCCTCAACCAGGCCGACGACCACCACGTCAACACCATCAAGATCGGCGTCAAGCTGGCGCTGCTGATCGTGATCCTCGGGCTGGTCTATGTGAAGCGCGACGAGGAGAAGGTCGACAAGGGGATGTTCGGGCTGGCCGGACTGCTGACCATTGCGAACATCTTCATCGCCGTGCTGTGGACCTGACGGTCATCCGTCCCCGCCGCCGGCGCGGGCCGCGAGCACCGCACCGGCGGCGACCAGGAGCCACGCCGCCACCGCCGCCCACAGCAGCACCCGTCCCGGCCGGTCGAGCCACGGGACGCCGAAGACGGTCGCGGCGGACAGCGTCGCCGCCGCCGTCATCCCCATCGGGAACACCGTCGCCCACCGCAGCACGTGGTAACCGGGCCGGGGCCGCACCGCCTCGGCGGCCAGCAGTGCGACGTAGCAGACCAGATCCAGCACGAGCAGTGCGACCGTCACGGTGTGCAGCACGCCGCGGTCGTCGTCGTTCCACAGGTACATGCCCGAGTTCCCGGCGATGAGCAGGTTCGCCCCGGCCAGCGCCGAGATCGCGAGCGCGCCGCCCGCGATCCAGTGGTCGCCCGGCCCCTCCAGCACCTGCCGTGCGTCGAAGTGGACCAGCGCCAGACCGTAGAGCACCAGGCCCAGCCAGAACAGCACCAGCGCGGTGTGCGCGAGCCACGCCGTGCGCTCGGCCGTGGCCAGCGTGGCGGCCAGTACGGCGAGCCCCTCTGTGGCCACACAGCACAGGAACACCGCCCCCGGCATGCGTGGCCTCCAGCGCCGTACGACCAAGAACAGCAGCACCGGCCAGAGCAGCGCCGCGAGCGCCAGGAGCGCCTCGGCCAGGGGCTGCCGGCCCAGCGGCGAGAGCCGGGTGCCGAGCACCGTGGTCGCGGCGACGGAGGTGAGGGCGCCCGGCCTCTCCGCCTCGGTCGCCCAGCGTTGCCGCTCGCCGACCAGTCGCAGTACGAACCCCGCGGCCAGCACGGCCCAGGCGACGCACGTCAGCGCCAGCGCCACCCGGGAGACCGCCTCGTCGCCGGTCATGTGCAGCCCCACCGACAGGATGCCGGTCGCCATCACGGCGGCCCCGGCCGCGGGGGACCGCCCCGCCCACCACACGCGCAGACCTGAGATGCCGGGCATGCGCCGATGCTAGGGAGCCGCGGCGGCCCTGCCCGGAAGGGCACGCGCGCGTGAAGAGCAAAAACGCCGGTACGCGTGCATGAGCCTGAAAGAGCGGGCAGCCCGCGCTTGGACGGAGGAAGGGCTCACCCGAGTGTGGGCGGAGGGACGGCCGCACGCGCGCGTGGCGGCCCAAGACCCAGGCACGCGCCCACGCGGACGTCCAATTCGCCGGCACGCCCGCGTGGAGCGCGCAAGAGCTGAGGCGCGCCCGGCCCGGGGCAGGCCCTCAGCCCGGGCGGACCACGCTGTGGATGATCGACTCTCCGCCGTAGTAGATGGACTCCTCGCGGACGTACGCGCCCGGCTTGGGGGCGTGGATCATCATGCCGTTGCCTATGTAGACGCCGACGTGGCTGATGTCGTCGTAGAAGAAGATCAGGTCGCCCGGCCGCGCGTCGGCGAGCGAGACCGTGGTGCCCGCATCGACCTGGTCGTACGTGGTGCGCGGAAGCGTGACGCCGGCGGCCTTCCAGGCGGCCTGGGTGAGGCCCGAGCAGTCGTAGGAGTCCGGCCCGGTCGCGCCCCACACGTACGGCTTGCCGATCTGCGCGCGGGCGAAGGCGATCGCCTTCTCGGCCTTCGTGTCGTACGAGCTGGTGGTGGAGTCGGAGCCCGTCGAGCCCGATCCGGATCCGGACCCGGACCCCGTGGACGAGGACGACGACGAGTCGGCCTGCTGCTGAGCTGCCTGCTGCTGGGCCGCCTGCTGCTTCGCCAGCTCGGCCGCCTTGCGCGCCGCCTCCTGCTGCTTCTCCCGCTCGATGGCGGCCAGCCGCGCCTTCTCCTGGGCATTCAGCTGCGACAGCAGCTCGCGGGCCGACGCCAGCTTCTTCTGGACGGTGGACTTGGCGGTCTGCAGGTCGTGTTGTGAGTCGCTCAGCGTCTGCAGGCTCTGCGCGGCTTCCCGCCGCTTCTTCATGGTCGTGGCCTGCTCGCCGATGTAGTCGTCGACCGCGCGCTTCTCCCGCGAGGTCAGCCGGTTCATCAGCTGGGTCTGGTCGAAGTAGTCCTGCGGGTCGTTCGCCAGCAGGAAAGTGGCCGTGTCGGGAGCGGCGGCGCCGGTGCGGTACTGGGCCGCGGCGAACGAGCCCAGCTCCTCGCGGGCCTTGTTGAGGCGTTCGGTGCGCCGGGCGAGGTCGTCGCGCAGGGCGTCGACGCGGCCCCGCTGCTTACCGGTCCGCTCCTTGGCCGCGTTGTACTTCTCGGTCGCCGACTCCGCCTGGCGGTAGAGATCGTCGACCTTCTTCTCGACCTCCTCCAGGCTCGGCTTTGCGTGATCGGTACGGGGGGCGGCCTCTGCGGTCTGCGAGAGCACGGCCATGGAGGTGAGGGCGGCGGTGGCGAGGGCGGGGGTGCGAAGGCCCGTTCCGATGGTCCCGCCGGGGCGCGGCTTGCGGTGCGACGCCAAGGGAGGCGACTCCTTCCAATGGGCCGCCTACCGGGTTAGCTGTCGGGTTCGGGCGGTGGTTCGGAAGGGTTGCCCTACGACGGCGTCCCGGGTGGGAGCCGGCCGATTCACCCCAAGGTCGGTGGGTCCCCGGCTCCGGGCGCCCTGCGGCGCGCCGGACTCGGCGGAGGCCGCGCGGCCCGGCGAGGTTCGCCGGTAGGGGTCGTACGGCCCGGACGCACGCTAGCCAACTCGTGTGACTCCTGTGAAGGTTGGTGCGTGATATGTCCGATACATTTTCGTGACCTGAGCCGGGTTTCGCTCCTGTGTCATCGGACGGTTCCCCTGTGTGAGCAGGCCGCGGGCCACTCGGCGGTGACGATCGGCCGCGTTCCGGGCCGGCCATGTTCCGGGGACGGCGACCGGTTGTCGGTGGGGCGCCCTAGACTCGGAGAGCGATGAGCAGCCTCTTTGACGACAGCTTCCTGGCGGACCTCCAGGCCCCTCGCGGGCGCGAGGAGGAGCCCCCGCCGCCGCCCGAGGACGATCACGCTCCGGAGCCGCTTCCGGACGATCTGTTCGGCGGGAAGTTCGACGTGCCGCCGGACCGGGACGCGTACTACCGCGACGGCGCCCCCCGCCCCGCCCTCGACGCGGCGGCCCTGCTGACGGGGCTGAACGACAATCAGCGCGCCGCGGTGGTGCACGCCGGCTCCCCGCTGCTCATCGTCGCCGGCGCAGGGTCCGGCAAGACCCGTGTGCTCACCCACCGCATCGCCCACCTGCTCGCCGAGCGGCACGTGCACCCGGGCCAGATCCTCGCGATCACCTTCACCAACAAGGCCGCGGGCGAGATGAAGGAGCGCGTCGAGCAGCTCGTCGGCCCGCGCGCGAACGCGATGTGGGTGATGACCTTCCACAGCGCGTGCGTGCGCATCCTGCGCCGCGAGTCGAAGAAGCTCGGCTTCACGTCGTCGTTCTCGATCTACGACGCCGCCGACAGCAAGCGCCTGATGGCCCTGGTCTGCCGCGACCTGGACCTCGACCCCAAGCGCTTCCCGCCGAAGTCGTTCAGCGCGAAGATCAGCAACCTGAAGAACGAGCTGATCGACGAGGAGGACTTCGCCGCCCAGGCCACCGACGGCTTCGAGAAGACCCTCGCCCAGGCCTACGCGCTCTACCAGTCGCGGCTGCGCGAGGCCAACGCGCTCGACTTCGACGACCTGATCATGACGACGGTCAACCTGCTGCGCGCCTTCCCGGACGTCGCCGAGCACTACCGCCGCCGCTTCCGGCACGTCCTGGTCGACGAGTACCAGGACACCAACCACGCCCAGTACGCGCTGGTGCGGGAACTCGTCGGCACCGCGGAGCGCTCCGCCGAGGACGGCGACATCCCGCCCGGCGAGCACGACCTGCCGCCCGCCGAACTGTGCGTCGTGGGTGACGCGGACCAGTCCATCTACGCTTTCCGGGGCGCGACGATCCGCAACATCCTCCAGTTCGAGGAGGACTACCCGAACGCGACGACGATCCTCCTGGAGCAGAACTACCGCTCCACGCAGACCATCCTGTCCGCCGCCAACGCGGTCATCGAGCGCAACGAGTCCCGTCGCCCGAAGAACCTGTGGACCAACGCCGGCCAGGGCGCGCGGATCACCGGCTACGTCGCCGACACGGAGCACGACGAGGCCCAGTTCGTCTCCGACGAGATAGACCGCCTCGTCGACGCGGGCGAGGCCAAGGCGGGCGACGTCGCCGTCTTCTACCGCACCAACGCCCAGTCCCGTGTCTTCGAAGAGGTCTTCATCCGCGTCGGCCTGCCCTACAAGGTCGTCGGCGGAGTCCGCTTCTACGAGCGCAAGGAGGTCCGGGACGTCCTGGCCTACCTGCGCGTTCTCGCCAACCCCGAGGACTCGGTGCCGCTGCGGCGCATCCTCAACGTGCCCAAGCGGGGCATCGGCGAGCGCGCCGAGGCGATGATCGACGCCCTCGCCCAGCGCGAGAAGATCAGCTTCCCGCAGGCGCTCAAGCGCGTGGACGAGGCGTACGGCATGGCCGCGCGCTCCACCAACGCCGTCAAGCGGTTCAACACGCTGATGGAGGACCTGCGCACCATCGTCGAGTCCGGCGCGGGCCCCGCGACCGTCCTGGAGGCCGTGCTGGAACGCACCGGCTATCTGGCCGAGTTGCAGGCCTCCACCGACCCGCAGGACGAGACCCGCATTGAGAACCTCCAGGAACTCGCGGCGGTGGCCCTGGAGTTCGAGCAGGAGCGCGGCGAGGGAGAGGCCGGCACGCTCGCGGACTTCCTGGAGCAGGTCGCCCTGGTCGCCGACTCCGACCAGATCCCCGACGAGGACGAGGAAGGCTCCGGCGTCATCACCCTGATGACCCTGCACACCGCCAAGGGCCTGGAGTTCCCGGTCGTCTTCCTCACCGGCATGGAGGACGGCGTCTTCCCGCACATGCGCGCCCTCGGCCAGACCAAGGAGCTGGAGGAGGAGCGGCGGCTGGCGTACGTCGGCATCACGCGCGCGCGGGAGCGGCTCTACCTCACGCGGTCGGCGATGCGCAGCGCCTGGGGCCAGCCGTCGTACAACCCGCCCTCCCGCTTCCTGGAGGAGATCCCGGCCACCCATGTGGACTGGAAGCGGACGGGAGGGACGGCGTCGGCGTCCTCCGGACCCGTCGCCGGGATCGCGGCCTCGCTGTCCTCGACCCGCTCGCGTTCCGCGGCGTCGGGCGCCTCCGGGTTCGCCACGCGGCGCACCACGGAGAAGCCGGTGGTCGCCCTGGCCGTCGGGGACCGGGTCACCCACGACCAGTTCGGGCTCGGCACGGTCGTCGCCGTGAAGGGCACAGGGGCGAACGCGGAGGCGACGATCGACTTCGGCGACGCCAAGCCGAAGCGGCTGCTGCTGCGGTACGCGCCGGTGGAGAAGCTGTAAGCCGAAGGGGGCCCTCGCCGCACGGCGAGGGCCCCCTTCGGAATTCCTGCGGGGGATCCCTACGTCGGGTCGAGCCCGTGGCTCCGCAGCCACGGCAGCGGGTCTATGGCCGCCCCGCCCGCGGGCCGTACCTCGAAGTGCAGGTGCGGACCGGTGGAGTTGCCGGAGTTGCCGGAGTAGGCGATCGGCTGGCCGGCCTTGACGTATGTCCCGGCGGGGACGCGGTAGCTGGACAGATGGCAGTACCAGGTCTGCGTGCCGTCCTTCGCCGTCACGATCATCATGTTGCCGTAGGCGCTGTTCCACTTGGTGGAGACGACGCCGTCGGTCGCGGCCATCACCGTGGTGCCGTACGACACCGGGAAGTCGATGCCGGTGTGCACGGACATCCAGTTCACCCCGGCCTGGCCGAAGTAGGCGCTGAGACCCTTCTGCGTGACCGGCAGCACGAACTTGGGGCGCAGCCGTTCCTTGAGCGCGGCCGCCGCGGCGGCCTTCTTCTTCTCCAGCTCCTGCTGGTTCTTGAGGTCGATCCGCTCCTGCGTACGGCTCGCCCGGTCGGCGAAGTCGTGGGCACCGGCGGACAGGGTGTTGAGCTGGGTGTCCAGCTTGCTGTTGGCGACCGAGGCCTTGACCGTGTGCGTGTCCGGGGCGGAGGCCGTGGTGTTCTGGCCGTCGTCGGTCAGCGCGCCGACCGAGGCGGCGGCGATCCCGGCGACGCCCATCACACAGGCCGAGGGCACGGCGACGGTCAGCAGCGCGGAGCGCTTGGCGGTCGTACGACGACGGGAGCGCGCGGCGCTGCGCGAGCCGGCACGCGGCTCCGGCGCGGCCTCTTCCTGGTCGTCCAGCAACTCGGCGGCGGGCCGTTCACCCGTGGTGACCGACTCGTCGTCCCCGGCGCCCTGTTCGTCGAAGGCCGTGTCCGCGTACTGCGCGTCGTCCGCGTACAGCGTCTCGTCGGTGTACGGCGCGTTGTCCGCGTACGGTGTGTCGTCCTCGTACGGCGCCTGCTGCTGGTACGGCACCTGCGCGAAGGCCGCGGTCGCCTGCGGGTCGCCGACCTGGTCGAAGAGGGCGGTGGCCTGCTGGTCGAACGGTTCGGCGGCCTGCTCGGCCTGGCCGCCGGAGTTCCACTGCGTGGCGTCGAACGTGCCCGACTCGAAGCTCTGGGTGCCCCACGCCCACTGCTGGGTCGGTTCGGCGATGCCGGACTGGTCCGGCTGCAGCCAGGCGCTCGCGTCCCACTGGCCGCTGATGTCGTTGCCCGTCGCCTGGGCGGGGATCGTCCAGCCGGTGGAGTCGTAGACGCCGGTGTCGTACGCGGCGTGGTGCTGGGCCGCGTACGGGTCGTGGTTCAGGGCCTGGCCGGTCTGCCACTGCGTGCTGTCGTACCCGCCGGTGCTCTGCTCGCCGGGCATGCTGCCGAAGAGCGGGTCCGAGGAGAAGGTGCCGGTGCCGTCCTGAAAACCGGTGGTGTCGTAGCCGCCGTACGTGGTGAAGTCGTCGTAGGGGGCTCCGTGCGTCCCGTACGGCGCGTAGTGCGCGGCTGAGGCGTCGGAAGCCGGGGCCGGGGTGGTCATGGTCCCCGACGGGTGACGGTCGTTCACCAACTTCTCTTTCGCCTCGACAACAGGGGCTGCCAGAGCAGTGCGGCGACTGTACCCGCCGGTACCTGGGCGCGACAATCTTCGGCCGGTTTCGTGTGGGCCGGAAACGGGCATTCGGCGGTGTTTCGGGGGGCGCCGGACACGAGTTTGGCCGAGAGTTCGATTGGTGTTCGATGTGTGGTGACTGTTCGTCACCTGTGCGTCACTCCGCCGACGGAATCCTCACGCCACCGTCAGACCGCCCGTGGCCCGCTCCCCGGGCTGCGGGGCGTCGAGCGCCTCGCGTATCCCGGCCGCGACGGCGGGGTGCACGGGCAGTGCGAGATGCCCGATGCCGGTCACCCGGACGTTCTGCACGTCCAGGTCGGGGTGTTTCAGGCAGGCCGTCTCCAGCGGCACCATCACGGAGTCCAGGTCGCTCCAGAAGCTGACGAACCGGGTACGGCAGCCGGGCGCGGGCCGGGCCAGCTCCTCGATCACCCCCGAGCCGGGCCGCATCTGGCGCACGATCGGATGGGCGCTGGCCAGCGGCGCCGCGCTGGTCCCCGAGTGCGGTGTACCCAGCGTGACGAGGATGCGCACCCGCAGGTCACCACCCAGACACTGAACGTAATAACGCGCGATCAGCCCGCCGAGGCTGTGGCCCACGATGTCGACCCGGTCGCTGCCGGTGCGCTCGCAGATCTCCTCGATGTGCCGGCCGAGCAGCTCGGCGGCGGCGCGGATGTCGCAGGTCAGCGGGGAGTAGTTGAGCGACACGACGCGCTGTCCGCCGTGCTGGGCGAGGTTGCGGCGCAGCAGCAGGAACACGGAGCGGTTGTCGATGAAACCGTGCAGCAGCACCACCGGCGGGCCGGACCGGACCGGCAACGGGGCGGTGCCGTCGCGGGCGGGCGGTGCGGCGGCGCGGCGCTCCTGGACGAGGCCGGTCGGATAGAGCAGGAGATGGCCGGCCAGGATCGCGGCCTCGAGGGCGGTCGCCTTCAGCAGCGCCACGGAGATTCCGGCGAGTCTGCCGGGCCACAGGCGCCGGCAGAACGGGAGAAAGAGTGGCAGTACCCCGGTGACCTTCATGGGCCGACCTCCTGTCGGCACGCCGGAGGACGGCTCGACCCCCGTGTGCCCTGATGTCCCACCATGTGATTTCCCCCTCGCCGCGCACCGTAAAACTGCCGGTTACGGGATGCTGGAGATAACGTTCGTTCACTTCGCGACGGGTGGCGGGACGCGCCAAAAGTGCGGTACTTGTCGTTACGGACGGAAGCGATCGCTTCCGTGATCGTTTGATGGAGGCAGTGATGGGTGTGGCAGCCGGTCCGATCCGCGTGGTGGTCGCCAAGCCGGGGCTCGACGGCCACGATCGAGGGGCCAAGGTCATCGCGCGAGCCCTGCGCGACGCCGGTATGGAGGTCATTTACACCGGGCTCCACCAGACGCCGGAACAGATCGTGGACACTGCCATCCAGGAGGACGCCGACGCGATCGGCCTGTCCATCCTCTCCGGCGCGCACAACACGCTGTTCGCCGCGGTGATCGACCTGCTCAAGGAGCGCGAGGCCGAGGACATCCTCGTCTTCGGCGGCGGCATCATCCCGGAAGAGGACATCCCGCCGCTGAAGGAGAAGGGCGTCGCGGCGATCTTCACGCCGGGCGCGACGACCACGTCGATCGTGGAGTGGGTGCGGGAGAACGTCCGTCAGCCGGCCGCCTCGGGGGGCTGAACGCCTCCCTGCGTGGGCCGACCCTTCGGTGAGCGGGCGGCCGGTGTCCCTGGGCACTGCCGCCCCCAGAGCCCCGCATCGGTGTGAGCGGTCTCGCCCTCACGACCCGGACGGGTCGTGTGCGCCGACCGGGGCCAGTTCGTGCGCCATCTCCGCCCGCAGCCGCAGGGTGGTCACCAGCCGCTGGAACGCCTCCGCCCAGTAGCCTCCGGCTCCCGGCGCGGCGTCCTCCCGTTCGTCGGGTATCGCCAGCAGCGCCTCGAGCCGGGTGGCCTCCGCGGGGTCCAGGCAGCGCTCGGCGAGCCCCATCACCCCGCTGAAGCTCCACGGGTAACTGCCCGCGTCCCGCGCGATGTCCAGTGCGTCCACGACCGCCCGGCCCAGCGGCGCGGCCCAGGGCACCGCACACACCCCGAGCAGCTGGAACGCCTCCGACAACCCGTGCGTGGCGATGAACCCGGCCACCCACGCGGCCCGGTCCACCGGCTCCAGGGTGGCCAGCAGCTTCGCGCGTTCCGCCAGCGACACCGCGCCCGGCCCGCCGGCCTCCGGGGCCGACGGCGAGCCGAGCAGCGCCCTCGACCACTCGGCGTCCCGCTGCCGCACCGCCGCCCGGCACCAGGCCGCGTGCAGCTCGCCCTGCCAGCCGTCCGTCACGGGCAGCGCCACGATCTCCGCCGCCGTCCGTCCGCCGAGCCGTCCCGGCCACGTGCCGAGCGGGGCCGCCTCCACCAATTGGCCCAGCCACCACGAGCGTTCCCCTCTGCCTGCGGGAGGCGTGGGCACCACACCGTCGCGCTCCATCCCGGAGTCGCACTCGAGCGGCGCCTCCACCGCGATCGCCGGCGAGTTCCCCGTACGGTCCAGGGCCACACACGCCGCGGCCCGTACGGCCATGCGCGCGGCGAGCGCCGAAGCGGGCAGCGCCGACAGCAGCTCGGCCGCCGTCGCCCGCACATTGCGGCTGCGGTCGCCCAACGCCTGCTCCAGGAAGGGCTCGTCCGCGGCGGACAGGCCCGCGCGCAGCGAGTCGAGGAACATCAGCCGGTCCTCCGCCCGCTCCGTCGGCCAGGTCGACGCGAGCAGTTCGCGCGCCAACGCGGGCGTACCGGTGCGCAACGCGCCCAGCAGGGCCACCCGCTCGGCGAACAGCCCCTCCTGCCACAGCCTGCCCACCGCCTCGGTGTCTCCCGGGTCGGGCAGCGTGGCGCCGCCGCCGGGGGCCGCGCGCAGCGCGAAACGCCAGTCCGCGTTCAGCCGGGCCAGCCACAGCGCCCGCGGACCCGCGAACGCCAGCGCCGCCGGGCGCAGGTCCGTACGCCCCCGGGCCGCGTCCAGCAGGGCGGGAAGCGTCTGCGGGGGTGGCGCGTATCCGTGCGCGTTGGCCGCCGCGAGCCACTGTGGGAGCAGCTCCATGAGGTCCGGAGAGCTGCCCCGGCGGCCGCCTGCGCCGCCGGAACGGTCGGCCAGCAGCGTGGTGAGTCTGCGGGCCGCCGCGGGCGGCAGGGCCGGGCGGGGATCCTCGGGCGCCGGGTCCGGCCGCCGCGCCGCCTGCGCGGGCCGCAGGCCCGCCCGCCGCCGTACGGCCGCCAGGGCGGCCTCGTCGAGCAGCGCCAGCGGTGCTTCCCGGCCGGATCCTGCGTACGCCCCCGGGCGCCGGTCGGTGCCGAGAAGAGCGGTGGTGACCAGGTCTTCCCAGGAGCTTGCGGGGGCCCTGGTGGCCACGTCGGTCGGGGTCGTCGTCCCGTTCATCGCGTTCCCTTCCCTGCGAGTGTCCGAGGGGTGCCGGTGCTTTCCGCCTGGCCGGTCAGCACGGCGGTGCTCCTTCGGCGAGAGGTGCCTGAAGGCGTCGGCGGGGTCCTGGTGGCTTGGTCGGTGGTGCTGCTTCGGCCGGGTGCGGTTGGAGGGGTCGGCGGGGTTCCGGTGGGTCGGTCGGCGGCATCGGTTCGGCTCGGGGCGTTGCCTGGGCGTGCCGGCGGTTTGCCGGCAGGCGGCCGGTCAGCACAGGGGCACCGCCTCGACCTCGCCGTCGGGCCAGGCCGTGAGCGGGGTGAAGCCGCGGTGGCCGCACTCGCCGAAGACCGTGACCGGGGCGCCGCCGGACAGGGCGACCAGCCGCCACAGGCCGGGGCGGGTGTGAGCGGCCCGGGTCAGCGGCAGGGCGGAGTCCGTGTCGGCGTCGGCCAGCTGCCACTGCTCGCCGTCCGGGACCGGTATCACCCGGTCCAGCGTCGCCGGGACGGACTCCAGCCAGGGGTCGTCGCGCAGCGCCTCGCCGTACCGGGCCGCCGCCTCGGCCGTGCTGATGCCGGGCGGACGGAACGCGGCCGGTGCGGGAGGGGCGAACCGCTCGCCCAGAGCGGACCGGGACTGACCGGCCCCCGGATAGGCGCACAGCTCCGCGTCCAGGGCCAGCCCGACCGGCAGGGACAGCTCGGGAGCACGGCCGGCCGCGCCGTAGGACAGCAGCAGCCGGGTGCGGCCCGAGGCGGCGCCGTGCAGCCATGTCCGGCGAGTCGTCAGTTTCGGGTCCACGGTGTCGTACTGGGCGAGGACCAGCCAGTGGTCGCGCAGCGGTGCGCCGTCCGCCGTGGCGGGCAGGCCCAGCCGGGAGCGGACCGTGGCCGCGAGGGTGTCCGGCAGCCGATCGCGGCGCAGCCAGCCCTGGTCGAGCAGGTGCAGCAGCGCGCACTCCTCCAGCAGCCGGGCCGGCCAGCCCGCACCCGATGCCGGGATCGCCCCCAACTCCCGCACGCGGGCGGCCAGTCCGGGCGCCTGGGCGTCGACCATGCGGGCCGCCGTCTCGTCCCACAGGCCGTACCCCGCCTGCTCGGCCGTGGCCAGGCCGCCGCGCAGCAGGTCCGCGAGGCGCTGCTCCAGCTCCGTCGCACCCGCGGTGACCCGCTCGGCGCGGCGCTCGGCCCGTCGCCGAGCCGCCCCCGGATCGGCGGACCCGCTCCAGGAACTCCCCTCACTCCGGCCCTGCTTGCCCTCCGTACGACTGCGTCTGCCCGTGAGCCACTGCTCGGCCCAGTCCGGCGCCTGCGCGGACGCCGGCACCGAGCCGTCGCCGCCCGCCCACAGCAGAAGCAGCCCGAGCGCGTGCTTGCACGGGAACTTACGGCTCGGACAACTGCACTTGTACGCCGGACCGGCCGCGTCGGCGAGATCGACCACCGTCTGGTACGGCCTGCTGCCACTGCCCTTGCACAGCCCCCACACCGTCCCCTCTCCACTCCCCGCCTCGGACCACGGACCGGCCGTGCCGAGCTTGCCTCCCGCTGTGCGTGACGCCGCGTCAGGCGCCAGTGACAGCACCTGTTCCGCGGTCCAGCGCACCCCCTGCTCAGTCATGTCTCCGACGGTAGGTCCCGCCACTGACAATCGGTCCGGCGCGGGCGTTCGTGCAGGTCAGAGCGATTGTCAGTGGCGTGGTGCACGGTGGATGCCAGATCCGAACCGGCCGAGCTGGAGGGGGCCTCAGCCATGTCAGCCATGCCTGCGTCTGCCACGTCTGCCACGTCTGCGTCCGTGCGACCGACGACCGCCGAACCGACCGACGGCGAGGGCGCGTCCGAGAGCGCACAGGCGCTGCGCCCGCACGCCGAGCACGCCTTCGCCGCCGAACTCGCCGCACTCGCCGCGCAGGACGACCGCCCGCGCCCGGCCCGCTGGAAACTGTCGCCGTGGGCGGTGGCGACATACCTGCTCGGCGGAACCCTGCCGGACGGCACGGTGATCACACCCAAGTACGTGGGCCCGCGCCGGATCGTCGAGGTCGCCGTCACCACGCTGGCCACCGACCGAGCCCTGCTGCTGCTCGGCGTGCCCGGCACCGCCAAGACCTGGGTGTCGGAGCACCTGGCGGCCGCGGTCAGCGGGGACTCCACCCTGCTGGTGCAGGGCACCGCCGGCACTCCCGAGGAGGCGATCCGCTACGGCTGGAACTACGCGCAGTTGCTCGCGCACGGGCCGAGCCGCGACGCCCTCGTGCCCAGCCCCGTCATGCGCGCCATGGCCGAGGGCATGACGGCCCGCGTGGAGGAGCTGACCCGTATCCCGGCCGACGTGCAGGACACGCTGATCACGATCCTGTCCGAGAAGACCCTGCCCGTCCCGGAGCTGGGCCAGGAGGTCCAGGCGGTCCGCGGGTTCAACCTCATCGCCACCGCCAACGACCGGGACAGAGGGGTCAACGGCCTCTCCAGCGCGCTGCGCCGCCGCTTCAACACCGTGGTGCTGCCGCTGCCCGAGAGCGCCGATGCCGAGGTCGACATCGTCACGCGCCGGGTGGAGCAGATCGGCCGCTCCCTCGACCTGCCGGCCGCGCCCGACGGCATCGAGGAGATCCGCCGGGTCGTGACCGTCTTCCGCGAGCTGCGCGACGGCATCACCACCGACGGCCGCACCAAGCTCAAGTCGCCCAGCGGCACACTGTCCACGGCCGAGGCGATCTCCGTCGTCACAGGCGGCCTCGCCCTGTCCGCCCACTTCGGCGACGGCGTGCTGCGCCCGGGCGACGTCGCCGCCGGCATCCTCGGCGCCGTGGTGCGCGACCCGGCGGCCGACCGGGTCGTCTGGCAGGAGTACCTGGAGACGGTCGTCCGCGAGCGCGAGGGCTGGACGGACTTCTACCGCGCGTGCCGGGAGGTCGGTGCATGACCGACGACACCCGCTGGCCCAAGGCACACGGCTCCGGACCGCTCCTGCTGGGCGTGCGGCACCACGGTCCCGGCTCCGCCCGCGCGGTGCGCAGCGCCCTGGACGCCGCCCGGCCCGCCGCCGTCCTGATCGAGGGCCCGCCCGAGGCCGACGCGCTGATCCCGTTGGCCGCCGACCCGGACCTGCGGCCCCCGGTCGCCCTGCTCGCCCATGCCGTGGACGAGCCAGGCCGCTCGGCGTTCTGGCCGTTCGCCGAGTTCAGCCCCGAATGGGTGGCGATCCGCTGGGCGCTGGAACACGGCGTCCCGGCCCACTTCATCGACCTGCCGGCCACCCACACGCTGGCGTGGCAGGAGGAAGGGGAGGAGAAGAGGGGACTTCCCGCCGAGCCCGGCCCGTCCGCCGGACCCGGCACCGAGGGGACCGCAGCCGACGCGCAGCGTGCCGATGCCGGCGGGGACGGCGAGGGGAGCCGGGACGTCGACGCCGGCAGGGAGGACGACACCGGCCGAGACGGCCGTGAGAGCCGGAACGCCGATGACAGCCGGGGAAGCGTCGAGCAGGTCCGGGTCGACCCGCTCGCCGTGCTCGCCGAGGCCGCCGGATACGACGACCCCGAACGCTGGTGGGAGGACGTGGTCGAGCACCGTGGCCCGGGACGGCGGGACCCCTTCGCCCCCTTCGCCGCGCTGGAGGAGGCGATGGACGCACTGCGCGAGCGGTACGGCGTCGGCGGGCACTCCCGGGACCTGGTCCGCGAGGCGCAGATGCGACTCCGGCTGCGCGCCGCGCGCAAGGAGTTCGGCGACCAGGTGGCCGTGGTCTGCGGGGCTTGGCACGTGCCCGCGCTGCGCGAGAAGACCACGGTCACCGCCGACAGGTCCCTGCTGAAGGGGCTGCCCAAGGTCAAGGCGGACCTGACCTGGGTGCCCTGGACCCACCGCAGACTGGCCCGGTCCAGCGGGTACGGCGCGGGCATCGACTCGCCGGGCTGGTACGGCCATCTGTTCCACGCCCCCGACCGGCCGGTCGAGCGGTGGCTGACCAAGGTGGCCCGGCTGCTGCGCGAGGAGGACCGGATCGTGTCCTCCGCCCACGTCATCGAGGCCGTCCGGCTCGCCGAGACCCTGGCGGCACTGCGCGGGCGCCCGCTGCCGGGGCTGAGCGAGACCACCGACGCGGTGCGCGCGGTCATGGGCGACGGCTCGGACGTGCCGCTGGCGCTGGTGCACGACCGGCTGGTGGTCGGGGACGTCCTCGGAGAAGTCCCGGAGTCGGCTCCCGCGGTGCCGCTCCAGCGCGACCTGGCCCGGCAACAGCGTTCCCTGCGGCTCAAACCCGAGGCGCTGGAGCGCGAACTGGAGCTGGACCTGCGGGGTGACACCGACGCCGGCCGCAGCAGACTGCTGCACCGGCTCCGGCTGCTCGGCGTCGGCTGGGGCGAGCCGGCGCGGTCACGGGGGAGCACGGGCACGTTCCGGGAGACGTGGCGGCTGCGCTGGGAGCCGGAGCTGTCGGTGCGGGTCGCCGAGGCGGGCGTATGGGGGACGACCGTACTGGGCGCGGCGCAGGCCAAGGCCGAGGCGGACGCGTCGGCCGCGCGCACCCTCGCCGACGTGACCGCGCTCGCCGAGCAGTGCCTGCTCGCCGGGCTGCCGGACGCTCTGCCCGTCGTCATGCGGGTCCTCGCCGACCGGGCCGCGCTCGACGCCGACGTGGGCCATCTCGCCCAGGCCCTGCCCGCCCTGGTCCGCTCCCTGCGCTACGGCGACGTGCGCGGCACCGACACCGGCGCGCTGACCGACGTCGCCGCGGGCCTCGCCGAACGCGTCTTCGTCGGCCTGCCCCCGGCGTGCGCCGCGCTCGACGCGGATGCGGCGGAGGAGATGCGCGGGCACGTGGACTCCGTACATACGGCGGTGGGATTGCTGGCGGAGACGGTGACCGCAGGGGGTGGGGGGGCCGGTGCCGGAGGGCGGGCCGGTGTCGGTTCGGGTGGCGGTGCCGTCCCCCCTGCCGGACACGGTGGTCTGCGCGGCCGTTGGCGAGCGGTGCTGCGGACCTTGTCGGTGCGCGACAGCGTGCCCGGGGTGCTGCGGGGGCGGGCCGTGCGGTTGCTGTTGGACGACGGTGAGTTGGGGGCCGACGAGGCGGCGCGGCTGATGGGGCTCGCGCTGTCCCCGGGGACTCCGCCGGCCGACGCCGCCGCCTGGATCGAGGGCTTCGTCGGCGGCGGGGGCGGGCTGCTGCTGGTGCACGACGAGCGGCTGCTCGGTCTGGTGGACAGCTGGCTGAGCGGGGTCTCGGCGGAGGCGTTCACGGACGTACTGCCGCTGCTGCGCCGCACGTTCGCGGCGTACGAGCCCGGGGTGCGCAGAACGCTCGGCGAACTGGTCCGGCGCGGACCGGGAGACGGGACGGCCGGCCGGGCGGCCCACGGGGTCATGACACCCGGCTTCGCCGCCGAACCGGACACCGAGCGCGCCGACGCCGTCCTACCGGTGCTGCGATTGCTGCTCGGCCTGACCGACCCGGCTGAGTGCGATCAAGGCCAACGAGAACCGGACGAGCGGGGTGCGGCGGAGCACGATCCGGCGCAGGGGGACCCGGCCCCGGCCGAGCGCGAGACGACCGAGCGCCGTACGGCGGCGGCGCGGGGGACGGCTGGGTGGGAGAGGTCCGAGTCGGGGGCGGTCGAACCGGTCCCGGCCGGCGGGGATGCGAGCGATGACAACAGCCTTGCGGGGGTGGCGGTATGACGAGTGAGGCGATCGCGGTGGGCGGCGGCGATCCGGCGCGGGAGCGGTTGCGGCGGTGGCGGCTGGTGCTCGGCGGGGACCAGGCCGACGGCACCGGATGCGCGCTGTCGGGCCGGGACGCGGCGATGGACGGCACACTCGCCGCGCTCTACGGCAAGGGGGACAAGCCGCAGGCGGGACGGGACCGTTCGGCGGGACTGGGCGCCTCGGCGCCGTCGGTGGCGCGCTGGCTCGGGGACATCCGCACCTACTTCCCGTCCTCCGTGGTCCAGGTCATGCAGCGCGACGCCATCGACCGGCTCGGCCTCGCCGCCCTGCTGCTGGAGCCGGAGATGCTGGAAGCGGTGGAGGCGGACGTGCACCTGGTCGGCACGCTGCTCTCGCTGAACAAGGCGATGCCGGAGACCACGAAGGAGACGGCGCGCGCGGTCGTGCGCAAGGTCGTCGAGGACCTGGAGAAGCGGCTCGCGAACCGTACGCGGGCCACCCTCACCGGCGCCCTCGACCGCAGCGCGCGGATCAGCCGGCCGCGCCACCACGACATCGACTGGAACCGCACCATCGCGGCCAACCTCAAGCACTATCTGCCCGAGTACCGCACGGTCGTGCCGGAACGGCTCGTCGGATACGGGCGGGCCGCGCAGTCCGTGAAGAAGGAGGTCGTCCTCTGCATCGACCAGTCCGGGTCGATGGCCGCGTCCGTGGTCTTCGCGTCCGTGTTCGGCGCGGTCCTCGCCTCCATGCGGTCGATCAGCACCCGGCTGGTCGTCTTCGACACGGCGGTGGTCGATCTCACCGACCAGCTGGACGACCCGGTCGACGTCCTCTTCGGCACCCAGCTCGGCGGCGGCACGGACATCAACCGGGCGCTGGCCTACTGCCAGTCACAGATCACCCGGCCCGCCGAGACCGTGGTCGTGCTGATCAGCGACCTCTACGAGGGCGGCATCCGCGACGAGATGCTCAAGCGGGTGGCGGCGATGAAGGCGTCCGGGGTGCAGTTCGTGGCACTGCTCGCGCTGTCGGACGAGGGCGCGCCCGCGTACGACCGGGAGCACGCGGCGGCGCTCGCCGCGCTCGGCGCACCGGCCTTCGCCTGCACGCCCGACCTGTTCCCCGAGGTGATGGCGGCCGCACTGGAGAAGCGGCCGCTGCCGATTCCGGACACCGTGTGACGCCGGACAGGAAAGGGGCAGGAAAAGGGACATGACCACCCATCGGTAACAGGGGACTTGCGCGGCTTCGGGCGTGCCGTGCAAGGATCGGCGCAGCCCGTGTCGTGCCGAGCCGAGGATGTCCAGCTCCTTGACCTTCCCAGCAGCCCTCCTTGGTACCACCGTGCGCGTGCTGCGTACGGCGGCCGGGCGGCGTGCGCTCCAACTGGTGCTGCTGGTGGGCGGACTGTTCGCGCTGGGCTTCCTCTGCGGAGAACAGGCGCACGCGGCCGAGAGCACCCCGGTGCCGGCGCAGGCGACGGCGGTGCGGTCCGTGGGGGCCGCCGGGCACGGGGACGTCGTACGGGCGGTCCGGACGGCCACCGGCCGGATTGCCACCCAGGCCCACACCGCCGGCGAACAGGCCGTCACCCCCGCACGCGAGGTACTCACCACCGTTTCGCGGACCGTCGACACTGTCGGGACCGTCGAGGCGACGGCCGCCCGAGCCGTGGTCGACAAGCCCCGGACCTCGGCGCCCTCCCTGCCCCTGCCCGACCTCCCGCACGGCACGGACGTCCCCGCCGACCTGACACCGGAGCCGGAGTCCACGGCGCCCCGCCCGCAGCAGTCCGGCGGTACGGCGGCGTCCGTTGCGACGGAGCGTCAGAAGCAGCGGCACGCCCACGTCCAGGGCCGTACCGCCGTCGGCGCACCGGCGCGGGTCGTCGTGTACGGGCCGGCGGCCGCCCCCGTGCCGCGGCCCGCGGCGCACACCGTCGCGCGCCACGGGGCCGCCGCCCTGGGCGTGCCCGGCCGGCCCGTGCCCGCCGGTGACTCCGACGGCGTGCTCGGCAAGCAGGCCGCCGACGGCAGCGCGTCCCGCCACAGTGACGCGCACGCCGTCACCCTCGACTACCGGGCGCCCCTGCGGCTCGTGCCCGGCGCCGCCGCGCGCGTCGACGCGCCCCGCACCCGGGACCGGCACCGGGACATCCCCGTCTTCCCCGGCTAGGCAGCAGGGCCGACCTCCCCGCCACAGATCTGTCGCGCGGGGCGGAACAGGTCTGCCCGCCCGTCCGGACCCCGCCGGCGATCGTCGCTGCCGGCCGTCGAAGCGCGTTCACCGCGACCGGCGTTCAGCGGTCTCCGGACGGCCATCCCCAACCGCTTCCAGCCGTCTCCGGCCGTTTCCGAAGGACTTGACGCACGCAATGAACAAGAACATCCGCCGTTCGATCGTGATAGCCGCCGGTGTCACCGGCGCGTGGGCGCTCGGCTCGGCCGTCGCCAGCGCCGACGAACTGTCCGCCACCTCCCTCTCCACGCCGGACGCGGGCACCGAGGCCGGCGGTGCCACCGACAGCGTCGCCGGGACGGTCGACGGCGTCCTCACCGGCGTCCACGACACCGTCTCCGGCGTCCGCAACACCGTGGCGGACACCGTCTCCGACCTGACCGGCACGGCCACCGCCGCCACCGCGGCCGGCCCCGCCGCGTCCTCCACCTCGCTCACCTCGACGGCGTCCACCGGCACCGGCGCCACCGACCAGGCCCCTCGCCACGTCGACGCCAAGGTCCCGACCGCCGCGAGGATCCGCGGCGCCGAGGCCGTCCGGGGCGCCCGGGCGGCCCGCACGGCGCAGGGACAGGCCCAGGCCCAGGTCCGGACGGACGGCACGCACGTCACCGGCCACGCCGCCCACGCGGCCGCGCACGCCGTCCGGACCGCCTCCCGGGCCGTCCCGCACGTCACGCCGCAGGACGAGATCGACTACCTCTTCGGCCCGCTCTCCTCCTTCGCGCCCGAGGTGGAGGAGGCCCTGGCCGCAGCCCAGACCAGGCTCCAGGCCACGCAGGCGGCGGCCCGCATGAAGGCGCAGGGTGTCGAGGGCGCCGTACGGACGACGGCGCAGCGCACCGTCGCGGGCGCGCAGGGGCGGACCGCCGGTGCGGCGGCCGATGCGCGCGGTACGGCCGCCCGGGCGACCGGCGTGGCCGAGGCCTCCGTCGCGGGTGTGCCCGCGCAGGTCACCGGTACGGCCACGGGTGCCGAGCAGCGGGTCGTCGGCACGGTCCGGACCGTGCCCGGCGCGGTCACGCCGGTGGTGGACGAGACGACCGCCGCCGCCGTCCCGCCGGTGGCCTCCGCGGCGGTGCACGGCGCCGTGCCGGTCGCCGGCCAGACCGTGACGGGCGTCGTTTCCGCCGCGCACGGGGCCTCCGGGACGCTGGGCGTCGCCGAGGGCGCCGTGACGGGTGCGTACGGGACCGCCCAGGGCGCCCTGTCCGGGATCCACGGGGTCGTCGCAGGCGCCCTGGGCGACGTACAGCCGGTGGCGGCAGGGGCGACGGCGTACGCCGGCGGGCCGGCCGGGCAGGCCTCGCGGGACGCCACCGACGCCGTGCTGCCGCCGGTGGCCGCCGGTGCCGTGCGCGGGGTCGTGCCGGTCGCCGGGCAGGCCGTCGCGGACATGGCCACCCTCGGTCACGGCGTTACCGGTGACGTCCGGGCCTTCGCGGGCTCTGCCGTCGGCGCCGTGCCCCCGCTCGCGCACGGTGTGACCGCGCAGACCGGAGCCTTCGCAGAGGGCGTCACCGCCCAGGTGCCGCCCTTCACGGCCGGGGTCACCGGCGCGACGGCGCCGCTCACCGACGCCGCCACGGGTGCCGCGTACTGGGCAGCCGACACCGCCACCGGGACCGCGCACCAGGCGGCCGGGACCGTCACGGAGACCGTGTCGCCCGTCACCGGCCAGGCCACCGGGACCGTGCTGCCCGGCGCCGTCGGTCTGGCCCACGGCGTCACGGGCGAGGCCGGGCCCTTCGCGGCCGGGGTCGCCGGGTCCGCGGCCGCGCCGGTCGGGCGGCAGGCCGGAGGGTTCGCCCACGACGTCCACGACACGGTCCGGGTCGCCGGCGGCTCGCTCGCCGGACACGCCGTCGGCGGGGCCGGTGAGGTCGCCCGTACGGCCGTACCGACGTACCTGCGGGACTTCGAGGAGGGGTACGGCGTGCCGCACGCGACATCGGGCATCGAGTACCAGGGCTGAGTGCCCCGAACCGCTCCGCGGGGTGTCCGGACCCGGACGGCCGAATGCCGTCGGCACGTCCGGCCGGGGCCCCGCGGCCCGGGCGGGTGGTCCCCATTGGGGTGGGGATCAACCGCCCCGGCCCCGGCACCACCGGGGCCGCCCCAGAGGCCTCACCGGGTCAACCCCAGCCCGGTGAGGCCTCGCACATGCCCCGAAGCCGCGGATCCACCGCCGATCCGCCGAAGCCGCGGATCCACCGTCGATCCACCACCGACCCGCCGAAGCCACCCATCCGCGCCGCTGCATCGGCACGCCGTGCCAGGAAACCCGGCATCATGTGACAGGTATCACCGCTCGGGTGTGACCCTCGATTTAGGGAGCCCCCGCAAGCGGCGATAACCTGCGAGACGGACATGCCGCGCGCTCGGACACCGTGTGCGCCCCCCTTGTGACAAGCGGACGTCACGTTGCCCTTCGCGGCACGCCCACGCATCCAACGAACCGCGAGATCACTGATAGGGACGGAAGCGCGTGGACCTGTTCGAGTACCAGGCGAGGGACCTCTTCGCCAAGCACGATGTACCGGTGCTGGCCGGTGAAGTCATCGACACGCCTGAGGCGGCGCGCGAGATCACCGAGCGTCTGGGCGGCAAGTCCGTCGTCAAGGCGCAGGTGAAGGTCGGTGGTCGCGGCAAGGCCGGTGGCGTGAAGCTGGCCACCTCCGCGGACGAGGCCGTCGCCCGCGCGACGGACATCCTCGGCATGGACATCAAGGGCCACACGGTCCACAAGGTCATGATCGCCGAGACCGCTCCGGAGATCCTCGAGGAGTACTACGTCTCCTTCCTCCTCGACCGTGCCAACCGCACTTTCCTCTCCATCGCCTCCGTCGAGGGCGGCATGGAGATCGAGGAGGTGGCGGCCACCCGTCCGGAGGCCGTCGCCAAGACGCCGATCGACCCGATCGACGGTGTGGACGAGGCCAAGGCCCGCGAGATCGTCGCTGCCGCCAAGTTCCCGGCCGAGGTCGCCGACAAGGTGGCGAACGTCCTCGTCAAGCTGTGGGACACCTTCATCAAGGAGGACGCCCTCCTGGTCGAGGTCAACCCGCTGGCCAAGGTCGCCTCCGGCGAGGTCATCGCCCTCGACGGCAAGGTGTCGCTCGATGACAACGCCGAGTTCCGCCACCCCGACTTCGAGGAACTCCACGACAAGGCCGCGGCCAACCCGCTCGAGGCCGCCGCCAAGGAGAAGAACCTCAACTACGTCAAGCTCGACGGCGAGGTCGGCATCATCGGCAACGGCGCCGGTCTCGTCATGAGCACCCTGGACGTCGTCGCGTACGCCGGTGAGAAGCACGGCAACGTCAAGCCCGCCAACTTCCTGGACATCGGCGGTGGCGCCTCCGCCCAGGTGATGGCGAACGGCCTGGAGATCATTCTGGGCGACCCGGACGTCAAGTCCGTGTTCGTGAACGTCTTCGGTGGCATCACCGCCTGCGACGAGGTCGCCAACGGCATCGTGCAGGCCCTGAAGCTCCTGGAGGACCGCGGCGAGAAGGTCGAGAAGCCGCTCGTCGTCCGCCTCGACGGCAACAACGCCGAGCTGGGCCGGCAGATCCTCACCGACGCCAACCACCCGCTGGTGCAGCGCGTCGACACCATGGACGGCGCGGCCGACAAGGCCGCCGAGCTGGCCCACGCCGCCAAGTAAGCACTCAGGACGAGGACACCAACACACCATGGCTATCTGGCTCAACAAGGACAGCAAGGTCATCGTCCAGGGCATGACCGGCTCCACCGGCATGAAGCACACGAAGCTCATGCTCGGTGACGGCACCAACGTCGTGGGCGGCGTGAACCCGCGCAAGGCGGGTCAGACCGTGGACTTCGACGGCACCGAGGTACCCGTCTTCGGCACCGTCAAGGAGGCCATCGACAAGACCGGCGCCAACGTCTCCGTCATCTTCGTGCCGGAGAAGTTCACCAAGGACGCGGTCGTCGAGGCCATCGACGCCGAGATCCCGCTGGCCGTCGTGATCACCGAGGGCATCGCCGTGCACGACACGGCGTCCTTCTGGGCGTACGCCGGCAAGAAGGGCAACAAGACCCGCATCATCGGCCCGAACTGCCCCGGCATCATCACCCCGGGCCAGTCGAACGTCGGCATCATCCCGGGCGACATCACCAAGCCGGGCCGCATCGGCCTGGTGTCGAAGTCCGGCACGCTGACCTACCAGATGATGTACGAGCTGCGTGACATCGGCTTCTCGACCGCCGTCGGCATCGGTGGCGACCCGATCATCGGCTCCACCCACATCGACGCCCTGGCCGCGTTCCAGGACGACCCGGAGACCGAGCTCATCGTGATGATCGGTGAGATCGGCGGCGACGCCGAGGAGCGCGCGGCCGCGTTCATCAAGGAGAACGTGACCAAGCCGGTCGTCGGCTACGTCGCGGGCTTCACCGCGCCCGAGGGCAAGACCATGGGGCACGCCGGCGCCATCGTCTCCGGCTCCTCCGGCACCGCGCAGGCCAAGAAGGAGGCCCTGGAGGCCGCGGGCGTCAAGGTCGGCAAGACCCCGACCGAGACGGCCAAGCTCGCCCGCGAGATCCTGGGCGGCTGAGCTTCTCGGCTCCAGTCAAGGTCCAGCTCGGTAGGCCCGTCCCGTCGTCCGGGGCGGGCCTACCGGCGTTTGCCTCACCGCACTGCGGCTGCCCAGGGGCGCGGGGAACGCCCCCACGGCGGGCAGCCCTGTCGCGCCCACCGGGCGACAGCCCTATCGGGCCTCCGGAACCAGCCGGTACGGCCCCTTCGCGGCGGCGCTCCGCAACTTCGCCTGCAACGCCCGCTCCTCCCGCGACAGCGGCCCCATCACCCCGGCCGGCGGAACCCCCTGCACCGCCTGCGCCGGAGCGATCGGCGCCTCATAGTGCGTCGGCGCCGACCGCACCGCGAGCGCCGTCGCGCCGATGATCGTCACCGTGCACGCGACCGCCGCCCACGTCCAGAACACGTTCCGCCGTTCGGCCTTCCGTCGCACCGGCTCCGGATCGGCCGCGCGCACCTCCTCGCTCGTGGCCGGCGGCCGCAGCCGGCGACGCAGCTCGCCGGGCTCGGCCAGGGCCGGCACCTGCGCGGCCAGGGCCTCGCGGGCGTAGGCCAGCCGGTTCGCGGCGGCCGGTGTGCTCGCCTCCGTCTCCGCCGCCGTCTCCGGCAGGTCGAGGCCCACACCGTCGTACAGGACGAGCGTGCGCCGGTACACCGGCGGCAGCGTCAGCAGGGCGTCCAGCAGCGCCCGGTCGGCCGGATCGGCGGGCGGCGGCTCCGGGCGCCGGTACCGGGACCGGAAGCCGTGCCAGTGCGAGAGCGCGCAGTCGTGCGCCGCCGCCCGCACCCAGCCGCCCGGATCCCGGTCCCGGGCCACCTCGGGCCAGCGCTGCCAGGCCAGCTGAAAGGCCCGCTCCACGGCCTCGCGGGCCACCTCCGGGCGCCCGGTGAGCAGATAGTTCTGGCGCACGAGCGCGGGGGCGCAGAACGCGTACAGCTCGTCGAAGGCCTGAGCGGGCGTCAGGGGCTGGGGGACGACGGCCTGAGGGGTCTCCCGGCCCGCCTCGACCGCAGACGCCCCTTCGCCCGCTGTCGGCCCATCGACCGCAGTCACCCCTTCGGCCGCGAACGTCGTCAGCAGCCTGGTGTACGTCTCGCCCTCGCTTCCGTGCGGGACGAGGCGGCCGGACTCCCACGCGCGCAGCGTCGAGGGGCCGACGCCGACCTGGGCGGCGAGCTGTGCGTGCGTCAGTGACCGTGACTGGCGCAGGCGTCGGCGTTCCGTCGGCGGTGGCAGCGGGCCGGCGGTGTTCTGTGGCGTCACCGTACGCCCTTCCGTACGAAAAGACACATGAACGTATATTGAGCGACACTACGGAGGTTTGCCTGTTACGACGGGAAAGAGCGTGTCGTTGGGAGCATGGCGAGCGTGATCCAGATGACCGCTCGCCCACCGTCGCTCTCGCCCTTGCTGACCCGGATGCGCAACCGCGAGCCCGGCCTGGCCGCCAGCCTGCTCGGCGGCGCCGTCGCGGCCGGACTCGGATTCGGCTCGTTCGCGGTGCTGGTGATGGTCCTGTGGGTCAGCTCGCCGTATCCCGACAGCGGTCCGGGCGGCGCGCTGCACGTCGCCGGAGCCCTGTGGCTGCTGGCCCACGGCGTCGAACTGGTCCGCACCGACACGCTCTCCGGTGCGCCCATGCCGGTGGGGGTGACCCCGCTGCTGCTGCTCGTGCTGCCCGTGTGGCTGGTGTACCGGGCGGCGAGGGTCGCGGTGGACGCGCCGGCCGACGCCGAAGGCCCGCCCCCGGTTCCGGCGCAAACGGTGTGGACGGGGGTCGTCCTCGGCTACCTCGGCGTCGGCGGCGCGGTCGCGCTGTACTGCGCGGGCGCGGAACTGCGGCCCGACTGGTTCTGGGTGACGGTGTGTCTGCCGCTGGTCGCGGCGGGCTCGGCGGCGGCCGGGGTGTGGTCGGCGTACGGCTGTCCGCGCGAGCCGGTACTGAGCGCGCTGGCGGTGCTGCCGGTGCCACTGCGGCGGTTGCTGTTCGGCGCGGACGAACGGGCCCGGCTGGGTACGGCCGTACGGGCCACCGGTGCCGCCACGGCGGTGTTCTTCGGCGGCGGGGCGCTGCTGGTCGGGGTGTCGCTGGTGTGGCACGGCGGCGAGGCCCGGGCGTCCTTCGTCCAGCTGACGGAGGGATGGACGGGACGGTTCGCGGTGCTGCTGCTCGGCGTCGCGCTGATCCCCAACGCGGCGTTCTGGGCCGCGTCCTACGCCCTCGGCCCCGGCTTCCTCCTCGGCGTCGGGCATCTGGTGCAGCCCTTCGCCTCCCATCCGGCCCCTCTGCTGCCGCCCTTCCCGCTGCTGGCCGCGGTGCCGGACGCCGGTCCCGGGACGCCGCCGAACTGGGCGGCGGGACTGGTGCCGGTGGCGGCCGGGGTGACGGCGGGGTGGTTCGTGGCGCGTGGGGCCGTAAGGCGGCCGGAGCCGGGCGCGCCGGCAGCGGCGCACTGGTCGGTCGGCCGCACCGCCGGGATGGTGCTGGTGACGGCGATGTTCTGTGCGGTGGCCCTCGCCCTGCTCGCCGGCCTGGCCGGCGGCCCGCTGGGGGTGGCCGCGCTGGCCCGCTTCGGACCGGTGTGGTGGCAGACCGGGGGAGCGGCGGGGGTGTGGACGGCGCTGTTCGGGATGCCGGTGGCGCTGATCGTGCGGGTGTGGCGGCTGTGGGGCCGGCGCACGCGGGACGGGGAGATCCCGATGCAGGGGACGGGAGTGGGGACGAGGGCGGGGAGCCCCGGGAGCGGAAAGCAACAGGACAGGACCAGCGTCAAGGCCGAGAAGGCGGGCCAGGGGGAGGGGGCCACCAACGTCGAGGGCAGGCTCGCGGGCAAGGCCAAGGAACCGATCAAGGCCAAGGAGTCCGGCAAGGGCGGGACCCCCACACCCCGACCGGCGTCGCCCGTGCCCGACGACGAGGAGATGTACGACTTCCTCCCGGCCGACGACCCGTTCCCCGGGGACTGGCACGACGACCTGGCCCGCACCTCACGCTGGGCGGCCCTGCGCGAGGCGGCCGCCCCTCGCGACCTGCCCGCCCCCTGGACAAGCCCCGCGGTCACTTCAGTGCCTTCGGATGAGACGATGCCCCCGGCGGAGTCGGCACCCCGGGCGGAGTCGACGCCCCTTCCGGAGACAACGCCCCAGACGGAGCCGGCGCCCCCGGCAGAGCCGCGCCCGGACCTCACCGACTCGTCGCCGAGCGACCCCGGATCCCCGGAGTCCCCTGACACGGCAACGGGCCACTGACCCGCCGGCGTGCCCCGGGGCCCTGGGCGTCAGGGGGAGGCTCAGCCGTTCCCGACTCCCAGAACCCCGCGCAGCTCCTGCGGCAGCAGTTGGTCGCAGGACTGTTTCGCCTCGTGGGTGAGGGCGTCGTTCACGCACGTGTAGTAGTCGCGGTAGACGAACTGGACCGTGAAGGTCGAGGCCACCAGGACCAGGGCCAGGGATGCCGTGACCAGGCCGCCGATGGCCGCCGTCGCCTGGGGCCGGCCCGCCCCCGGCGGAGGCGTCGGGGTGTCCGGGTTCGCGCCGCGGGGCTTGGCGCGCAGGGCGCTGATGCCCCAGTAGAGCGCCAGCGCGCCCAGCAGCAGGGCCACGTACGTCCAGCTGAACAGGGCGAAGAAGACGGCCCACATGCCGGACAGCAGGGCGTAGCGCGCGCGGCGCTGGGCGGGGTCGGTCGGGTCCCAGCGCATGCCGCCGGGGCCGTCCGTCCCGCCCGGGCCCTGGGGGCCGCCGCCGGGCCGCTCGCCGAAGCCGCCGGGGGAGCGCCCGGGCTGGCGGTCGCTCCACTGGTCGCCCCACGGGGAGCCGCCCTTGTGGCCGCCCCCGTGACCGGAGCCCTGGGAGCCCTCGGGACGGCGGGGCTGCCAAGGCCGGTCCGGGGTGCCCTCGGGCGGCGGCGCGAAGGGGTTGTCGTCCTGCCGCCCGCCGCCGCGTCCGTCACCGCCCCGACCGCCGGGGCCCGCAGCCCCGCCGGGACCACCCGCACCGCCGCCGTGCCCACCCTGGGGAGCCTCCGGCGGCGAGGTCGGCCGCTCTCGCAGCACGGTGCCACGCTCGCCTCCCTGGGCCGGGCTCGGAGGGAACGTGAGGAGTCGCAGGCTGCGAGCGGGCATCAAAAGAGCGTCTTCCCCTAGGCGAATACGGCTGTGCATACGGCGGTGCGTACGGCTGTGAACACGGCTGGCCGATATGAGCTTCTCCCCCCGACAACGCACCGCACGACCGTCGCGTTCCCGAGGCCGCCCTCCGTGATTCCCTGCCGAACGCTACCTTCCGGCCACGCCCCCGTCCCGTGGGGGCCTTCTCGTGTGCCGGTATCGTTGCTGACGGCCGGCCGCTTCGTAGACTTCCCTGTATCGAGGGGCGTAAAGCATTCGTGCGAATGTACAAAGCTCCGGCCGGTACCGTCGCCACCCCGAGAAAGGGCCCCATCGTGGCCGCCACCCCCGCTGGCCCAGCGGTCAAGCGCCTTGTCGTGCTGGTCTCCGGATCCGGCACCAATCTGCAGGCGCTCCTGGACGAGATCGAGCGCACCGGAGCCGAGCAGTACGGCGCCCGGATCGTCGCCGTAGGGGCCGACCGCGCCGGTATCGAGGGGCTCGCCCGTGCCGAGCGGGCGGGGCTGCCGACCTTCGTGTGCAAGGTCAAGGACCACGCGAGCCGCGAGGAGTGGGATGCCGCCCTCGCCGAGGCCGTGGCCGCCTACGAGCCGGACCTCGTGGTCTCCGCCGGGTTCATGAAGATCGTGGGCAAGGAGTTCCTCGCCCGGTTCGGCGGGCGGTTCGTCAACACGCACCCCGCCCTGCTGCCCAGTTTTCCGGGGGCCCACGGCGTCCGTGACGCGCTCGCGTACGGCGCCAAGGTCACCGGCTGCACCGTCCACTTCGTCGACGACGGCGTCGACACCGGCCCGATCATCGCCCAGGGCGTGGTCGAGGTCCGGGACGAGGACGACGAGAGCGCGCTGCACGAGCGCATCAAGGAAGTCGAGCGAAGGCTGCTCGTCGAGGTCGTGGGGCGGCTCGCCCGCAACGGCTATCGCATTGAGGGACGAAAGGTAGTTATCCAGTGACCGCCACCGCCGAGAGCACCAATCGGCCCATTCGCCGGGCGCTCGTCAGCGTCTACGACAAGACCGGGCTGGAAGACCTCGCGCGCGGGCTGCACGAGGCCGGTGTCGAGCTCGTCTCCACCGGGTCCACGGCCGGCCGGATCGCCGCCGCGGGCGTCCCCGTCACCAAGGTCGAGGAGCTGACCGGCTTCCCCGAGTGCCTGGACGGCCGGGTGAAGACCCTGCACCCGAAGGTGCACGCGGGCATCCTCGCCGACCTGCGGCTGGACAGCCACCGGCAGCAGCTCGCCGAGCTCGGCGTGGAGCCGTTCGACCTCGTCGTCGTCAACCTCTACCCCTTCCGCGAGACGGTGGCCTCCGGCGCCTCGGACGACGAGTGCGTGGAGCAGATCGACATCGGCGGCCCGTCCATGGTCCGTGCCGCCGCCAAGAACCACCCCTCCGTCGCCGTGGTCACCAGCCCCGAGCGGTACGCCGACGTGCTCGCCGCCGTCAAGGACGGCGGCTTCGACCTCGCCGCCCGTAAGCGCCTCGCCGCCGAGGCGTTCCAGCACACCGCCGCCTACGACGTGGCCGTCGCCTCCTGGTTCGCCTCCTCGTACGCGCCGGTGGACGAGTCGCGGTTCCCCGACTTCCTCGGCGCCACCTACGAGCGCAAGAACACCCTGCGCTACGGCGAGAACCCGCACCAGCCGGCCGCCCTGTACGTCGACGGCAGCGGCGGGCTCGCGGACGCCGAGCAGCTGCACGGCAAGGAGATGTCGTACAACAACTACACGGACACGGACGCCGCCCGCCGTGCCGCGTACGACCACGACGAGCCGTGCGTCGCGATCATCAAGCACGCCAACCCCTGTGGTATCGCGGTCGGTTCGGACGTCGCCGAGGCGCACCGCAAGGCGCACGCCTGCGACCCGGTCTCCGCGTACGGCGGTGTCATCGCCGTCAACCGGCCGGTGAGCCGGGAGATGGCCGAGCAGGTCGCGGAGATCTTCACCGAGGTCATCGTCGCCCCGGACTACGAGGAGGGGGCCCTGGAGGCCCTCGCCAGGAAGAAGAACATCCGGGTCCTGAAGGCCCCGGGCGCGCCCTGCAACCGGGTCGAGGCCAAGCAGGTCGACGGCGGTGTCCTGCTCCAGGTCACCGACCGGCTCCAGGCCGACGGCGACGACCCGGCGAACTGGACGCTGGCCAGCGGCGAGGCGCTGACCGCCGAGGAGCTCAAGGAGCTCGCCTTCGCCTGGAAGGCGTGCCGAGCGGTGAAGTCCAACGCGATCCTGCTCGCCAAGGACGGCGCCTCGGTCGGCGTCGGCATGGGCCAGGTCAACCGGGTCGACTCCTGCAAGCTGGCCGTCGAGCGGGCCGGTGAGGAGCGGGCGCGCGGCTCCTTCGCCGCCTCGGACGCGTTCTTCCCCTTCCCCGACGGGCCGCAGATCCTCATCGACGCCGGCGTGCGGGCGATCGTCCAGCCGGGCGGTTCGATCCGTGACGAGCAGGTCGTCGAGGCCGCCAAGGAGGCGGGCGTGACGATGTACTTCACGGGCACGCGCCACTTCTTCCACTGACACGGCGCCGTGGACAGGCCGGCGGCCTCCGGCCCTCCCCTGAGGGGGCCGGAGGCCGTCGGCCTTGCCGGGTCGGGGCAGCAGGGGCGCAGGGACCAGATCGGGTCCCAGGTCGCCGTGCCGGCCTGGTAGGCGGTCGAGGTCCAGCGAACGCTGCCGTCCCGGTTGAAGAACCTGGCGACCGTTCCCGGCGTCTGGTTGTTGGTGAACGGGCCGTCCCCGGTCCAGTTGTTCACGGTCCAGGTCTGGCACTTGTAGAAGTCGAACTTGGTGCCCTTGACGATCATGCACAGATGACCGTAGGCGCAGTCCAGGTCCTTGGCGGCGGCCTTGCCCCGCGGGGCCCAGGTGAGGGTCAGACCGTCGTAGCGGACCTTGTCGGCGGAGGCCGAGAGGGGCTTCGGGTGGCCCGCGAGGACCTGGTCGGCGACCTGCTGGACGCCGGTGACCCGGGTGCCGTCCGGGGCGGCGGCGGTGGCCGCGACCGTGGAGCCGGCGAGCAGTGCGGTGGTCGCGACGAGCAGTGCGGCGGGCTTGGCGATGTTCACCGGGTTCCTCCGGGGATGCCCCGGCCTTCAGGCCGGGGAGGAATCGGACTCCTGCGGGGCAGGGCAGGGATGGCCGGATCGCCGTCGGGGCGATCCGGCGTCCACCCCGCACGGCGGTGATGCCGCCCACGATCATCGAGAGCTCTCGACTGTCAGTCCGCTCGGGTAGGTTCGGATGCATGACGACAGAAGCGGCCACGAAGGACACCGGGCATGCCCGGTACACCTTCCGTGTGCGCCTGTCGAACACGGCCAGGCGCCGGCTCGAAGCCGAGTGGGATCGCTGCCGCTGGATCTGGAATGAGTGCGTCGCGAAGTCCCAGCAGGTCCACGCGCAGGGCAAAGCGGGTGGCGAGAAGCTGACGTGTGGTCCGGCTCAGCTCGACAAGATGCTGACCGAGGCCCGCAGGGTGACGCCATGGCTGGCTGAGGGCGCGTCGGTGCCTCAGCAGCAGGTGATACGCGACTTCGCCACGTCCCGCGCGAAGGCCTTGAAGGACATCGAGAACCGGTTGCCGCAGCAGCGCCGGGCCCAGATGCCCAGGTGGAAGAAGAAGCGGGAGGCGCGGCCCAGCCTCAACTACACCAAGCGCGGTTTCCGCCTCAAGGACGGCCGCCTGCACCTTGCGGGCCAGATCGTGGTGACGGTGGTGTGGTCGCGGCCCCTTCCGGCCGACCCGTCGAGTGTGCGGGTGTACCAGGACAGCCTCGGCCACTGGTACGCGTCCTTCGTCGTCCCCGCGCGGAGCGAACCGCTCGCCCGCACGGGGCGCGTGCTCGGGGTGGACTGGGGTGTGACGGAGACCGCCACCACCACCGACGACGCCTACGATCTGCCGCATGCCGAGCACGGCAGGCGGGCCGCGCAGCGGCTGGCGAGGTACCAGCGGATGATGGCCCGGCGGCGGCGTCCGAAGGGACAGCCCGCATCCGCGGGCTACCGCAAGGCCCGGGCACAGGCGGCGAAGCTGCACAAGAAGATCGCGAGGCAGCGGGAGGACACCGCCCGCAAGTGGGCCAAGCGGGTGATGCGCGGCCACGACGGGGTTGCGGTGGAGGACTTCAGGCCGAGGTTCCTGGCGAAGACCACCATGGCCCGCAAGGCGGCCGATGCCGCCATCGCCGCGACGAAGCGTGCCCTGGTCGAGATGGGCCGCAAGCACGCACGGGACGTCCGTCTCGTGCACCCGGCGCACACCACGATGGACTGTGCCAAGTGCGAAGCGAGAACCAAGCACGCACTGCCTCTGTCGATGAGAACGTATACCTGCACCGTGTGCGGAGCCGTGTCCCCCAGGGACAAGAACTCCGCCCGCGTGATGCTGGTCCGGGCAGGTTGGAACCCGGACGGTGTCGAGGGCGTAAGACCACCCGAGCCGCCGGCTCCGGCGGCGGCCTGAGCCGTAAATCCCCGCACAGCCCTGGAGGGTGACCAATCCCCTCCCTCAGGGAGGGGAGCCTTCAATTTCCTGTACGACGTCCGGTACGCGGCGGAGAGCAGCACGCGCCTGTCGCCGGGCAGGCCGGACTTCAGGTTGGGCGCCATGAAGCAGAGGTAGCGGCCCATGGCCGGGATGGAGACGGAGGGGGTGAGGGGCGGGGTGGGTGTGGCCGACGCGGGAACGCCGTCGTCGCGCATGTACCAGCGCAGGACGGCGGGGGTCCAGCGGGCGATGCCGAACTCGTGTTTGGCCGGGTCGGAGAGGTCCGGGTCGAAATCGCTCTCGGCCTTGAGCATCGCCGTCCTGCGCGCGGGGGTCACGTCGGGTTCGGGGGAGGCGTGGGCGGAGTCGGCGATGAGCTTGCGGTAGCGCACCGGGATGCCCTTGTCGGTGCGGAGCTCGGAGGCGCCGTAGGCCGCCAGAGCCTTGTCGTCCGTGCCGTCGGCGCCGTCGCTCGCCCAGGTGCTGATGCCGTAGCTGAGGGCCGCGGCGGCGACGGTCGCGGCGGCGGCGCCCGCGATGGCCGCCCGCCGGCGCCCGCGGCGCGGGAATCGCGGGAACAGCCGGCGCGGCAGGCGCGGCGAGCGGCCGGTGCCGGCGGCCGCCTCGGCGCGGCGCAGCAGCGCCTCGGTGCCGATGGGTGCCTCGTGCGTCCGGGCCAGGCAGTCCCGCACGATCTCCCGCCAGGCGTCGGGGAGTCGGGGCGACAGGCGCAGTTCGTCGGTGCCGCGCGCATAGGCGGCGGCCGCGTCCCGGCGGGCCGTCGGGGTGGCGCCGGACAGCGGGAAGGAGTCGGTGAGCACGAGATGGGCGAGCACGCCGAAGGCCCAGACGTCGGCGGATGGCCGGATCCGCCGGCCGCGTTCGCCGATCTCCGTCCACAGCAGCTCGGGCGGGGTGTAGTCGGGGGTGGAGAAGGCCGGGGTGTAGGCGTGGGTGCCCTCCAGTTCAGCGGCCATGTTGAAGTCGGCGAGCCGGGCCGAACCGTCCGCCATCAGCAGCACGTTGGCCGGTTTCAGATCCCCGTGCACCCAGCCCGCCCGGTGCAGCTGGGCCAGCCCCTCGCAGATCTGGGCGAGCAGGGCGGGCCCGGCGGCCGGGCGCGGCGCGGCGGCGAGCAGGGCGGACAGGGAGCCCTCGGCCCGCTCCAGGACGAGGACGGTGGCGCCGTCGAGCTCGGGGCGCTCCGGGTCGTCGACGACCAGTGACTCGTACATCCGGATCAGCCGCGGCGGCCTGAGCCGCCGGTGCAGGTCGACCTCGCGCTCGATGAGGTCGCGCAGATGGGCCAGTTGGCGCGGGGTGCCGGTGCCGGTGGGCAGGAACTTCAGCGCGGCGGCAGCGGGCAGCTCCTCGGAGTCGCCGGTGCGCCGGCCCGCGTACACGCTGCCGAAGGCGCCCGTCGCGATCGGCTCGCGCACCTCCCAGGCGCCGACCCGGTAACCCCGCGGCACCGGCACGGCGTATGGCTCGGTCACCGGGCCGTACGGCTCGCGTCGGCGGCGGACAGGACGACCAGGTCGTCCTCCCGTACGAGGTCGAAGCGGAGCGTCAGGGACACCAGGGACTCCTTCTTGCCGTTGAGGCGCGGACCGGTGTCCGCGGTGTCCGGGCCGGGCTTGAGTCGCAGCTTCACCGCCAGGTAGTCGATGTTCCACTGCACCGAGGTGCGCGAGGCGGCCGGCCAGGCGGGGCGCAGCCGGTCGACGACCTGGTCGACCGTGGGCAGCGGGGCGTGCGGGTCGCCGCGCAGCCGCGGTTCGCACAGGGCGGCCAGGACGGCGAAGTAGCGCTTGGTGCGGTCGACGGAGAAGGCGGGGGCGGTGGTGTCCCCGTCCGGCTCTGCCCCCTGCGGCAGATAGTCGTGGCGCGGCGCCCACACCTCGATCGTCAGCAGGTCCCCGGCGGCGGGCAGCACGATCCGCGAGAACTCGAACGGGATGGGCGCGTCCAGCCGGCCCGGGCCGACCTTGACGTGCTCGCCGGCGCCCTCCGGGTTGTCCACGACGTACGTCTGACGCGCTGACAGGTTGCTCAGTATCCAGAACGCGCCCTGGGCGATGAGTTCGCCGGCCCGGCGGGAGACCCCGTCGTGCGGGATCGTCAGATCGTTGCCGGCCGCCCTTCCGAAGGTGAGGCGCTCACCCGGGGCGAGCCGGATCCGGGTGCTCGGCTGCCGGTCCTCCGGGGTCGGCGGAGGTACGACGATGATGCTGTACAAGGTGCGTCTCCCCGTGCCGACGGACACCCCGGCCGCAGCGGCCGACCCGGCCAGCCTAGGGGGACACACCAGGGCCGTGCCTCCCCTGGACGGGTGAGACACGGCCCTTGGTGTGGAAATGGCGCGAATCGTACTGCCGCGCGGGCGGGTTCAGTAGCGGGGGCGGTTGAACCAGGCGGTACCGCTCGGCACGACCGGGGCCGCGGTGATGACGGCCGCGAAGACCACCCAGAGCAGCGGGAAGATCACAGCCGAGGCGAGACCGGAGTCCAGGCCCGTGAAGAGCCCGATCAGGCCGAGGACACCGCCGAGCGCGCCGTAGACCACCGTCGTGATGCGCACGCCCTGACCGCCGCGGCCGAACTTCACGCCCAGCGTGATGGACAGCGCGGCCAGGCCCAGCGCGATCAGCGCGATGAACACGATCAGGCCCGCGGCCATGTGGCCGCCGTCACCGATCGTGCTGAACGGATTGTTGCTGGACGAGCTGCCCAGATCGTCCGCCTTGTTCGAGACGTCGTTGACGAAGGCCGCGAGGTACAGCCAGACAAGGCCGATGAGGATCTGCACCGCCGAGATGAGGTACAGGAACACCCGCGCCGTAACGAGCAGACCCGGCATCGTCTGAGGCATCGCGTTGCCGCCCGGGTAGCCGGGGTAGCCGGGCTGCTGCGGGTAGCCGTAGCCCTGCGGCGGGGCGGCCGGCTGCTGCGGGTAGCCGTAACCGGGAGCGGCCGGAGGCTGCTGGGGCGGCGGGCCGTAGGGGTTGTTCGGGTCGCCGAAGCTCATGGCGCTCTTCCTCCGTTGATCCAAGTGCGGGGACGACGCGGAGCACGGTTCGGAGGAGATTTCTACAGATGCGGTCCGTCCCCCCGGCACTGCCCGCGGCACTGTCTGCTCATCGTTCTTTAGGCGGGTCTTACTTGTCCAGACGGAATCGTGAGGTGTTGTGCAAGTGCAACATCGCTGATCATGCTGTGACATGGCGGGGGAGGGCCGTGGGGCACCCGGATTGGAACCGGGGGCGGGTCATCCGCGAGGATGGGGGTATGACCGCCCAGATTCTCGATGGCAAGGCCACCGCAGCCGCGATCAAGTCCGATCTGACCGCCCGCGTGGCGGCGCTGAAGGAGAAGGGCGTCACGCCCGGCCTCGGCACGATCCTTGTCGGGGACGACCCCGGCAGCCAGAAGTACGTCGCCGGCAAGCACCGCGACTGCGCGCAGGTCGGCATCGCCTCCATCCAGCGCGAGCTGCCTGCCACGGCCACCCAGGAGGAGATCGAGGCGGTCGTACGCGAGCTGAACGAGGACCCGGCCTGCACCGGCTACATCGTCCAGCTGCCGCTGCCCAAGGGCATCGGCGAGAACCGCGTCCTGGAGCTGATGGACCCGGCCAAGGACGCCGACGGTCTGCACCCGATGAACCTCGGCCGGCTGGTGCTGAACGAGCCGGCCCCGCTGCCCTGCACCCCGAACGGCATCCTGACCCTGCTGCGCCGCCACGGCGTGGAGATCAAGGGCGCCGAGGTCGTGGTCGTCGGCCGCGGTGTCACCATCGGCCGGCCCATGCCGCTGCTGCTCACCCGGCGCAGCGAGAACGCCACCGTGACCCAGTGCCACACCGGCACCCGTGATCTGTCCGCCCACCTGAAGCGGGCCGACATCGTCATCGCCGCGGCCGGCTCCCCGCACCTGATCCGCGCCGAGGACATCAAGCCGGGCGCCGCCGTTCTGGACGTCGGTGTCTCCCGCAACGCCGAGGGCAAGATCGTCGGCGACGTGCACCCGGACGTGGCCGAGGTGGCGGCCTGGATCTCCCCGAACCCCGGTGGCGTGGGCCCGATGACCCGGGCGCTGCTGCTGGTCAACGTGGTCGAGGCGGCGGAGCGCAGTGCCGGCTGAGGGCGCCCGCGCGGGGGCGGTCACCCGCGGTACGCAGAGCGCAGGGGAAGATCCCGGGCGGAAGACCACGCGGCGCTTCCCCCGCATCACCAGGGACACCGCGCGGCCGGAGGGCGGCGGCCGTGCCGCGTCCGGTGCCGCCCCGGCCCCGGCACGGCAGTGGCCCTTGCTCGTGGTGCTCGGCGGGGTCGCGCTGGGCCTGCTGCTGACCGCCCTCGACATGTTCCGTGCCGGCACCCTGCTGATCGGCGCGGCCCTGCTGGCCGGGGCGGTCATGCGCTGGATACTCCCGAGCGTCGGCATGCTCGCCGTGCGCTCCCGCTTCACCGACATCGCCACCTACGGCGTGCTCGGCCTCGTGATCGCCCTGCTGGCGATGATGGCCCAGCCCGACCCGTGGCTGCGGATCCCGTTCCTGAAGGGCATCCTGCACTTCACGCTCAACCAGTAGGGCTGTTCGTGACGCCGGTGCCCCGCGCCTCCCCCCGGGACGCGGGCCACCGGCGTACCCCGACGGCACGGCCGCCGACCCCGGCCCCGCCTCCATCGACGGCCTGAAGTCCCCTGCCATCACATCCGGTAGCCCACCGCTTCCCGCAACTTCCGCGGCACCTCTCAGGGTTGACTCCTGCCTCCCTGCCCGGGCGTGACCGGTCCGTCACCCTGCGCGGCCGATGGACCCTCACCGTCTTCGCCGTCGTGCAAGGCCGCCGCGATCGGTTACGTCGCCCTCGGCTACTGGCCGGTGGTGTGCACCTTCGGTTCCATGCTCGCGCTGCATGACCGGGTCTGGGCGTACGCGGGGGGGCAGCCACCCCCCGTCCATGACGTCCGTGCTCGGCCAGGCGCTGCCGTACTGCTCGGTGCCGGCCTGGTTCGGGCACCTGGCCCGCCGCTCCGCCGAGCTCACCGGACGGCTGCGCGCCGAGCGGGCCCGGTGCGCGGCGCGCTCTGGTGGTGCGGGAAACGGTGGCCCGCCCCCTCCCCCGATGAGGGGCGGGCCACCGTCGCAACTCAGCCTTCCCTGCGGGAACTGCCTGTTCAACGCCTGTCCGTGCGCTGTGGCACGGAAGTGACCGTTCCGCTACCGTGTCCACGTACTGCCACATGTGTCCTCACCGTGTCGATGTCTCGACAGTTCGGGATACGTTGGGGCATGACCGGCGGCAGTGGTGCTCCTGTGCGCCCCCAGTCGGGGAACTGGGATCCCGGGTCGGCGCATCCTTGTGGGTAGCCAGGACGGGGAATGCCGGGGGAAAGCAAGAGGGGGAATCGATGCCTCGCTGGAAAGATCTGCCCGAGGACCTGGACCCACAGATCAAGGAGTTCACCCAGCAGGTGCGGCGGCTCGTGGACCGCAGCGGCCTGAGCGTCGCGGCGCTCGCCGACCGCACGGGCTACAGCAAGACGTCCTGGGAGCGTTATCTGAGCGGCCGGCTGCTCGCGCCCAAGGGTGCGATCGTCGCTCTCGCCGAGGTCACCGGCACCAACCTCGGCCATCTGACCACGATGTGGGAGCTGGCCGAACGCGCCTGGAGCCGGGCCGAGATGCGGCACGATCGCACGATGGAGGCGATCCGCATCTCCCAGGCGCGCGCCGCGCTGGGGGAGTTCGGGGCGGCGGAGGCGACCGGCGGCCCGTCCGGCCGCAAGGGCGCCGACGCGGGTATGGGCATCGCCGGCCCGGCCGGCGTCTCCCCGGCGATCCCCACCCAGCCGACGGCCCCCGACGCCGACGCCCGGGAGCAGGCGGGGCGGGGACAGGGGGACGGTCGTGAGCGAGCCGACGGTTCCGGTCTCGGCCCGGACGGCGCCGGGCGTGGCGGGACCTCGGGCGGCAACTCCTGGGGCCTGGCCGGGTATCAGGGCCCGTCCAAGGCCGGCCCCCGCACGGGCGCCGCCGCCACTGCCGCGAACGGTGTGCGGCCAGACGGCCCGCCCGAGGGCCCCGGCCGGACCCCGACCACGCCGAACGCGTACGACGGCCGGCCGCGGGAGCCCCGGCCCGCCGGGGGCACCCCCTCGGGGGGCGGCGCCCCGGCTCCGGGGGACGCCGGCCGGCAGCGGCTGATCATGTTCCTGGCGGGGCTCGTCGGCGTGCTCGTCGTCATCGGCGCCGTCTTCTTCTTCACCAACCGGAGCGGCGCGAAGCACGAGAACGCCGCCAAGCCGTCCCCGAGCGCCACCACGCACACCACCCCGCCACCCGGGGTCAAGTGCACCGGCTCCGCCTGCGACGGCAAGGACGCCGAGGCCATGGGGTGCAGCGGCGACCTGGTGACCACCGCCAAGAGCGTCACCATCGGCACCACCACCCTGGAGGTCCGCTACAGCAAGGCCTGCGGCACCGCCTGGGGCCGCATCACCGGGGCCGCCCAGGGCGACGAGGTCCAGGTCTCCGCCGGGAAGGCCCGGCAGAGCGGCGAGACCTCCGGCGTCGGCGACACCATCGCCTACACCCCGATGGTCGCCGTGAAGAACGCGGCAGAGGCCAAGGCCTGCGCGACGCTGGCGTCCGGGCGGACGGGGTGCACCAAGTAGGACGGGTGGACGCACCGCGCGGAACGCGCCGTCCATGGCATCCGGCAGTCGATGTGCCGGGATGTGCCGGGTACCGCCCGCCCGATGTCCCGCGTCCTGCCTGCCCTGTTCGGGGTATCACGCCGCCCGGCACGCCCTACCTCGACCGCGCCGTCCGGTACGCCATCACAGGGGTCGCGGCGCCGGCCGTCGGCTCCTGGAGGGCGGGCGGAGAATCGGGGAGGAAATTCCGGGGACGGGCGCATGGCGGGCCGGATTCTGGGCACGTGGCCCAATACCCCCCCACGGGAGTCCGGCAATCCGGTACCCCCACCTGGGCGGCCGCCTCCGTCCTCTCCCCCTCTCCCGGACGGGCGGCCGCCCCTTCGTCGCCTTGTGTCCGACTTGTGGGGTGAGCCACACGGCCCTGTACGTCTCGCATGCCGGATGCGCGATAGCCTGACCGCTGGATCGATCTCTTGACGCCAAGAGATCGATCATCCGTCCGGGGCAGGGACGCCCCACCGCCAGCTGTCATACGGAGAACGCCATGACCCGCACTCCCGTGAACGTCACCGTCACCGGCGCGGCCGGCCAGATCGGTTACGCCCTGCTCTTCCGCATCGCCTCCGGCCAGCTGCTCGGCGCGGACGTTCCGGTCAAGCTGCGCCTCCTGGAGATCACGCCCGCGCTCAAGGCCGCCGAGGGCACGGCCATGGAGCTGGACGACTGCGCCTTCCCGCTGCTCCAGGGCATCGACATCACCGACGACCCGAACGTCGCCTTCGACGGCGCCAACGTAGCCCTCCTGGTCGGCGCCCGCCCCCGCACCAAGGGCATGGAGCGCGGTGACCTGCTCGAGGCCAACGGCGGCATCTTCAAGCCGCAGGGCAAGGCCATCAACGACCATGCCGCGGACGACATCAAGGTCCTGGTCGTCGGCAACCCGGCCAACACCAACGCGCTCATCGCGCAGGCCGCCGCTCCGGACGTCCCGGCCGAGCGCTTCACCGCGATGACCCGCCTGGACCACAACCGCGCGCTCACCCAGCTCGCGAAGAAGACGGGTTCGACGGTCGCCGACATCAAGCGCCTGACCATCTGGGGCAACCACTCCGCCACCCAGTACCCGGACATCTTCCACGCCACGGTCGCCGGCAAGAACGCCGCCGAGGTCGTGAACGACGAGAAGTGGCTGGCCGAGGACTTCATCCCGACCGTCGCCAAGCGCGGTGCCGCGATCATCGAGGCCCGCGGTGCGTCCTCCGCGGCCTCCGCCGCCAACGCCGCGATCGACCACGTGTACACCTGGGTCAACGGCACGACCGAGGGCGACTGGACCTCCATGGGCATCCCGTCGGACGGCTCCTACGGCGTCCCGGAGGGCCTGATCTCCTCCTTCCCGGTCACCTGCAAGGACGGCAAGTACGAGATCGTCCAGGGCCTGGACATCAACGAGTTCTCCCGTGCTCGCATCGACGCGTCGGTGAAGGAGCTGGAGGAGGAGCGCGACGCGGTTCGCGGCCTCGGCCTCATCTAAGAGGTTCCGGAGTTACGGCAAACGCTCGGCATCCCGCCGCAGGGGTGCCGGGCGTTCGCCGTCTGCGGGTATGCGGTGGGTTGCTCGCGCAGTTCCTCGCGCCCCTTCAGGGCGCCTTCCGTACCCGGTGATCACCAGGGCCGTCGCCGCCAGCACCACCACCCCCACCGTCCGCAGGGCCGGACCCAGCCCGTGGAGCAGGTCCGCGTGGGCCGACAGCACCGTGCCGGTGACGGCGACGCCCAGCGCGGCGCCCGTCTCGCGGGCGGTGGTGCCGAGGCCGGAGCCGAGGCCCGCCTGGTGGGCCGGGAGCGAGGTGACCACGCCGATGGTCAGGGCCGGCATGGACAGCCCGGCGCCTGCCGAGATGACCAGCAGCCAGCAGACGAACACCGCGTAGGGTGTGCCCGCGCCGGCCGTGGACGCGCCGAGCAGGCCCAGGCCGATCAGGGCGAGACCGGCGCCGACGACCGCGCGCGGGTGGCCGGCCCAGCGGGTGGCCAGCTTCTGGGCCACGGCCATCCCGAAGACCAAGGGCATGATCGCCACCCCGGTGACGGCGGCGCCGTAGCCCTTCACCGGGTTCCTCCGAGGATGCCCCGGCCTTCGGGCCGGGGAGGAATCGGACTCCTGCGGAGCGGGGCAGGGACAGCCGGATCGCCGTCAGGGCGATCCGGCGCCCCGCCCCGCACGGCGGTGATGCCGCCCGCGATGATCGAGAACTCTCGACTGTCAGTGGCCTCGGGTAGGTTCGGATGCATGACGACAGAGGTGACCACGAAGGACGCCGGGCATGCCCGGTACACCTTCCGTGTGCGCCTGTCGAACACGGCCAGGGGCCGGCTCGAAGCCGAGTGGGATCGCTGCCGCTGGATCTGGAAT
>NZ_JBITGJ010000029.1:0-105363 GCF_044456925.1 Streptomyces sp. NPDC050743
TCTGCCCAGGCCGCCGCCCGTTGCTGCCCCGTCTCCAAGACGTTCTACGAGCGCAAGCGCAGCGAGGGCAAGGGCCACAAGCAGGCTGTGCTCGCCCTCGCCCGGCGCCGCCTCAACGTCCTGTGGGCCCTTATACGTGACGGCCGCGCGTTCGCAGCAACTCCGCACGACATCGCTGCCGCAGCGAACTGACCCGCTCACCGAGCGTCGCCATCACTACTTGACAAACCCATTGGGAATCTTCTTCCAGTGCCGATCAGGGAAGTCCGCGAACGCGGTCAGATCCTCCTTCGCCTCCAGCAGCATGACCCTGACCTTGGGGAACTGGCGGCCGAGCATGTCGGCGACGGTCTCGAGCTGGGCCCGGACGGCTGCGGCGTGGGGCTGGGCGAAGATCGTGCGGATGGTGGCGGCCACCATCTCGGCGGAGTCTTTCGGGATCACCGCGAAGACGTTCCGCAGGAAGTGAACGCGGCACCTTTGGTGGCCGGCACCGAGCATGACCTTGCGCACGGCCTTGACCAGGCCGCTGTGGTGGTCGGCGATGACCAGGCGGACCCCGGACAGTCCCCGCTCGCGCAGCGAGCGCAGGAACTCGCTCCAGAACGCCTCGGTCTCGCTGTCGCCGACCATCAGCCCCAGCACTTCGCGTCCGCCGTCCTCGGTGATGCCAGTGGCGATGACCACAGCCTGGGACACGATCTGGTGGTTCACGCGAGCCTTGCAGTAGGTCGCGTCCAAGTACACGTAGGGGAAGCGGGTATGGTCCAGCGGCCGGGTGCGGAAGGCCGTGAGTTCGACGTCCAGGGCGGCACAGAGCCGGGAGACCTCGCTCTTGGAGATCCCGCTGTCCGCGCCCAGGGCCCTGACCAGGTCGTCCACGCTGCGGGTGGAGACCCCGTGGACGTATGCCTCGACGATGACGGCATACAGGGCCCGGTCGATTCGGCGGCGGCGTTCGAGCAGGCTGGGGAAGAAGCTGCCGGTTCGGACCTTGGGGATCGCCAGGTCGAGATCGCCGGCCCGCGTGGTCAGCGTCTTCCCGCGGTGGCCGT
This sequence comes from Streptomyces sp. NPDC050743, assembly GCF_044456925.1. Taxonomy (NCBI): domain Bacteria; kingdom Bacillati; phylum Actinomycetota; class Actinomycetes; order Kitasatosporales; family Streptomycetaceae; genus Streptomyces; species Streptomyces sp. NPDC050743. Next base: position 1,056 of record NZ_JBITGJ010000029.1, read on the forward strand.
TGCGCAGGTTGGTGCGGGTCTCGGTGTGCTCGCCGGGCTCCGCTCCGATGAACGAGGTGGCCTCGGCCTCGATCAGCTCCTGCAGGATCCGCTGGGCCAGGACCCGGACCAACTCGATTCCGTCCGCCGTACGCAGTGACTCCATCAGCCGGAGTAAGTCATGCTGGGACAAGGCCATCGCGTCACCTCTCTCAACGAGCCTCTCTACTCGGAGAGTTGCGCGATGGCCGCCCCATGACCAGGGGCTATGCAGAGATCGCTGCTACACCACTTGGCGGGACACCATCTGTCATCACGTGGAACCGTGGCGAGCACGGTGAGTGATCGGCGCGTGGCCTGCGTGAGACGGCCAAGCCTGTCCCGGTGGTTGCAGCACCGGTGGCAGTTCACCGTCGTACATGGCCATCCGAATTCGAACATCCCGGAGAGGGCTCCCGGCGGCGAACGCCAATGAATCGGACAAGGTTGGCATCCAGGAGGGCCGCTGGTTGCAGTTCTGGCTGCAATTGCCTCCCCCGGAGCGCGCCGCCGACCCGCTGCGCGGCGTCCTCCGTCAGCCTGCAGGTCGCTTGGGCGTCACTCTTGGTAACCGATTGGCCACCGATCAGATGTCGCGAGGGCAACCCACCGGAGTCCTGACAGCGGCGCGTGGGGTTGTGGGCGGGCGTGCGCGGCCGGTGGTGGGAGCGAGGGCAAGCGTGCCGGAACCGGCTGGTGATCCGCGCCTTTCGCGGGCCTGCCGCGTCACGCCCCCTCGTACACCGTCAGTACCGCTCCGTCCACCTCGATGCGCCGGCCCGCCCGGAGCCCGTCCGTGCGCAGGGTGCGCAGGCAGGTGTGGAACAGCTCCAGCTCGTCCGCGTCCAGGATCGCCGCGGCCAGGTCCAGCAGCTCGGTCACCGCGGCCTCGGTGAGCACCTCGGGCAGCTCGCCGGAGAGTAGGACGACCGATTCACCGGCGGGGGCCCGCACCACCGCGGTGGTGGGCCCGCCATGCACGAACAACACGTTCCCCCCAAAGAGCCCGGGTGGTCGTACGGCTCTCGCTCCTCGGGCAGGACGAGAGACTAGCGGGCGATGAAGGCCAATTCGGGGGAAGTTGCATGATTTTTCCGGCGTGGTCCATGAACGGACCGCCGGATCACTTCTCCGGTGCCGGGCCCGCGGACCGGCCGAGCAGGGACTCGACCAGGGCGGCGACATGCCGGCGGTCCTCGGCCGACAGCTGCTGCACGCTGGCGATGAGCAGGTCCACCTCGGGATCGGTGGTGCGAGCGGCCGTGGCGTCGGCGTCCTCGGCGGACGGGGTGCCGTAGACATGGATGCCGCAGGCCTCGGCCGCGGCCCGGCGCACGGCGTCGAGCGGCAGCTCGAGGCCCTTGGCCAGGCCTTCCAGCGTGCTGGCCTGGGGCATGCGGACGACCCGGTCGGCGGTGGCCAGGTGGTGGACGGTGGAGCGGGGCACACCGCCGCGCCGTGCCACGTCGCCGTAGGACCAGCCCTTGCGGTCGAGACGCTCACGGATCAACTGCTGCAGTGCGTTGGCCACCGAAGTCCACTTCCTGCTTGCCGCTCGACCTGACCGTGCCTGTCAGCGCCGATTCTACGGTCGGGTAGCGGGGCCGCCGAAAGGGTGATTCACCGGATCGAGGTTGCGGAGCGCTGTCACGAGGCTCTAGTGTCCAATCTCGTTGGACAGCTCGTCCGACCAAGTTGGACAGAGTCCGGGGGGAACCTGACTCTCTCCGACCGGAAGCGCCTGTTTCCCGAGGGGGAATCGACCATGTTGAACGCCCACGAGCTCGACGCCGAGTCCGCGGAGCTGCTGCCGGGCCGCGAGGCCCTGGGGCGGCTGAAGTTCAGCTTCCACCGGACGGTCAACGTCACCAAGCACGTCGCGAACATCAGCGCGCACAACGAGTCCGCCGCCCTGAACGACCACTCCTCGTGGTCCGTGGCCGACTCCGCCGCCGGCCAGACCATCAGCGTCAGCCAGTAGCCGCGCGCACCGACTCACCCACCACGAAAGGACCAACCACCATGAGCATGGACATGCGCGAGCTGGACGGCGAGTCCGCGGAGCTGCTGCCGGGCCGCGAGGCCCTCGGCCGGCTGAAGTTCAGCTTCCACCGGACGGTCAACGTCACCAAGCACGTGGCGAACATCAACGCCCACAACGAGTCGGCGGCCCTGAACGACCACTCCTCGTGGTCGGTCGCCGAGTCGTCGGCCCAGCAGACCATCACCGTCACGCAGTAACGGCACCACGGCCGTGGGGACGGACCGCACCGGCCCGAAGGGGCGCCGAGCGCCTCGGAGGGCTGAAGAGCACAGGGCGTGCGGGCGGTCCGTCCCCGCTGTCTTTTCCGGGGGGGACGTGGGGGGAGACCACACATGACGGTGCTCGACGACGGCACCAGCGCGCTGTACGACACCGGTCCGGTACCCGGGCCCGGCGGCTGGCCGGTGACGTACGAACAGGTGACGACCGGCAGCCTGCCGGTGCTCGGAACACCGGTCCAGCCGGCCCCGCGGCTCAGCGCGGGACTGCGGCTGCACGGCGAGTACCAGGGTTCGGGCTTCACCGAACCGAAGTACATCGCCCGCCGGGGGGACGGGCAGGTCGTCCAGCTGTCGCGGCTGCTGTACCTGGTGGCGTCGTCCGTCGACGGCGTCCGGGACGTCGAGACGATCGCCCACCGGGTCAGCGCCCGCTACGGCCGCGAGGTCAGCGGCGAGAACATCCGCTACCTGGTGGAGAACAAGCTCGAACCGCTCGGCGTGTGCGTGCCCGAGGGCCAGGAGGACGACGAGGTCGACGCCCCGCGCTCCGACCTGCTGCTCGCCCTCAAGGGCCACCGGGTGATCTTCGACGAACGCCGCACGGCGCGGATCGCGCGGGCCCTGGCCTGGCTGCACCGCCCGGCCGTGGTCGCCGCCGTCCTGCTCACGGCGCTCGTGATGGACGTCTGGCTGTTCGGCTTCTTCGGGGCGATCGAACCGGTGCTGGAGGTCCTGGACCAGCCGGTGCTGATCCTCGTCGTCTTCGCCCTCACCGTGGCCTCGCTCGTCTTCCACGAGTTCGGCCACGCCTCGGCCTGCCGGTACGGCGGCGCCCGGCCCGGCTGCATCGGCTGCGGGCTGTTCCTCATCTGGCCGTCGATGTACACCGACGTCACCGACGTCTACCGGATCTCCCGCGCCAGCCGGCTGCGCACGGACCTCGGCGGGGTGTACTTCAACGTCGTCTTCATGCTGGCCATGGCCGGGGCCTACTTCGCCACCGGGGCGCAGTTCTTCCTGGCCGCCGTCTACCTCGGGCACTTCGAGATCCTCGAACAGCTGATGCCGGCCGTCCGCCTGGACGGCTACTACATCCTGGGCGACCTCGCCGGAGTCCCCGATCTCTACGGCAAGATCAAGCCGATCCTGCTCTCGCTCGCGCCGGGCGCCAAGGGCCGGGCGGCGCGCGCGGAGGTCGCCGGGCTGAAGAGGTCCGCGCGCACCATCGTGGCCGGCTGGGTGCTGACGATGGTGCCGCTGATCGTCGGCGAGATGGGCTACGCGCTGTGGAACCTGCCCCGGATCCTCACCACGATGGTCCGCTCGCTGACCGAGCAACTCCTCGGCACCGGCGGGGCGTTCGCGCACGGGCAGATCGTCTCCGGGCTCGTCGGGGTGATCGGCTGCGTGATGCTGCTGTGCCCGATGGCCGGTGTCGTCTATCTGTCGGTGAAGATCGGCGGCCGGCTCTTCCGGGCCGCGAAACGCTCCACCGCCGGACGGCCCCGGCTGCGGCTCGCGCTGTGCGTGCTCGCCCTCGCCGGACTGACCGGGCTCTCCTACGCCTGGGTGTCCGGGGCGACCCCGAAGCCGCTGCCGAAGAAGCCCCCGATCGCACCGATCCTGCAGCCCGGGGTGCCCACCGAGGAGCCCTCGCCGCGGGACGCCTCGACCCCGGGCCCCGGCGGGCCTGGCGGGTACGGCACCGGCGGCGCCTCCGTGTCGCCTTCGGCGGTGCCGGGGGCGTCCGCGTCGGCGTCGGGTGACGGGCCGTCACCGGGCACCTCGATGAGCGCGTCCGCCTCCGCGCCGCAGTCCTCGGCGTCGGCTCCGGCACCGGGCGAGCCGACCGGCTCGAAGTCCCATGAGCCGGACTCCTCCACCGGCGGCGGCACCGCGAGTACGCCCCCGCCCACCAGCGAGGACCCCGGCACCCCGAGCTCCCCGACCCCGTCGGAGAGTGTCCCCACGTCACCGACCGCAAGCCCCACGCCCACACCGTCCGGCGACCCGCCCGCACCGGCGTCGTCCTGACGTCCAGAAGTCCGGTGCCCGACGTCGCTCTCCCTGAGCCACCGCCCGAAGCCACTGCCCGAAGACCGCTCTTCGCAGGCAGTCCTCATGACATCGCAGGAGACCCCATGAGCAGCCACCGCAAGGCACGCTCCAGCAACCACCCCCTCGCCCGCCGGGCCCTGGGCCTCAGCCTGTTCGCGGCCGGCATCGCCGGTGCGGCCACCGCCGTACCGGCCCAGGCGACGACCGGCGCCTCGCACATGGCCTTCGCCTCCGACCACATCTTCAGCCACGCCGATCGAGCCCATCACATGCGGGCCGAGGACTCCTTCACCATCCGCCAGTTCGGCACGGTCAACGCGGCGGCGGCGCGCAACCAGGCCAACGCCGTCTCGGCCGGCTGCTCGGCCGACGACCACTGCCGGTCGGTCGCGCTGTCCTTCCAGATCGTCACGTTCGCCGGTGAGCGCACACACCTGAACGCCGTGAACCTCAGCGACGCGGCCAACAAGGAGTGCACCGGCTGCCAGACCCTCGCCGGCGCCTACCAGTTCGTCGTCTCCACACCGGCACCGCTCACCCTCGACGCCGGCACCCGGCAGCAGCTCGCCGACATCCATAGCCGGCTGGACGCGCTGACCCGCTGCGCGCTGCCCGCGACCGAGCTGAAGACCCGGGTCGACGGCCTGGCGGGCGAGGTGAGCGCGGTCCTGCGCGATGCCGTCGCCCACGCGCCGAAGGCGGCCGCGCAGCCCACCGTCACCCTGCACCGTCATCTGGACGGCTGGCCGGGCCGCTGAACGCGGCGCCGAGCGACGGCCCGATGGGGCGCGATGCGCCCCATTGACATCGTTCGGCCCCCGGCGCAGACTCTGGCGCAAGATTGGTGAAGAAAAGTTCACTGCGCGAACGCCTAGAGTCGACTCGAAGGGACGAACCGATGCGCACCACCGTCGGCATCATCGGAGCCGGGCCGGCCGGACTGCTGCTCGCGCGGCTGCTGTACCGCGCCGGCATCGACTCGGTCGTCCTGGAGAGCCGCGACCGCGCCTACGTCGAACATCGGCAGCGCGCCGGAATCCTGGAGCAGGGCACCGTCGACGTGCTGCGCGCGGCAGGCGCCGGGGAGCGGATGGACCGGGAGGGCCTGCGGCACGACGGCATCGAACTGCGCTTCGACCGGCGCCGCCACCGCGTCGACTTCCCCGGCCTGACCGGCGGGCGGTCGGTGATGGTGTACGCCCAGACCGAGGTCTGCAAGGACCTGATCGCCCTTCAGCTGAAGGAGGGCGGGCCGCTGCTGTTCGAGGCGGAGGCGCTGGCGGTGGAGGGCGCCGAGGGCGACCGGCCGCGCATCCGGTTCCGGCACGAGGGCCGCGAGGACGTGCTGGAGTGCGACTACGCCGTGGGCTGCGACGGCTTCTGGGGCGTGGCCCGGGCCGCCTTCCCGGCCGCGCTGTCCCGGGTGTTCGAGCGGACGTACCCCTACGCCTGGCTCGGCGTCCTCGCCGACGTCGCGCCCTCGCACGACGAACTCGTCTACGCCCGCCACGACCGCGGCTTCGCCCTCCTGTCCATGCGCTCCCCGTCCGTCTCCCGCCTCTACCTCCAGGTGCCCGCCGGCACGGACGCCGACGAGTGGACGGACGCCGAGATCTGGTCGGAATTGGAGCGCCGTTTCGAGACCGCGGACGGCTGGCGGCTGGAACGCGGCCCCATCACCCAGAAGTCGGTCACGCCGATGCGCTCCTTCGTGCACGAGCCGATGCGCCACGGCCGGCTCTTCCTCGCCGGTGACGCTGCTCACATCGTGCCGCCGACCGGAGCCAAGGGGCTGAACCTCGCCGTCGGTGACGTCGTCACCCTCGCCCGCGCCCTCGTCCATGAGAGGGAGACCGGCTCGGCGGACCTCCTCGACGCCTACTCCGCGACCTGTCTGCGCCGCGTCTGGCAGGCCGAGCGGTTCTCCTACGACATGACGACGATGCTCCATCCGGCCCCGGACGCCACCCCCTTCGACGCCCGCCTCCAGCGGGCCCGGCTGGAGCGGATCGCCTCCTCCCGCGCGGCCGAGACCGACCTGGCCGAGGCGTACACCGGATTCCCGCTGGGTTAGCGGCGGGTCTCGGCGAGGTAGCAGGTTCGTCATGGAAGGCGATCACCCATGGCCGGGAATCACTCGTCCGCGTAGCGTGTTGGGCAGCACGGCAGGGGAAAGATCCTCCTCAAGTATCATGGTCGGTCCTTTGCCAATCCATTACTCTTGAGCCAAGGCTGCGCACGGCAGCCATGGAGGAGTGAAATGAGGAGCAGCAACCCGGTCTTCTCGCGACGGGGGTTCAGCCGCGACAACGGCTACGCCGGCTTCAACACCGCGCCGCAGGCCGGGTACGCACAGGGCAACCCGTACGCGCAGAACCCCTACGCCCAGAACCCGTACGCCCAGCAGGGTGCCGGCGCCCCGCCGCAGGCCCCCGCCACCACCGACCGGATGACCATGGACGACGTCGTCGTCCGCTCGGCCATCACGCTCGGCACCGTCGCCGTCGGCGCCGTCCTCGCCTGGGCGCTGCTGCCGGTCACGGCGACCAGCTACGGCCTGGCCGTCGGCTCGGCGATCGTCGCGTTCGTCCTGGCGATGGTCCAGAACTTCAAGCGCACCCCGTCGCCCGCGCTGATCCTCGGGTACGCCGCCTTCGAGGGCGTCTTCCTCGGTGTCATCAGCGAGATGTACAACAGCCGCTGGAGCGGCGCCCCCTTCCAGGCGGTGCTCGGCACCATGGCGGTCTCGGCCGCGACCCTGCTCGTCTACAAGGCCGGCTGGATCCGCGTCACCGCCCGCTACGCCCGCATCGGCATGGCCATCGCCATGGCGTTCCTGGTGGTCATGGCGGTCAACCTGCTGCTGGTCGTGTTCGGCGTCGCCGAGGACGGCGGTCTGCGCAGCTTCGGTCCGCTCGGCGCGCTCGTCGGCATCATCGCCATCGTGCTCGGCGCGTTCTTCCTGACCCTCGACTTCAAGCAGATCGAGGACGGCATCGCCTACGGCGCCCCGCGCAACGAGTCCTGGCTCGCCGCGTTCGGCCTCACCGTGACCCTGGTGTGGATCTACCTGGAGATGCTGCGCCTGGTGGCGATCTTCACCAACAACGACTAGCGCCCGCGCCGGTCATGAGGAGGGCCCCGGGTTCCGACCCGGGGCCCTTCGCCGTCTTCGGCGGCGGCTAGAGCAGCTTGCGTGCCGCCCTCCTCAGGTCGTACTCGTGGACGATCGCCTTCGCGTGGCCGTACGCGAGGTCGTACTCGTGCCGGAGCCAGCTGACCTTCTCCTCGAAGCGGAACAGGGCGGGGCCTTCTTCGACGGTGCGCAGCCAGTCGGACACTTCGCGACCGGTGCAGTGGGGGATGCGGGCGAGCAGATTGCGGTGGGTCTCCTCCGAGAAGAGCTGGGACATCGGCGCCTCCGAACGCAAAGGGGATGTAAGCCGGTCCTTCACGTCACCGTGCCTGAGCGTTCGCGTGTTGGCAACAGTGCGGCGCGTTACGCTCGGCGCGTGGTTGATACGACGCCCTTGACCCGAGCAGTGGATCACTTCGCCGACAAGTTGCGCGCGGCGCCGCAGAGCCGGCTTCAGCGGGGTGCCGCGGCCGAGGCCCTGGAGCTGGCCAGGGAGTTGGCCCGGCGGGCCCAGGCCGTCGAGGAGCCTGGAAGCGAGCCGCGGCAGATGCCGGACGCCGGGATGTTCGCCGCGGCCGATCAGATTCTCGTGGCCGTGCACGACTTGGCGCTGGTGCTGCGCAGTGACGACGAAGTCGCCGAGGCGGTGCGGGTGGTGGAGGAGGCGCGCCGGAGGGCGGGGGTCTGAGCGCCGTTCCCTACAGGGACGCGATGACCCTGTCCGCCAGGATGTAGACCATGTTCCTGTCGTCCTCGCCGTAGGCGAAGGTGAGGGTGTAGGCGCCGGAGACGCCGGAACCGCCGAGCAGATACGGGGCCTCGCCCGCGTCCACCGCCGCCGCCAGGCGCTCGGCGGTCTCGCGGTGGCCCGGGGTCATGCAGAGGGTGGTGCCGTCGGCGAAGACGTAGACGTCGAGGGTGCCGAGGGGGCCCGGGCGGACGTCGGAGAGCTCGACGCGTTCGGCGGCCAGCTGCTCCAGCGTGGTCACGGTGCGCTCGTGGTCGTTCACCGCCGGCGACTGCACCGGGACGAAGTCGGGGTGCGAGGGGTGACGGCGGCGGGCCGCGGCCAGTTCGGGCGACTCCCCGGCGAACTCGTCGGCGTCGGCGGTCGGCTCGGACACCGGCTCCAGGCCGACGAAGTCGGTCTGCCGGGGCAGGAACAGCTCGGTGTCGGGCAGGCCGAGCAGGGTCGGGGTGTCGGAGGCGTCACGGGCTTCCTGCGCGGCCCAGAAGGCGCGTGCCTCGGCCAGCTCGCGCTCCCGCTCCTCGGCGAGCGCCTCGGCCACGGCGGCGCGTATCTGGTCGGCGTCGGCGCCGCTGCGGGCGTTCGGCAGCAGCGCGCGCATGGCGGCCGACTGGTTCTCGGCGAGCTGGGTCTGCAGCTCTGCCAGCTGGCGGCGCAGCTTCAGGACGGTGCGCAGGACGGCGACGCCCACGGCGCCCGTGGCGGCCGTGGTGAGCAGCAGGGCGATCGGCATGGCGCTCACTGACGTACTCCCGGTTCAAAGTCGACCCCCGACTTCCTACATCAGCTTGAAGGGCGGACTAAGCAGCTGTCAGTGCGTAACGTCACGAAACGGACAGGACTTTGGCCTTGTGGTTTCGCCAGGGGCCGCGCTGACCTGCACTGACCTGCGCCGATGTGTCCGTCGAGCGAGATAGGTCACATCCTGGGGGAGATTCGATCACGAAAAGGCCCGGAACCGGGGAGTTTCCTCGGTTCCGGGCCGCTTCCTGACGTAAGGTGCCCGCCTCGCTACGGACGGTGGATCAGCTGAGGCGCTCGATGACCATCGCCATGCCCTGGCCGCCGCCGACGCACATCGTCTCCAGGCCGAACTGCTTGTCGTGCCACTGCAGGGAGTTGATGAGCGTGCCGGTGATCCGGGCGCCGGTCATGCCGAAGGGGTGGCCGACGGCGATGGCGCCGCCGTTGACGTTCAGCTTGTCGAGGTCGATGCCCAGTTCCCGGTAGGAGGGGATCACCTGGGCGGCGAAGGCCTCGTTGATCTCGACCAGGTCGATGTCGTCGATGGTGAGACCGGCGCGCTGGAGCGCCTGCTTGCTCGCCTCGACCGGGCCAAGGCCCATGATCTCGGGGGAGAGACCGGAGACGCCGGTGGACACGATCCGGGCGAGCGGGGTCAGGCCCAGCTCGCGGGCCTTGGTGTCGCTCATGATGACGACGGCGGCGGCGCCGTCGTTGAGCGGGCAGCAGTTGCCGGCTGTGACGAGTCCGTCCGGGCGGAAGACCGGCTTGAGGCCCGAGACGCCCTCCAGGGTGACGCCGGGGCGCGGGCCGTCGTCCTTGCTGACGACCGTGCCGTCGGGGAGGGTCACCGGGGTGATCTCGCGCTCCCAGAACCCGTTCTTGATGGCCTGCTCGGCCAGGTTCTGCGAGCGGACGCCGAACTCGTCCATGTCCTGGCGGGTGATGCCCTTGGCGCGCGCCAGGTTCTCGGCGGTCTGGCCCATCGCGATGTACGGGTCGGGCAGCAGGCCGTCCTCGCGCGGGTCGTGCCAGGTGGAGCCGGTCGACTCGGCGGTGGCCACGGTGCGGGCCTCGGCCTCGGCGAACAGCGGGTTGTGGGTGCCGGGCATGTCGGAGCTGCCGTGGGCGTAGCGGGAGACCATCTCGACACCGGCCGAGATGAAGACGTCGCCCTCGCCGGCCTTGATGGCGTGCAGGGCCATGCGGGAGGTCTGCAGGGACGAGGAGCAGTACCGGGTGATCGTGCAGCCCGGCAGGTGGTCCATGCCCATCTGTACGGCGACGATCCGGCCGAGGTTGTGACCCTGCTCGCCGCCGGGGAGGCCGCAGCCGAGCATCAGGTCGTCGATGTCCTTGGGGTCCAGCTCGGGGATCTTGGCGAGCGCGGCCTGGATGATCGTGGCGGTCAGGTCGTCGGGGCGCAGGTCCTTCAGGGAGCCCTTGACGGCGCGGCCGATGGGGGAGCGGGCGGTCGAGACGATGACGGCTTCGGGCATCACGGCTCCAGTGAACGGGGTTTTCTTCTCGGGCAGGGCCGGTTGGGAAGTTACCGCTACGTATGGTCCAGGTCACCGGTGTCGGGGTGTGACACTGACCGCAGTTTACTAAGCGCTTGCTTTGGCCTGCGGCGGCTTGGCCGACATCGTGCGGGTGGCTCCTGGTCGCCGTCCCGGGGGCTCCGCCCCCTGAACCCCCGCTCGCCCACCCTCCCACCGCCCCGGCCGGCCGAGAAGACACCGTGCCGGGTTCGCCGTGGACGGGAAGGGGGGCGCGGCGGGATCGGGGTGGTGGGCAGGCGGGTGTGGCGGTGGGTGGGGAAGACCCCGCGGCGGGATTGAGGTGGGTGGGCAGGCGGGGTGGCGGGGGCGCGGTGGGTGGGAAGGCGGCGTCACGGGGCGCGCCGGCGGGAGGCGTGGTGGGAGGCGTCGTGGTCGGGCGCTGGGTGGGAAGGCGTCGTGGCCGGGTCGTGGCGGGTGGGCAGGGCGAGGGTGGCGGCAGTAAGGCCGGGTTTCCGCCCCGGCTCCGGGGGCTGGGCCGGTTCGGGGGTGGAGGGGGGCCCTGTCCCCGCTTGCAGCTGACCGGGTCGGTTGGGCGGGTGGGCAGGGTCGATGGTGACGGCGGTGAGCTGGAGGCCGGACCCGGCTCCGGCCTTCCGGCCCGGCTCCGGCCTTCCGGCCCGGCTCCGGCCTTCCGGCCCAGCCCCCGGCCTTCCGGCCCGGCCGGTCTTCCAGCCCCGGCCCTGGCCTCCCCGGTCCCGGCCCCCCGAGCCCCCGCTCCAGGGGCTGGGGTGGCTTGGGGTGAAGGGGGCCACTGCCCCCGCTTTGCAGCCGACCGGGTCGCATGGGCCGGGGGGAGCGGGGGGTCTGGGATGCGGAGGCCCAGGTGGGTCACAGGGACGGGCGGGCGGGTTCGGCTTCCGGGACGCGGCGTCGGCGGCGGCGCTTCAGCAGGGCCCAAGGGCCTCGCGGCCCAGTCGGCATCGCCGCCGTGACCTCGGTACCCGCCTCCGACGCCGCCTCGGCCGCAGCCCGGGCGACCGGCAGGAAGCCCTCGCGCCGCGACACGTCCGGCCGTTCCTCCTCAGCCGGCCACAGGCCCAGCGCCGCGCACACCGTCGGCAGCACCGCCATCGCCGCCGTCGCGTACCCCTCCGCCGAGGGGTGGTAGTTGTCCGGCCCGAAGAGCTCCCGCGGGTTGGCCTCGAACTCGGGGCCCAGCAGGTCGCCCAGCGACACGGTCCGTCCCCCCTGCTCCACCACCCCGATCGTCTGCGCCGCCGCCAGCTGCCGCGAGGCCCGCCGGGCCAGCCAGCGCAGCGGCTGCTGCACCGGCTCGATGGTGCCGAGATCCGGGCAGGTGCCGACCACCACCTCCGCACCGGCCGTGCGCAGCCGTCGTACCGCCGCCGACAGGTGCCGTACCGAACGGGTCGGCGGCATCCGGTGGGTCACGTCGTTCGCGCCGATCATGATCACGCACACGTCCGGGACCGGCGACGCCCCCGACAGCACCGACGCCACCTGGCGGTCCAGGTCGTCGGACTGGGCGCCTGGCAGCGCCACGTTGCGCAGCTCCACCGGGCGTTCCGCCACCGCCGCCAGGCCCGAGGCCAGCAGCGCGCCCGGTGTCTGGCCGGCCCGGTGCACGCCCTGCCCGGCCGCCGTGGAGTCGCCGAGCATGGTCAGACGGAGGGGCGGTTCCCCGGGGACGTCGTAGGCGTGGCCGTACACGCCGTCGGCCACCGGGACGCGGCCGCCGCTGTGGTTGCCCACATGGCGCCGGGCCAGCCGTACCTCCGCGAGCAGCAGACCGACGGCGGCCGCGCCGAGAAGCCCGACCCCGCCGCCGCCGTACGCCGCTCCGGCCGCGATGCGCCGGGCCACTCTCGCCCTCGACATGCTGGTCATGCGTCGCCGCCACCTCCTCGTAGCCGTACACCCACTCCTTGCCCCGTACGGACCGTGCGTCAATCTCAACGGTGAGTGAACGGCCGCGCCGGCCACACGGCTGGCCTTAGGCTGGCGACACCACTAAGACCACATCTTTTGCAGCATCCGGAGACAACGGTGCAATTCCACGACTCGATGATCAGCCTCGTCGGCAACACCCCGCTGGTGCGGCTCAACAACGTGACCAAGGGCATCCAGGCCACCGTCCTGGCCAAGGTGGAGTACTTCAACCCGGGCGGCTCCGTGAAGGACCGCATCGCCCTGCGCATGATCGAGGCCGCCGAGCAGAGCGGTGAGCTCAAGCCGGGCGGGACGATCGTCGAGCCGACCAGTGGCAACACCGGTGTGGGGCTGGCCATCGTGGCTCAGCAGAAGGGGTACAAGTGCATCTTCGTGTGCCCCGACAAGGTCTCCACCGACAAGATCAACGTGCTGCGGGCCTACGGCGCCGAGGTCGTCGTGTGCCCGACCGCCGTCGCGCCCGAGCACCCGGACTCCTACTACAACGTCTCCGACCGGCTCGTGCGCGAGACTCCGGGGGCCTGGAAGCCCGACCAGTACTCCAACCCCAACAACCCGCTCTCGCACTATCACTCGACCGGCCCCGAGCTGTGGGAGCAGACCGAGGGCAGGATCACCCACTTCGTGGCGGGCGTGGGCACGGGCGGCACCATCTCCGGTACCGGCCGCTACCTGAAGGACGTCAGCGACGGCAAGGTCAAGGTCGTCGGCGCCGACCCCGAGGGCTCGGTGTACTCGGGCGGGTCCGGGCGGCCGTACCTGGTCGAGGGCGTCGGCGAGGACTTCTGGCCGACCGCCTACGACCGCACCGTCGCGGACGAGATCGTCGCGGTGTCCGACAAGGACTCCTTCCAGATGACCCGCCGGCTGGCCAAGGAGGAGGGCCTGCTGGTGGGCGGCTCCTGCGGCATGGCCGTCGTCGCGGCGCTGCGGGTCGCCGAGCGGCTCGGGCCGGACGACGTCGTGGTCGTGCTGCTTCCGGACAGCGGCCGCGGCTACCTCAGCAAGATCTTCAACGACGAGTGGATGGCCGACTACGGCTTCCTGGAGGACGAGGGCCCGAGCGCCCGCGTCGCCGACGTCCTGAACGACAAGGCGGCCGGCACCATCCCCTCCCTGGTGCACATGCACCCGGAGGAGACCGTCGGCCAGGCCATCGAGGTGCTGCGCGAGTACGGCGTCTCGCAGATGCCGGTCGTCAAGCCGGGCGCCGGTCACCCGGACGTGATGGCCGCCGAGGTCGTCGGGTCCGTGGTGGAACGCGAGCTGCTGGACGCCCTGTTCTCCAAGCGCGCCTCCCTCGACGACCCGCTGGAGAAGCACATGTGCGCCCCGCTGCCCCAGGTCGGCTCCGGCGAGCCGGTCGGCGACCTGATGTCCGTGCTCGGCTCGGCCGACGCGGCGATCGTCCTGGTCGAGGGCAAGCCCACCGGCGTGGTCAGCCGGCAGGACCTGCTGGCCTTCCTGGCCAAGGGCGGAAAGCAGTAGCGAAGCCCGGGTGAACTGCGGGTTCACCGGCGCCGTTTGAGGTGAGGCGGGGTTCGCGGAAGTGGTACGAGCGTGTCACGTGCGCGCAGCACCCGCTTAACACGCGTCCGGCACATTGGTGGATGTCGGCAGGGCGGGAGCGGCTCCCCGCCCCGGCCGGCGCCGAACGGCGCCAAGGACCTCCGGAGCGGCTCCCGGACCTCCATGGACGCCACGGACGCGCAAGCCCGGCCCTGACCCGGCCCGCGTCCCTCGCGGGGACCGCCGTCGTCCCGCCCCCCGGCAACGGGGGTGCGGCGGTCCCCGCGCAATTCTTTTCCGGACGGGTTCAGCGCGCGGCGCCGGGTGCCCGACTCCCCGGCGGAGCGAGGCGTTCGGCCGTCTCCGACCCCGGTTCCGGCGTGTACACCACGATCCTGTGCTCCGGCGCCGCCGGGATCTGGGCGGCGACCGCGTGCCACTCCGGATACAGCTCCCGGCCGGCCGGGTCCAGGAAGACCAGCCGGGGCACGTTCCGCTCGGCCGGTGCCAGACGGCCGAAGCCGTTCACCGCGTCGCCGAGCGCGTTCCAGGCGAGCAGGTTCATGCGGGTGTCCGGCACGAACGCCGGGCTGTGTGCCATGCCGTCGAGCAGGATCCGCACGCCGGGGCGTACGCGGGGCGTGGGCCGCTGCCGCCGCCCACGCTGCCGGCGGGGCCGCGCCACCGCGGCGCGGAGCTGTCCGGGCAGCTGGACGAGATGTTCGGGGCGATCGGCGGGCTGACGGCGGCCGAGGCCGCGGACGTCGCCGCCCCGCCTACGCCACCAGCCGGTCCCGGCACGTCGACCTCCGCCAGATCATGGTCCTGCCGACCCGGCAGGCGTGAGCGGGTCAGTCGTCGTCGGAGGGGCGGCGGCGGCCGCCGAACAGGGCCGGATTGGTGCGGGCGGCCTGGACGAGGTTGACGCCGACGACGCCGCCCCAGGAGATCAGCAGGCCGGACAGGCCGGCGTTGTAGGCGCCGATCGCCGACAGCGGGATCGCCAGCACCAGCGAGACGACGGCGAGGCCGAACCGCTCGGCCCAGGAGTCCGCGCCGGCCCCGGGGCGGTTGCCGCGCGCCACCTGCATCCGCTGCTCGGCCAGTGTCCGGCGCAGCCGGCGCTCGACCGCCCCGTCGATGCGCTGGTCGACCTTCTCCAGGAAGGAGTCGACCAGCGCCGACTCGTACTCCTCGCCCAGTTCCCTGCGGGTCTGGAGGGTGGCGTCGAGTTCTTTTCTCAGGTCGGTGTCCCGCCCGTCCGTTCCGGTCATGAGGGACACGTTAGAGAGCGCTCACGCCCTGCGCACTGGGGACAACCCCCCTCTTGCCGTCCTCGGGCGGGTAGGCCGCGTTGCGCCGGCCCACCAGCCAGTACAGCAGCGCCGGTACGGCCAGGCCCACGATCCAGGAGATGTCCGCGCCGCCCAGCGGCTCCACCAGCGGGCCGGTGTAGAAGCCCGTGGCGAGGAACGGCAGCTGGGCGAGCAGGCCCAGCGCGTACACGGCGAGGGCGTCCCAACGCCAGGCGCCGTAGCGGCCGTGCGGGTCGGACAGGGCCGGGATGTCGTAGCGCTCCTTGGAGATCAGGTAGTAGTCGACCAGGTTGATCGCCGACCAGGGCGTGAAGAAGGTCAGCAGGAACAGCAGGAAGTCCTTGAAGGAGGACAGGAAGCTGTCCCTGCCGAGCAGGGCGACCGCCGTGCCGGCCACCATGACCAGCGCGATGTACGCGGCCCGCCCGGCCCGTGACAGCCGGCGCTGCCCGCGAAAGCCGCTCACGCTCGTCACCACCGACATGAAACCGCCGTAGGTGTTGAGCACGTTGATGGTGAGCTTGCCGAGCGCGATGACGAAGTAGAAGAAGGAGGCAACGAGTCCGGTGCCGCCGAGGGCGACGACGTAACCGACCTGGCTGTCCAGGAACTTCGCGCCCGCGGTCGCCGCGACCAGCACGCCGAAGGTCATCGACCACTGGCTGCCCAGCGCCGAGCCGGACAGCGTCCACCAGAAGGTCGCCCTCGTGGACGTCGTGCGCGGCAGATAGCGCGAGTAGTCCGCCACGTACGGCCCGAACGCCAGCTGCCAGGACGCCGACAGGGACATCGCCAGCAGGAACATCGGCAGTGAGAAGTGGGCGTCGTGCAGCAGTGCGGTCAGGTCCGCGCGGTCGAGGAGCCGGATGCCGAGGTAGACGAAGGCCAGCGCGCAGATCACGCTGGCCACCCGGCCGAGGGCGTGGATGACCCGGTAGCCGACGGCCGCCGTGACCGCCGTGACGGCCGCGAACACGACGATCCCGGTCGTGTCGCCGGTGTGCGTCAGCTCGCCCACCGCCTGCCCGGCGAGCACACTGCCGGACGCGAAGAAGCCGACGTACATCACGATCACCAGGAGCAGCGGTACGACCGCCCCGCGCACCCCGAACTGCGCCCGCGACTGGATCATCTGCGGCAGACCGAGCCGGGGGCCCTGCGCCGAGTGCAGGGCCATCACCGCGCCGCCGAGCAGATTGCCCAGCAGCAGGCCGGTCAGCGACCAGACGACGTCCCCGCCGAAGACGACCGCGAGGGCGCCGGTGACGACCGCCGTGATCTGCAGGTTGGCACCCAGCCAGAGCGTGAACTGGCTGAAGGCGGTGCCATGGCGCTCCTCGTCCGGGACGACGTCGATGGAGCGTAGTTCCACCAGGCCGCTCATCTACTTCACCAGCCCGTGCTGCTTCGCGTAGGCGTTGGCCACGTCCTCGGGGTCCTTCTTGTCCTTGTCCACCTGCCGGTTGAGCTCGGTGAGCTGGGCGGTGGTCAGCAGGTTGCCGAGCCGGGCGAGGGCCTTGCGGACGGTGTCGTCGGCCTTGCGGTCGGCGATGAGCGGGACGATGTGCTGGCTGGGGATCAGGTGCTGGGGGTCGGTGAGCACCACCCAGTCGTTGGCCTTGATGTCGGTGTCGGTGGTGAACAGGTTCGCCACGTCCACGTCGCCCTTCTTCAACGCGCCCTTGACCAGCGGCCCGTCGGAGTCGAGCGACTTGAACTCCTTGAACTCCACGCCGTACACGTCCTTCAGGCCGACCGCGCCGACCTGACGCTTCTTCACCTCGGGGGCGGCGCCGATGACCAGCTTCCCGTTCTGCTTCCTCAGGTCGGCGAGGGACGCCAGGCCGTACTTCTTCGCCGTCTCGCGGGTGACGACGAAGGCGTCGGAGTCCTCCGCCATGCCGTACGGCAGCACCTGGAGTCCGGCCGGGAGGGCCTGGGTGAGGGCGTTCTGCATCTCGCCCGACTCGGTGGCCGTGACCTTCGGGGCCAGGTAGTTGAGGAGGGCGCCCTGGTACTCGGGCAGCAGGTCGATGTCGCCGCCCCTGAGGGCGGGGATGACGATCTCGCGGGTGCCGAGGTTGGGGCGGACGGTCGTCTTCACACCGGCGCCCTGGAGGGCGGCGGCGTAGAGGTAGCCGAGGACCTGGTTCTCGGTGAAGTTGGCCGTGCCGATGGTGACTCCGCCCTTGCTGGAGCCACCGCCGCCGGCGGCGGAGCCCTGGCCGTTGAGGGAGGTGATGCCGCCCGCGCAGGCGGAGAGGGCGGGGACGGAGGCGACCGCGAACAGGCCGCCGAGGACAGTACGTCGGTTCATTGGTCGTTTTCCCTACGCGGTGCGGTGACGGAAGAGGAAGCGCTGGAGCGAGGCCAGGGCCACGTCCAGGACGACGGCGACGACGGCGACCAGCACCGCCCCGCCGAGCACCTGGACCAGGTCGCGCTGGGCGAGGCCGTCGAAGACGTAGCGGCCCAGCCCCCCGAAGGAGACGTACGCGGCGATGGTCGCCGTGGCGACGACCTGGATCAGGGCCAGGCGCAGGCCGCTCATGATCAGCGGCAGCGCGAGCGGCAGCTCGACCTGGAACAGGACCTGGTGGCCGCGCATGCCCTGGCCACGGGCGGCGTCCTTGACGTCCGGGTCGACGGCGGTCATCCCGGCGTAGGTGTTGGTGACGATCGCCGGGACGGCGAGGGCGACCAGCGCGACGTACACCGGCAGCATCGACAGGCCGCCGGCCAGGAAGACCAGGACGACCAGGCCGACGGTCGGCAGGGCGCGGCCGAAGGAGGCGAGGTTGATCGCGAGGAACGCGCCCTTGCCGGTGTGCCCGATCAGCAGGCCGAGCGGCAGGCCGATGGCGGCGGCGATGAGCGTGGCCAGCAGCGAGTACTGCAGGTGTTCGGCGAGGCGGTGCGCGATGCCGTCCGGGCCGGTCCACTGGGAGCCGCTGACCAGCCACGTCCCGAGGTTCTTGAACAGTTCGTACATCAGGCTCGCCTCCTGGCCCAGGGGGTGAGGGCGTACTGGACGGCGACCAGGGCCGCGTCCGCGACGACCGCGAGGAGCAAGGTGAGGACCACTCCGGCGATCACCGGGGTCGGGAAGTTGCGCTGGAAGCCGTCGGTGAAGAGCTGGCCGAGGCCGCCGTCGCCGATGTAGGTCGCGACGGAGACCAGGGAGATCGACATGACGGTGGCGATCCGGACGCCCGCCATGATCACGGGGAGCGCGAGCGGGAACTCGACGGTGAGGAGGGTGCGCAGGGGGCGCGTGCCCATCGCCTTCGCCGCTTCCTTCACCTTCACGGGGACCGAGTCCAGGCCCTCGACGGTGTTCCGCAGCAGGACGACCAGGGTGTAGACCGTCAGGCCGGTCACGGTGGTGGTGCGGGTCAGGCCGCTGACCGGCAGCAGCAGGACGAAGATCGCGATCGAGGGGATCGTGAAGAGGACGTTGGACGCGCCGAGCAGGAAGCCGCGCAGCCGGGGGATCCGGTGGGCGACCACGGCCAGCGGCAGCGAGATCAGCAGGCCCAGGGCGACGGCCGTGAGGGCGGCCTGGAGGTGGGAGAGCGTGAGGGTGGTGAGGTCGTCGGTGTGGGCCGATATCCAGGACCAGTCGATCGTCATGCGGCCACCCTCACTTCGGCGTGGGCGCGCCCGGCGTGCTCGTGGATGTCGTCGCGGGAGGACACTCCGGTGAGGACGCCGTCGGCGTCGACACGGGCGATCAGTCCGGTGGGGGAGGCGACCGACTCGTTGAGGGCCGACAGCAGGGAGTCGGTGTCCTTCAGCGGGCGCACCGGGAGCTCGGTGTCCTTCGAGGCCCAGTGCAGGGGCTTGTTCGCCGCGTCGAGGACGAGGGTCCAGGCGCCGCCCTGCGGTGCCGGGCCCTGGGGGACGTCGGCGAGGGTCTTCAGGGACAGCAGCTTCAGGCCGCGCTCGGCGCCGAGGAAGCCGGCCACGAAGTCGTCGGCGGGGCGGGCGAGGAGTTCGGCGGGCGGGGCGCACTGGACCAGGTGGCCGCCGGTGCGGAACACGGCGATCCGGTCGCCGAGCCGTACCGCCTCGTCGATGTCGTGCGTGACGAAGACGATGGTCTTGTTCAGCTCCGCCTGGAGCCGGAGAAGTTCGTCCTGGAGCTGGGTGCGCACGACCGGGTCGACGGCGCCGAACGGCTCGTCCATGAGCAGCACCGGCGGGTCGGCTGCCAGGGCGCGGGCGACGCCGACGCGCTGCTGCTGGCCGCCGGAGAGCTGGTGCGGGTAGCGCTTGCCGGCCTCGGGGGCCAGGCCGACGGTCTCCAGCAGTTCGGCGGCGCGGGTCCGGGCCTTCCTGCGGTTCCAGCCGAGCAGCAGCGGGACGGTGGCGATGTTGTCGAGCACCGTGCGGTGCGGGAAGAGGCCGGCCTGCTGGATGACATAGCCGATGGAGCGGCGCAGCTCGGCCGCGTCCTGCCGGGTGACGTCCTTGCCGCCGACGCGGATGGTGCCGGAGGTCGGCTCGACCATCCGGTTGATCATCCGCAGGGTGGTGGTCTTGCCGCAACCGGAGGATCCGACCAGGACGGTGATACCGCCTTCCGGCATCTCCAGGCTGAGGTCGTGGACTGCTGTCGTGCCGTTGGGGAAGCGCTTGTGGACCGCGTCGAACTGGATCATGAGATGTCCCTTGCCCGGCTGTATAACGTCATGCAGAGTTCTTGGTGTGTGAATAGCTTGTCAACGGTTCAGCGTTAATCCGCTGTAACGGATGACCGAAGAACAAGAACAGCTGTCCGGATTGAGGAGTGTTTGGGCGTGATGTCGTCTCGCATCGTGGACGCGCCGATGTCTGTGCCGTCCGCGCGGTCCATGGCCGTGGCCCTGGACGGTTCCGGACTCGGCGTCGAGGACGTCGTGCGGCTCGCCGACGGCGCCGTGCGTCCCGTCCCCGAGGCCGAGGCGATGCGGCGCGTGGAGCGCTCCTGGAACGCCGCCCGGCAGATCGCCGCCACCGGGCGCGTCTACGGCCGCTCCACCGGCGTGGGCGCCAACCGGAACGAGGACGTGCCCACCGAGGCCGCCGCCGGCCACGGTCTGCGGCTGCTGCGCAGCCACGCCGGCGCGATCGGCGAGGAGCTCCCCGCCCGCCAGGTGCGGGCCATGCTCGCCGTCCGCGCCAACCAGCTGCTGGCCGGCGGCGCGGGCCTCAGGCCCGGCGTGGTCACCGCCCTGTGCGAGGCCCTGGAGACCGGCGCGCACCCGGTCGTCAACGAGTTCGGCTCCGTCGGCACCGGCGACATCGCGGCCCTCGCCCAGGTCGGGCTCGCACTCGCCGGGGAACACCCCTGGCGCGGCGCCGGCGCCCCCGAGCCGCAGCCCCTCGACAACAACGACGCCCTCGCCCTGATCAGCAGCAACGCCCTCACCCTCGGCCAGTCCGCGCTCGCCCTGCACGAACTGCGCGGGCTCATCGGCGCCACCCAGGTCGTCGCGGCGCTGTCCCTGCTCGCCGTCGACGGCTCCCACGAGGCGTACGCCGCCCCCGTGCACGCCGCCCGCCCGCACCGGGGCAGCACCGAGGTGGCCCGGCGGATGCGGCAGCTGATCGGCGCCGCCGACCGGCCGACCCCGCCGCTCGGCCGGATCCAGGACCCCTACGGCTTCCGCTGCCTGCCCCAGATCCACGGCCCGGCACACGACGCCGCCGACGCCCTGGAGCAGGTCCTCACCGTGGAGATCAACGCGGCCGCCGAGAACCCGCTCATCGCCCCCGAGGACCTCGCCGCCTACCACCACGGCGGCTTCTACCAGGCCCAACTGGCGCTGGCCCTGGACCACTTCAGGCTCGCGCTGACCCAGGTGGCCCGGCTGTCCACGTCCCGCCTGTCCACGCTCAACGAGCCCGCCTACACCCGGCTGCGCCCCTTCCTCGCCGACCACGAGCCGGCCTCCTCCGGCGTGATGATCCTGGAGTACGCGGCCGGAGCGGCCCTCGGCGATCTGCGGGCCTTCTCCGCGCCCGCCTCGCTCGGCCACGCTGTACTCTCCCGGGGCGTCGAGGAACAGGCGAGCTTCGCCTCGCTCGCCGCGCGGCAGACCCTGCGCGCGTGCGGTGCGTATCGTCTGGTGGTCGGCTGCGAACTGGTGGCCGCCGTCCGCGCGCTGCGCCAGCGCGATCTGCGGCCCGACCCCGGGCTGCCGGTCGGCCGGGCGTTCGCGCTCGCCGAGTCGGTCCTCGATCCCGACCCGGCCGACCGGCCGCTCACGGACGACGTGACGGAGGCGGCCGCACTGCTCGACCGGTTCACGGACATCTGGAGGGGGAGCGCGTCATGAGCGTGGACAGGGTGGACAGGGGTGTGGGCAGGGGTGTGGACAGGAGTGCCGAGGCGGCGGGCCTGACGGACAGCCCCGCCAACCGGCTGCAGGCGCTCTTCGAGGGGCACCGGCTCACGCCGACCCAGCGCCGTATCGCGCACAGCATGGTCCGGCGGGCCGCCGACGTGCCCTTCCTGTCCAGCGTGGAGCTGGCCGAGCTGGCCGGGGTCAGCCAGCCGTCGGTGACCCGGTTCGCCGTGGCGCTCGGCTTCGACGGCTATCCGGCGCTGCGCAAGCACCTGCGCGAGGTCGTACCCGCCGAGCCGGCCGCCGAGGCCGGCGCCTTCAACGAGTACCAGCAGGCCGTCGAGGCCGAGATCGAGAACCTGAGGCACCTCGCCGACCTGCTCGCCGACCCGCGCCCGGTGCAGAGGGCCGGCCGGATCCTGGCCGCCTCCCGCCCGCTGCCGGTGCTCGGCCTGCGCGCCGCCGCCTCCCAGGCGTACGGCTTCGCCTACTTCGCCGCCAAGGTCCACCCGGACGTCCGGCTGCTCAACGAGGGCGGCACCATGATCCAGGACCGGATCGACGCGGCCGTCCGCGCGGGCGCCTCCGCACTGCTGTGCTTCGCCCTGCCCCGGCATCCGCGCGAGGTCGTCGACACCCTCGCCTACGCCAAGGACGTCGGCCTGACGACCGTCACGGTCGCCGACTCCGCCTTCGCGCCGGTCGCCAAGTACTCCGACCTGCTGCTGCCCGCCGCCGTGGGCACCGGGCTCGCCTTCGACACCGCGTGCGCGCCGATGCTGCTCGGACGGGTGCTCCTGGAGGCGGTCTGCGACGACCTGCCCCAGGCGCAGGCCCGGCTGGAGGAGTTCGACGCGAAGGCGGCGGCGCGCGGCCTCTTCGTGGAATAGGGGCCGTCCGCTCTCAGATTCGTCTCACGTTCGGCCGCTAGCGTCCCGACGACACTCAAGGCGCTTTGCGGACACGTGACACGGGAGGCTGACGTGGCGCGCGGAGGACAGGGGCTGGCCCGGGTGGCCGTCGTCGTACGGGCGGGGGCCGCACCGCTGTGGTGGTTCGGGGTGTGCGCCGCCGGGATCGGGGTGCTGCCGCCCGGGCTGACCGGGCGGCGGATCGGGGTGCTCGCCGGGGCGGCGCTGTTCCTCGTCGGCGCGGCGGCCGCGGCGCTGGTGCGCCGGGGCCGGTACGGCGCCCTCGCCCGCGGCGCGGCCCGCGCGGGCAAGTACGACGTGCTGCAGGACCGGGCGGTGACCGTGCGCAACTGGCGCCGGGGCCACCGCTGGTGGCTGCTGTCGGCCTTCGCCGCCGCGCTCGGCTCCTCCTTCGCGGTGCCGGTGGCCGGCGGCATGCTGCTGGCCGGGCTCGGCACCGGGCTGCGGCTGAAGGCCGCCTGGCTCGGGCGCCGCGAACGCGCCGAGCAGACGCTGCTGTGGGTGCGCGTCGACTGGCTCGACCAGCGCGGCGGCAGCCCGGCGGGCAAGGCCGTGAAGGGCCTGCGCGGTACGGGCATCGCGGCCGGCGACGCGGCCCCGGGCGGGGCCCGCCGCCGTACCGCGGCCCTGGTCCAGGCCTCGCCGGGGCTCAGACCTCCAGTTCCTGCTCGATCTTCCTCAGCTGGTGCCGGGCCATCGCCAGGTTGGCCCGGGAGGCGTCGAGGACCAGGTAGAGGAACAGGCCGTTGCCGCCCCGGCTGTTGAGCAGGCGGATCAGGTGGTACTGGTCGGACAGCGTGATCAGGATGTCCTCGATCCCGCCCTTGAGGCCCAGCATCTCCATCGTGCGCATCTTGGCGCGGACCACGTCGGTGTTGCCCGCGGCGGCCACGTTCAGGTCGAAGCTCTTGCTGCCGCCCATCGTGCCCAGCGCCATGCCGCTGGTGTAGTCGACGAGCGCGACGCCGGTGGCGCCCTCGATGGAGGTGAGGGCTTCCTTCAGCGCGGTCTCGGTGTTGGCCATGGTGGATCCTCTCGAACGGTTCAACTGTCGGTCGCGGTGCGCGCGTCGGCGCTTGCCGCGCGGGGCGTGCGGGTCGTGCGGGTACGGGTGGTCGGGGGTGTGGTGCTGACGGCGCCCAGCGGCCGCCCGGCGCGCCGGGCCTGTCGGGCCGCGGCGTCGGCGGCGTCGAGCAGCTCCCCGACGCGGGCCCCGGCGCGGCGGCCCTCCAGGTGCAGCCGGCCGACGTTGACCCGGTCCTGGGCGAGCAGGGTCAGTACGGCGGTGCGGCCGGCCGCGTAGGTGGCGACATAGCCGCGCTCGCCGCGCACCAGCAGCTCCCGGAAGCCGCCGTTGCCGGTGGCGTCGGCGACCCGCACGGCGACGCCGAGCGCGGCGGCGGTGAGGGCGGCGAGGCCCTCCGGGTCGACTCCGGGCGTGTCGTGGGCGACGACGAGACCGTCGACGCCGGCCGCCAGGGCGCCGGTGAGCTGCGGCACCCGGTTGCGCAGCTGGTGCAGTTCGGCCAGGACGGCCTCGAGGTCCTCCTCGGACACCATCAGCTCTCTCCTCTCGGCGGTGCGGGGCCGTTCAAAGTGCCTCCAGCGCATCCCTGAGCCTCTTCAGCAGCGCGATGTCGGGGTCGGTGACCGGGGGTAGAGGCGGCGGTGCGGGCGCCGCCGGCCGGGGTGCGACATGGCCGGCCGCCACGAGCCGGCGTACGTCCACCAGCGTGTGGAAGGCCTGCCGGCCCAGGTTCCGGGCGATCTGGGTGGCCGTGCGGACGCCGTCCACGCGGTCCAGGACCGCCCGCTGCCGGGGCCTGACCGGCGCGGTGGCGGCCCGTCCGGCGGCCGGGGCCGCGCGGATCAGCGGGGCGCTGTCGGCGGCCGGGTCGGGCCACAGCCGGTGCAGCAGCAGGCGGCGGCGCAGCGTCTCGCGTTCCAGGGCGACGACCGGGACCGAGGGCAGCGGGCCTAGGCGGGGCGCGCGGTCGTAGCGGAAGCGGCCCGGGGCGCTGCTCGGGGCCAGCGCGAAGTACCCGGCGTCGTAGAGCGCGTCCAGGTGGCACAGCTCCAGCGCGCCCGCGGGTAACAGTCCGGAGTCCAGCAGGAGTTCGGCGGCGTGCAGCGGGCCGGAGGTCTCGGCGGCGGCCTGCTGCCAGGCGGTGGCCGCGAGAGTGTTGTGGGCCGTCAGGAGCACGTCGAGACCGGGGGCGAACGGGCTCTCCGCGTGCACCACCCGGCCCTCGGCGAGGTACAGGGTGCCGTGCTCGCGGACCAGGACGCCGGTGGCCCGTTCCTCGGCGAGCCGGGTCAGCATCGGCGACAGCGCCCCGCCGGCCGACCTGTCCCGCACCGGCAGGGGCGGCGGAGGTATCTCGGCCACGGTCATCCCAGCACCAGCCGGGCCGCCATCTCGCCGAGCCGGATCCGGGCGAGCGCGAGATTGCCCTCCTCGCGGCCGAGCCACAGGTGCAGGAAGACGCTGCTGTCGAAGGACGTGTCCACGAATCTCAGCAGGTGGTAGCTGTCGCGGTTGCTGACGATCACATCCTCGACGGGCGGGTGCCCCTCGTCGGACTGGGTCGCGAAGGCGCCGTGCTCGGCGGCCATCCGGGCCAGTTCGGCGGCCTCGGCGGCGGTCGTCTCGTGATCGCCGCCGGGCGCCTCCCCGACCGTGCCGAGGGCCAGTCCGCTCGTCCAGTCCACCAGTGCCGCTCCCCGGGCACCGGGCAATCGCATCGCTTCCAGCAGGCACTCGTCGATTCCGGGCACCGGTGGCTCCCCTCCCGCCTGGTTCTCCGGCTGAGTGACAGCGACACTACGCACCGTGCGCGGGGAAGGTGGAGCCTTTGGCATTTTCCAGTGGAACATGCTTCCGGCGTACTAATGTGGGTCAACTGGCCTCTGCGTCAGGGGAGTTGATCCATTTGTTCGAGGGGTGCCGGGGGTGCGTCAACGGCTTCCCGGTGCTCGGAGGGTGGTGAGCGCGTCCGCGTGCGCCCCGCCGGACTCCGCCACCACCTCGGCGATGGTCTGCGGCTCCCGTACGACCGCGAAGGCGACGCCTCCCGAGCCGTCCGGCGCGAAGCCGTAGATGCCCGGCCGGACAAGGGAGTTGTAGGCGTAGTGGTGGGCGAAGTAGTACGCGCCCGTGTCCAGCGCCGCCGCGTAGTCGCCCTGCTCCAGGAGGGGCAGCGCCCGCCCCTCCGCCAGCAGGTCGCCCGAGAAGCAGGCCGGCCCGGCCACGTCCTGCACCACCTCCGGGCCCGGCTTCGGCCGTCCCTTGGCGTCGTACGCGGCGATCCTCAGCGGCCACGCTTCCGGCGCGTACACCGTCCGCGTCGCCACCTGCACGCCGGCGTGCGTCACCGCGATCCGCCGGCCGCCCGCGCTCTTGGCGTACTCCACCCGGGCCACCATCGTCCCCTGTTTGGCCAGCAGCGACCGCCCGAACTCGGTCACGAGCCCGTACCGCCCGTCGAACAGTCCCGGCACCTCCTCGGCCAGCAGCCGGCCGTACTGCGCGTACGAGGGCGCCGTCGCCTCGGCCGCGAAGTTCACCGGCAGCCCGCCGCCGATGTCGAGCGTGTCGATCTGCCGCCGCCCCGCCCGCTCGTTGATCTCCTCCGCGAGCGCGTACGTCTCCGCCGCGCCCCGCGCCAGCAGCGCCAGCGGGATGCCCTGCGAGCCGGTGTGCGCGTGCAGCCGGGTCAGCCACGGCCGGTCCAGATACGCCCGTACGACCCACTCGCGCGCCCCCTCGTCGCGCAGCGCCACCCCGAACTTGGAGGTCTCCGTCGCCGTCGAGGTGGCCCCGATCGCGCCACCGCCGACCTGCGGGTTCACCCTCAGGCCGAGCGGGGACCTGGTCGGCGCGGACCGCACCAGGGCGTCCAGCCGGTCCAGCTCCTGCGGGTTGTCGGCGTTCACCGCGATGCCCAGGGCCAGCGCCTCGCGCAGCTCCGCCGGGGTCTTGGCGGGCGAGTCCAGCACGGTGCGGGCCGCCGGCATCCCGGCCGCCCGCACCAGCGCCAGCTCGCCCGGGCTCGCCACCTCCGCGCCGATGCCCGCCTCGTGCAGCAGCCGCAGCACGGGCACCAGCGGGGTCGCCTTCACCGCGAACGCGTGCAGCACCGGCGTCCCGGGCGGCACGACCGCGTCGAACGCCGCCCGCAGCGCCGCCGCCGACTGACGGATCCCGGCCACGTCCAGCAGCCCCACCACGGCCGCGTCCGGCCCGAGCAGCCCCTGTTCCACGGCGGCCCGCACCGCCTCGTCCCGCCGCGCGGCGCGCTCCCGCGCCTCGGTCGCCCCGGCCTCCGCGCCGCCGTACCGGATGTCCCGCTCCACGGCCTCTCCCCTCGTGTCCCCTGGTGTCCGTCTCGGGTACATCCAGCCAAACACCCACGACGCGCGGACGGGGACGCCCCGATGTATTGACTAGTTCTATTCAGAAAGACAGGATGTGAATAGACAGAGCAACAGGAGGAGGCAGACGATGTCGGGACCCCGCCCCGTACGAGCACCGCGCGGCACGGAACTGAGCGCCCTGGGATGGCAGCAGGAAGCCGCGCTGCGCATGCTGCAGAACAATCTCGACCCGGAGGTCGCGGAACACCCCGACAAGCTCGTCGTCTACGGCGGCACGGGCAAGGCCGCCCGTGACTGGCGCTCCTACGACGCGATGGTCCGCACGCTGAAGACCCTCAAGCAGGACGAGACCATGCTGGTCCAGTCCGGCCGCCCGGTCGGCGTGATGCAGACCCACGAGTGGGCCCCGCGCGTCCTGATCGCCAACTCCAACCTGGTCGGCGACTGGGCCAACTGGGAGGAGTTCCGCCGTCTGGAGGCCCTCGGCCTGACCATGTACGGCCAGATGACCGCCGGCTCCTGGATCTACATCGGCACCCAGGGCATCCTCCAGGGCACCTACGAGACCTTCTCCGCCGTCGCCGCGAAGAAGTTCGGCGGCACCCTCGCCGGGACCATCACCCTGACCGCCGGCCTCGGCGGCATGGGCGGCGCCCAGCCCCTCGCCGTGACCATGAACGACGGCGTCGCGATCTGCATCGACTGCGACCCGCGCGCCATCGAGCGCCGCATCGAGCACCGCTACCTGGACGTCAGGGCCGACAACCTCGACCACGCGCTCCAGCTGGCCACCGAGGCCCGCGACCAGCGCAGGCCGCTGTCCATCGGCGTCCTCGGCAACGCGGCCGAGCTGGTCCCGCAGCTGCTCGCGATGAACGCCCCCATCGACATCGTCACCGACCAGACCTCCGCCCACGACCCGCTGTCCTACCTGCCGGTGGGCGTGGCCTTCGAGGACATGGCCGACGCCGCCGCGAAGGACCCGGCCGGCTTCACCACGCGTGCCCGCGAGTCCATGGCGCGTCACGTGGAGGCCATGGTCGGTTTCATGGACGCAGGCGCCGAGGTCTTCGACTACGGCAACTCCATCCGCGGCGAGGCCCAGCTGGCGGGCTACGACCGGGCGTTCGCCTTCCCCGGCTTCGTCCCCGCCTACATCCGGCCGCTGTTCTGCGAGGGCAAGGGCCCGTTCCGCTGGGCCGCCCTGTCCGGCGACCCCGCCGACATCGCCAAGACCGACAAGGCGATCCTGGAGCTGTTCCCGGAGAACGAGTCCCTGGCCCGCTGGATCAAGATGGCCCGCGAGCGCGTCCACTTCCAGGGCCTGCCCGCCCGCATCTGCTGGCTCGGCTACGGCGAGCGCGACAAGGCCGGCGAGCGCTTCAACGACATGGTGGCCTCCGGCGAGCTGGCCGCCCCGCTGGCCATCGGCCGCGACCACTTGGACTGCGGGTCCGTCGCCTCCCCGTACCGCGAGACCGAGGCCATGCTCGACGGATCCGACGCGATCGCCGACTGGCCGCTGCTGAACGCCATGGTGAACGTGGCCTCCGGCGCGTCGTGGGTCTCCATCCACCACGGTGGTGGCGTGGGCATGGGCCGGTCCATTCACGCCGGGCAGGTGACCGTGGCCGACGGTACGAAGCTGGGTGGCGAGAAGATCCGGCGCGTCCTCACCAACGACCCCGGTATGGGTGTCATCCGGCACGTGGACGCCGGGTACGACATCGCGGAGTCGGTGGCCGCGGAGCGCGGTGTCCGGGTGCCCATGCGCGAGGGTGACGACGCGTGAGTTTCCACAGCATGTGGGCGGAGCTGCTGCCGATCGGCCGCAGCTCCGCCTCCGGGGGCTACCGGCGCTACGCCTGGACCGGCGCCGACGCCGACTGCCGGGCGTGGTTCAAGGAGCAGGCCGAGGCACGCGGGTTGACCTACGAGGTCGACCGCAACGGCAACCAGTGGGCCTGGCTCGGTGACCCCGCCGCCGGGGACGCCGTCGTCACTGGGTCCCACCTGGACTCCGTGCCCGACGGTGGCGCCTTCGACGGCCCTCTCGGTGTGGTCTCCTCCTTCGCGGCCCTCGACGAGCTGCGGAGCAGGAACGCGCGGTTCGCCAAGCCCCTGGCCGTCGTCAACTTCGGGGACGAGGAAGGGGCCCGGTTCGGGCTCGCCTGCGTCGGGTCGCGGCTCACCGCCGGGCAGCTGACCGTCGAGCAGGCCCACCGGCTCACCGACGCCGACGGGGTCAGCCTCCCGCAGGCCATGGAGGCCGCCGGACACGACCCCGAGGGCATCGGGGCCGACCCCGAGCGGCTGGCCCGGATCGGCGCCTTCGTCGAGCTGCACGTCGAGCAGGGACGGGCCCTGGACCTGTCCGGCGACCGGGTGGGCATCGCCAGCGCCATCTGGCCGCACGGCCGCTGGAGGTTCGACTTCCGGGGCGAGGCCAACCACGCCGGCACCACCCGGCTGGCCGACCGCCGCGACCCGATGCCGTCCTACGCCGAGACCGTGCTCGCCGCCCGCCGCGAGGCCGAACTCGCCGGTGCCGTCGCCACCTTCGGCAAGATCGCCGTGGAGCCCAACGGGGTCAACGCGATCCCCTCCCTCGTGCGCGGCTGGCTCGACTCCCGCGCCGCCGACCAGGACACCCTGGACACCGTGGTCGGCGGGATCGAGAAGGCCGCACGGGAGCACGCGGACGCCCACGGCATCGACCTGGACGTCGTACGGGAGTCCTTCACGCCCGTCGTCGAGTTCGACCACGCCCTGCGCGACGAGCTCGGCCGCATCCTCGGCAAGGACACCGGCCTGAAGGTGCCCGTCCTCGGGACCGGGGCCGGACACGACGCCGGAATCCTCTCCGGCAGCGTTCCGACCGCCATGCTGTTCGTGCGCAACCCCACCGGTGTCTCGCACTCCCCGGCCGAGTTCGCCGCCGAGGACGACTGCGTGGCCGGGGTGCGCGCGCTCGCCGACGTACTGGAAGGGCTGGCCTGCAGGTGACCAAGCGGACCTACTGGTTGGAGCACGCCTGGCTCGGCCGATGCGTCGAGCCGGGGGTCGTCGTCGAGACCGAGGGCGGGCGGATCGGTGCCGTGCGCACCGGGGCGCCCACCCCGCCGCCCGGCGCCGAGGTGCTGCGCGGGCTCACCCTGCCGGGGCTCGCCAACGCCCACAGCCACGCCTTCCACCGGGCGCTGCGCGGCACCGTCCAGGTCGGCTCCGGCACCTTCTGGACCTGGCGCGAGGTGATGTACTCCGTCGCCGACCACCTGACCCCGGACACCTACCACGCCCTGGCGCGCGCGGTGTACGCCGAGATGGCCCTGGCCGGCGTCACCTGCGTCGGCGAGTTCCACTACGTGCACCACGCGCCCGGCGGCACCCCTTACGCCGACCCCAACGCCATGGGCGAGGCGCTGATCGACGCCGCCGCCGAGGCCGGCATCCGGATCACCCTCCTCGACACCTGCTACCTGTCCTCCGGCTTCGGCGAGGCCCCGAACACCCACCAGCTGCGGTTCTCCGACGGCAGCGCCCAGGCCTGGGCCGAACGCTGTGCAGTTCTCAAGGACCGGGACCACGCGCGGATCGGGGCGGCGATTCACTCCGTACGGGCCGTGCCCGCCGGGCAGTTGGCGACCGTGGCGGAGTGGGCCGGGCAGCGGCGAGCCCCGCTGCATGTGCACCTGTCGGAGCAGACCGCCGAGAACGACGCCTGCCTCGCCGCGCACGGCTGCACGCCCACCCGGCTGCTCGCCGACCACGGCGTCCTCGGGCCGCGCACCACCGGCGTGCACAACACCCATCTCACCGACGAGGACATCGCCCTGCTCGGCGGCTCGGGCACCGGCACCTGCATGTGCCCGACGACCGAGCGCGACCTGGCCGACGGCATCGGCCCGGCCGTCGCCCTGCAGCGGGCCGGCTCCCCGCTCTGTCTCGGCTCCGACAGCCACGCCGTCATCGACCTGCTCGAAGAGGCGCGCGCGATGGAGCTGAACGAGCGGCTGCGCACCCGCACCCGGGGGCACTGGACGGCCGACTCCCTGCTGCGGGCCGCCACTGCCGACGGCCACGCCGCCCTCGGCTGGGACGAGGCCGGCACCCTCGAAGCCGGCGCCCTCGCCGACTTCACCACCATCGCCCTCGACTCGGTCAGGACAGCGGGCCCGCTGCCCAGGCTGGGCGCCGAGACGGCCGTATTCGCGGCGAGCGCGGCGGACGTACGGCATACGGTCGTGGGCGGCCGGCACGTCGTACGGGACGGGGCGCACACCCTCGTACCCGACGTGCCGCGGGCGCTGTCCGCCGCCGTCGAAGCCCTCCGCGGCTGAACCCCGTCGCTCCCCACAAGGACGAGACCATGAGCAGCAGCACCGTCATCACCAACATCGCCACGCTGGTCACCAACGACCCCTCCCTCGGTGACGGCTCCCCCCTCGGTCTGATCCAGGACGCGGCCGTCGTCATCGACGGCGACCGCGTCGCGTGGACCGGTGAATCCAGCAAAGCACCCGCCACTGACAACCGGGTCGACGCGGGCGGCCGGGCGGTGCTGCCGGGCTTCGTGGACTCCCACTCGCACCTGGTCTTCGCCGGGGACCGCACGCAGGAGTTCAACGCCCGCATGTCCGGCCGCTCCTACTCGGCGGGCGGCATCCGCACCACGGTCGCGGCCACCCGGGCGGCGAGCGACGCGGACCTGGAGGCCAACCTGACCCGTTACCTCGACGAGGCCCTCCGCCAGGGCACGACGACCTTCGAGACCAAGTCGGGTTACGGCCTGACCGTCGAGGACGAGTACCGCGCGCTGCGCCTCGCGGCGCGGCACACCGACGAGGTGACGTACCTCGGCGCGCACATCGTCCCGCCCGACTACGCCGACGACCCGGCCGCCTACGTCGCCCTGGTCACCGGCGAGATGCTGGACGCCTGCGCGCCGCACGCCCGCTGGATCGACGTGTTCTGCGAGAAGGGCGCCTTCGACGGCGACCAGGCCCGCGCGATCCTCACGGCCGGCAAGGCGAAGGGCCTGCACCCCCGCATCCACGCCAACCAGCTCTCCTACGGCCCCGGCGTCCAGCTGGCCGTCGAACTGGACGCGGCCAGCGCCGACCACTGCACCCACCTCACGGACGCCGACGTGGACGCGCTCGCCAACGGCGACACGGTGGCCACGCTCCTGCCGGGCGCCGAGTTCTCCACCCGCGCCGAATGGCCGGACGCCCGCCGCCTGCTGGACGCCGGCGTCACGGTCGCCCTCTCCACGGACTGCAACCCGGGCTCGTCCTTCACCTCCTCGCTGCCCTTCTGCATCGCCCTGGCCGTGCGCGACATGCGGATGACCCCGGACGAGGCGGTCTGGTCGGCCACGGCGGGCGGCGCGGCGGCCCTGCGCCGCACCGACATCGGCCGCCTCACCCCCGGCGCCCGGGCCGACCTGACCCTCCTGGACGCCCCCAGCCACGTCCACCTCGCCTACCGCCCGGGCGTGCCCCTGGTCAGCGGGGTGTGGCGGCGCGGCGAACGGGTGGTCTGAGCGGGGACCGGCGGCGGAAGGCGGCCGGGGTCACCGTGCCCCGGCCCGCCACCGCTGCTCTTGGCCGTCGTCCAGGGGCTGCAAAGACACGTCGTATCCGCCGTCCGGGGTCACCGCCGTCTCGATGGCGATGTTCGGGCGGATCGTGCCGTCGGGGTCGACGGTGAAGCGGAGGTTCTCGCCGTTGCCGCCGTAGACCGAGTCGCACGTCCAGATGCCCACGCCGCGGTCGGTCGAGCCCCGGCTGTCCAGGCAGAAGTCGTCGTCGGCCGCCGAGCGCAGCACGCCCAGGTAGGTGTCGAACCTCCAGCGCTGGGTGTCGGCGGAGGAGCAGGGGGCCGTGACGACGTCGTTGCCCCGCGACAGATCGCCGTCGCGGATGTCCAGGCAGCGGCCCGTGGCCAGGTTCACCACCTGGGCGAAGGAGGTGCCGGGGGGTGTGAACGCGGGTGTCGGCTTCGCGGTGGGCTTCCGGGTGCGCGGCGGGTGCGTGGCCGGGCGGGACGGGCTCGGCGAGGGGGACGGGGAGCGGGGGGAGGGGGAGTTCGTGGGGGAGGGCGACGCGGACGGGGTGACGGAGACCGTCGCCGTCACCGTCACCGGTGGCGCCGTGGGCGTCGCGGCCGTCGGCTGCTGGTCGTCGGTGTGGGCCGGGGTGAGGGCGAACACCAGGAGCGGGGTCAGGGCCACGCCCAGGGCCGCCGAGGCCAGCAGGACGCGGCGCCGGGGCGGCCAGGACGGACGCACGGCGGCGGGGCCGGGGGCGGCCGGGGGCTCCCCGGCGCGTATGTACGCCGTTCCGCTCCACGGCAGCAGGCCCTCCGCCAGGGTCTGCCGGGGCGCGTCCCGCAGGGCCCGCAGGTCCTCGAAGGCGGCCGTGCAGTGCGGGCAGCGGGCCATGTGGGCGTCCAGGTCGGGACTGCGGCGCGGGCCGTCGGGCCGTACCGCCTCCTCGATCAGCCGGCGGAAGTCGGCGCAGCGCGGGTCGTCGGAGGCGGCGAGACGGTCGCGCAGGCAGGCCTGGGCCAGGGCCTTGAGGGCCTGCGGGGTGCCGTAGGCCACGTCGACGCCGCTCAGGCCGAGGAAGGCGGCGGTGCGGTCCTGCGCCTCCGCCTCCAGCACGCCGTACCAGATCAGGCCCTGGGTGCGGGAGGGCAGCGAGCGGAACGCCGGGAGCAGGGGCGGGGTGGGGCCCTCGGGCAGGCCGGAGGCGTTCAGGACGAGCAGCAGCCCGGGGTCGACGCCGGCGGAGCGCTCGTCGCGCGCCCAGCCGGTCGCCAGCCGCGCGGTGAGCAGCAGCAGCCGGTGGCGCAGCGGGACGGCCGGGTCGACGCCCCGGGCCGTCTCGCGGGCCGCCGTGGTGAAGACCTCGGCCGCCAGCCGGCGGGCGGCGGACTCGCCCGCCGCGCACAGCCGGGCGTAGGCCAGGACCGCCGGATGGTGCCGGCGGCGCAGTTCCTGCAGCGCGGGGTACGCCGTCGCCGTGGGGGAACGCAGCAGTTCGGTCAGCCGGGCGTCCGGCGCGTCCTCGTGCTCCGCGGGTGCCCCGGTGCCGCCCGCCTCGGTTCCGCCCGTTCCGGCCCCGTCCCCCTGAGCCATGCGTCCAGCCTCCTCGCGCCCCGGGGGACCGCGCCGTTGCGTCCCCGGTCTGACATACCGGCCAGTAGCCAGTTGGGGGGCCATAGTGGTCGAGGGGGACCGCCGGGGAAAGAGGTTTCCGCGGGTAACCACATAACGGTTGGGATCACGGGGCCAGTTGAGCGCAAGAGCGGCCGGGAACCGGGAATGGCGGGCGGAATCGGGGATACCCGTGCCACCCGGAGAGGTGGGTCCGGCGGCGGCAACGCCGCAGCGGCCCGGCACCGGTGGCCGGGCCGCTGCGAAGGCGTCACAGCAGCGGACGCGGAGGTCACTCCTCGATCGTCAGACCCTTGCGCAGCCGTACCAGCGTGCGGGACAGCAGCCGGGACACGTGCATCTGGGAGATGCCGAGTTCCTCGCCGATCTCCGACTGGGTCATGTTCGCCACGAACCGCAGGGAGAGGATCTTCCGGTCCCGTGGCGGGAGCTCGGCGATCAGCGGCTTGAGGGACTCGACGTACTCGATGCCCTCCAGCCCGTGGTCCTCGTATCCGATGCGGTCCGCGAGGGCGCCCTCGGTCTCGTCCTCCTCGGGCTGGGCGTCCAGCGAGGAGGCCGTGTACGCGTTCGAGGCGGCCATGCCCTCGACGACCTCGTCGTTGGAGATGCCGAGCTTCTCGGCGAGCTCCTGGACGGTCGGGGCCCGGTCCAGCCGCTGGGCCAGCTCGTCCCCGGCCTTGGCCAGGTCCAGGCGCAGCTCCTGCAGCCTGCGCGGAACCCGCACGGACCACGAGGTGTCGCGGAAGAAACGCTTGATCTCGCCGATGATGGTCGGCATCGCGAAGGTGGGGAATTCCACCCCGCGGGCGAGTTCGAAGCGGTCGATCGCCTTGATCAGGCCGATGGTGCCGACCTGGATGATGTCCTCCATCGGCTCGCTGCGGGAGCGGAAGCGGGAGGCGGCGAACTTCACCAGCGCGAGGTTGAGCTCGACGAGGGTGTTGCGGACGTACGAGTACTCGTGCGTCCCTTCCTCCAGCGACTGAAGGCGCTCGAAGAGGGTCTTGGACAAGGCCCGCGCGTCGACCGGGCCGATCTCGTCGTAAGGGGGGATCTCCGGGAGTCCCTCGAAGGGGTCGAGGGGGTCGATGGGATGATCCAGTGGTTCCGGTGGGGGTGTCGACGTCGCGATCGGGGTATGCGATTCGTCGAGCCGGGGTGACATGGTGTCCTCCATCGTTCTCGGCATATGGCTGCCGAAGCCGTGCGTGCACTGCGGTGTGCGGCGCCTCCGAAGCCGGCGTGTAGGGGCAGGTGTCCTTACTAGCCCTACCTGCTAGACCGAGGCGATCGCAAGTGCGTTCTGTTCGGATATGTCCGGTTCTGTGAGGTTCTTCGGGTGCCGGAGTGTGCGGGAGGGCGTAATGTTCGAGAGCAGTCAGCGTCCACGACCTCGGGAGAGAGACGGCATGGACCACGGGACGGTCGGCAGCGCACAGTCGGGCCGGCTTCTGGTGGAGGTGCGGGAAGAGGGCTCCAGCGCCGTTGTGACACCGGCGGGTGAGCTCGATCACCACACCGCCGATCTTCTGCGCGAGCCCCTCGACGACCTCTTGGCCAAGGGCTTCTCACGCCTAGTCGTGGACTGCACCCGCCTGGAGTTCTGCGACTCCACGGGTCTCAACGTCCTGCTCGGCGCCCGGCTCAAGGCCGAGGCCGCCGGCGGCGGGGTCCATCTGGCGGGGATGCAGCCGGTGGTCGCCCGTGTGTTCGAGATCACGGGTGCCGAGGCGGTCTTCACCGTCCACGACTCCGTGGAGGCGGCCCTGGCCGACGGCACCGGCTGAGTCCGCCGTCCGCGCCCTTGCCCGTGTGCCACCGGCCGCGGGCGTCCGCACCCGGCACGCCGAAAACGGGGGTGTTGTGCCGTATCGGTCGGGCAGGAGAGGGCAGGAGGAAGACGGGGCACCCCCTGACGACCGCCGGCCCGAACCGCCCCGGGACCGGCGCAACGACTGGACGGACGTACGTGCGACGGACGGGCGAGCAGGACACCCCGCGCGGACGGCGGGCGGGCGACGTACGGACCGGCCGGCACGAAGCGATGCCGGCCGTTGGATCGTGAACCGGTGAATCGGTGAGGTGAAGCGCTGATGAGCACCACCCGGCCTTACCCGCCGGGCGACCGCGGCCCGGAGCCCAGCGGCGCTTCCGGGGCGTCCGAGGGGGATGCGCCGACGCCCGGCGTGCCCACGGGGGCAGCCGCGCCGTCCGTGCCGCCCGGCCCCGCCGACGGCACCCAGGGCACCGGCGGGCCGCAGGTCCGCAGAATCGGCCTGCAGGGCGAGAGCGGGGTCGTCCCGCTCGCCCGCGACTTCACCCGCCAGGCGCTGTACGCGTGGGGCTGGCTGCCCGCCGCGGGCGCCGAGCAGCGGGCCGCGGCCGAGGACGTGCTGCTCGTGGTCTCCGAACTGGTCACCAATGCCTGCCTGCACGCCGAGGGCCCCGACGAACTGCTCCTGGCCTGCGACAACAAGGTGATCCGGGTCGAGGTCTCCGACCACGGCACCGGCCAGCCGGCCCCCCGCACCCCGCACCGCGCCGGCCGCCCCGGCGGCCACGGCATGTTCATCGTGCAGCGGCTGTGTCTGGACTGGGGCGTCGTCCGCGCCGCGGGCCGGCCGGGCAAGACGGTGTGGGCGGAGCTGGGCGCACCGGCGTGAGCCCCGCCACGGCGCCCGGGGAAATTCGCTTTCCCGTGGGTACGGCCCTTCCTACCCTGGGCGCAACGCGCTGACGGAGACGAGTAGCCCGGGCTCAGCGAGCCGAGAGAGCCGCCCCCCGCTGTGAAGGCGGCCTCGCACCCCGGTGTGAATCCCCTCCCGAGTGCGGGGAGGAAATGCCCCGCCGGCCGGCCCCCGTCATCGGGCCCGACGAGGCCGTCGTACGACGGCGAAGGCGTGGTGGCACCGCGAGCACCCTCTCGCCCACGCCCCGAGGGAACCGACCCGGGGCGGACCGTGCCGCCCCGCCGACCAGTTGGGCAGCACCATGCTTGACGTCACCCTCATCCGACAGCACCCCCGACGCGTCCGCGAAGGCCTCGCCAAACGCGGCCTGGACGTGGACCTCGACACCTTTCTCGCCCTCGACCAGCGGCTGCGCGAGGCCCGTACGGCCCTGGAGCGGCTGCGCGGCGAACGGCGCCGCGTCTCGGCGGACGTCGCGGCCCGCCGCCGGGCCGGCGAACCGGCGGACGAACTCCTCGACAGGGCCGCGGAACTGGCCGACCGGGTCGCCGGGGCGACCGCCGCGCACGGCAGGCTGGACGCCGCACACCGCGCGTTCCTCGACGGGCTGCCGAACCTCCCCGATCCGGACGTGCCCGCGGGCGGCAAGGAACACAACGAGGTCGTCCGCACCGGGGGCGCCCGCCCGGAGTTCGCGTTCCCGCCCCGCGACCACGTACGGCTCACCGAGGACCTCGCCCTGGTCGACCACCGGCGCGGCGCCGCGCTCGCCGGCAGCGGCAACTGGGTCTACCGGGGCGAGGGCGCCGCGCTGGAGTGGGCCCTGCTCAACCACTTCCTGGACCGCCACCGCCGGGCCGGGTACACCTTCGTCCTGCCGCCCCACCTGCTGACCTGGCAGGCCGGCTACACCGCCGGCCAGTTCCCGAAGTTCGCGGACGACGTCTTCGTCACCGACCGCGGTGCCGACGGCCGTCCCGAGCGGTTCCTGCTGCCCACCGCCGAGACCGCGCTCGCCGCCCTGCACCACGGCGAGACCCTCGACGAGCGCGAGCTGCCCCTCAAGTACGTGGCCTACACGCCCTGTTACCGCAAGGAGGCCGGTGGCTACCGCACCGCCGAGCGGGGCACCCTGCGCGGCCACCAGTTCAACAAGGTCGAACTGTTCCAGCTCACCCGGCCCGACGGCTCGGACGCGGCCCAGCGGGAACTGCTGGCCGCGGCCGAGCAGTTGGTGACCGACCTCGGACTGCACCACCGGGTCACCCGGCTCGCCGCCGGGGACACCAGCGCCGCGCAGGCCAGTACGTACGACGTCGAGGTGTGGCTGCCGAGCCTCGGCACCTACGCGGAGGTCAGCTCGGTGTCGAACGCCCGCGACTACCAGGCGCGGCGCGGTGGCATCCGGTACCGCCCGGCCGGGGGCGGCAGGGCGGGGTACGTCCACACCCTCAACGCCTCGGGTCTGGCCACCAGCCGTCTGGTGCCGGCCCTCCTGGAACAGCACCAGCGGGCCGACGGCACCATCGCCGTGCCCGAGGTGCTGTGGCGCTGGGGCCTGCCGGAGGTACTGCGCAGGCCGTAGGCCCCGGCCCACCCTCCACTCGGGCCACGCGTCACACACGCCGGATCGTCACAACTCCGGCGTGTGATGCGTCTTCCCTCCTCGCGGCGCCGGGCGTACCTTGACGGCCAAATCTGATACGCCGTCAGGAACTGCTCGCCCGCATGCATCCGGAACGAATGGGGTGGACCGACCGTGTCGTACCCGAAACGCACCGCCGCGCTCGCGTCCGCCGCGGCCCTGGCCGGCTCGGCGGTGCTGCTGTCCGCGCCGGCCGCCCACGCCGACGTCGTCGACGTCAACTACCGCTGCCAGACCCCGATCGGCGTCAAGAGCGCCGTCTCGCCCATCGACATCAAGGGCGTCAAGAGCGGCGGCGGCTACACGATCACCATGTCCTGGCAGAAGGGTGTCTCCTCCAGCCCCGTCGAACTGGGCAAGGGCGCGATGACCCCGAGCGCGAGCATCAGGCTCGGCGGCGCGGACAGCGGCACGCTGCCGGTCAGCGGGCCCGCCAACGCGGCCGCGATCCCCGCCAACACCCCCATCAAGATCAGCGATCTGACCGGCACCTACACGCCGAAGAAGACCGGCAAGGTCACCTTCACGCCGGGCACGCTGATCATCAAGGCGCTCGGCACGACGACGACCTGCACCCCGACCAACAGCCCGAAACCGGGTCTCACCCTGGACGTGACCGCAGCCGGCGGCTCCTCCTCGACGTCCTCCGGCGGACAGCTCCCGCAGACCGGCCCCGAGGACGACGCGATCGCCCTCGGCACACTCGGCGGCACGGTGCTCCTCGCCGGTGCGGCGGGCACCCTCTGGCTGACCCGGCGCGGCCAGCCGTCGCGCCGCTGACCTGGTCCGACGACGGCCGGGGCGCGGGCCGACGGCTCAAGCCCGGGTAACCGCGAAGCCGAGGTCGTCGTCGAGGCCCAGGTCACCCGTTGGAGTCCAGGCCAACCGCTGGAGCCGCCCATGCTGTCCGCCGCCCGCGCCCTGACCCGCGCGCCGAGTCGTGCGCTGCCGCGCCGCCGACGCCCACCAGGGTCGCGCGCCGTGCCCGGGGCTCGTCCCGTCCTGCTCTCTGCCCGCGCCGCCCCGACCCTGGCCCTGTGCCTGTGCGCCCTGCTGGGTGCCGCACCCGGCGCCTTGGCCACGCCCGCGGAGTGGTCCATCGCGCCCGCGGGCGGCGGCCGTCCGTCCTTCTATGCCGAAGGCTCGGCCGGGACGGTCCTGCAGGACACGGTGGTCGTCGTCAACCCCGGGCGGGCGCCGGTCGTCGTACGGCTGTCCGGCACCGGCCTGCGGACCGTGTTCGCCGGCGAGGCCGGGAACGGGATACGCGTCCCGGCCCGCACCCACGCCGAGGTGCCCTTCACGGTGACCGTGCCGGACGGGGCCGCGCCCGGCGACCGCTCCGGTGCCGTCGTCGCGCGGGACACGCGGGGGCGTACGGCGACCGTCCCGGTCCGGCTGCGCGTCGGCGGTCCGGCGCTCGCCGCGCTGACCGTCGAGCACCTCGCCGTGCACGCCGACCGCATCACGTACGAGTTGGTCAACCGCGGTACGACCGTGCTGGCGCCGCGGCTCGCGGTGCGCGCGGACGGGGTCCTCGGGCGGGTCCTGGACCGCGCGCCGCGCACCCTCCCCGTCCACCTGCGCCCCGGCGCCCGCGTGAAGCTCACCGAGCCCTGGCCGGACCGGCCCGCGCTGGACGCGGTCGACGTACGGCTGACGGTCACGGCCCCGGGCGGAGCCCACGACACGGCGACCACGTCGGCCCGGTTCGTGCCGTGGCCGACGGTGGCGGGCGGCGCGTTGTTCGCGGGGGCGGTCGCGGCATTCGCAGTCCGCAGGCGGCGCCGCCCCACGCACTCCGACGATCCGACGCCCAGCGGCTCGACGCCCGGTGTCCCGGCCCCCGACGGCCCGGCGTCGTCCCGGGTCGCCTCCTCCGATCCGGTCACGCCCGGC
Source organism: Streptomyces sp. NPDC050743 (assembly GCF_044456925.1). Classification (NCBI taxonomy): domain Bacteria; kingdom Bacillati; phylum Actinomycetota; class Actinomycetes; order Kitasatosporales; family Streptomycetaceae; genus Streptomyces; species Streptomyces sp. NPDC050743. Next base: position 41,384 of record NZ_JBITGJ010000029.1, read on the forward strand.
ACCCCGGTCCCCGACGGCCCGGCGTCCCGGCTCCCCTCCTCCGATCCGGTCACGCCCGGCTCTCCGGCCGCACCCGAAGGCCCGGTGACCGGCCCCCCGACGACCGGGGTCCCGAAGCCCGGCCGTCCGACGCCCAGCGGCTCGACGCCTGGTATAGCGGCCCCCCACGGCCCGGCGGCCCAGGTCTGCGTCACCGATTCCTTGACGACCGGCTCCCTGTCCCCCAGCGCCCCGCCACCCGAAGGCCTGGCTCCCGAAGGCGCTGTGACCGACCCCCTGGCGACCGGGGTGCCGAAGCCCGGCCGGGCGATGCCCGACGGCCCGTCAGCCCGACCGGCGCTCGGAGCCTCGAAGCACCCCGAACCCGTCGGACGGCCGCCCACCCGGACGGCACCCGGTGGTGTGCGAGGCGCTGTTGCCGCCGGTGTCCCGTACCTCGGCGGTGAGTTGACGGAAGGTGCGGTGAAGTGAGCGGGAAGGCAAGGATTCTGCGGCCGGTGGCGGTGCTGGTGGCGGTGCTGGCGTTGCTTGGTGGCGGCGGCCCGGCGTATGCGGTGGACCGTCCCGTGGTGAAGCTGTCGGTGACTCAGGCCGGTGCCGGCGGCTCGGTCACCGTCAGCGGGAGTGGCTGGAGGGCGCACACCCTGCTGATGGTGTTGGTGTGCGGGCGGGCCACACCGGACCGGGGTGTCATCGGCGGCACCAACTCCTGCGCCAACGGCGACGGCCGGGCCGTGACCACCGACGCCCAGGGGGCCTTCAGCCGGAAGCTCCCGGTCGCCGAACCTCCCGTGCCCTGCCCCTGTGTGGTGCACGTGGCCACCGTCACCGGCGCCGAGGCGGAGGCGGACGCCGTCCTGCGGGTCGCCGGGCATCCCGTCGCCCCGCTGCCCGCCGAACAGTCCGGGGGACGGCTGGTGATTCTCTCCGACACGCGGCTGACCGGGTCGAGCGGACTGCTCACCTGGTTCGGGGCGCCGCCGAGCCGCACCCTGGTCTTCACCGTCGGCAACACCGGCACCAGCGCGATCAAGGACCCGGTGTTCCAGGTCGGCTCCGCGCACGGCGTCTTCGCCCCGCAGTGGGACGACCGGCAGTGGCACGGCACCCTGGCCCCGGGCCGGAAGGCCGAGGTCAGGCTGCCGGTCGAGCTGACCGCCGGGGCGCACGGCGACTACACCGTCTCCCTGAGGTACACCGGCAGGGTCCTCGCGGAACAGCCGTGGGGCGTGGGCCGCCCCTGGGGCGTGACGCTGTTCTGGACCTTGCTCTGCCTGGTCGTCCCGGCCGCGCTGTTCCGCGTCGGCATGGCCGTGGTGGACCGGGTCCGGCCGCGCCGACCGGGCGCTGCCCGCCTCACCCGCACCCTGCGCCCGCCCCGGCTGCCCCGCACCGGCGGCCGTAGCGCCGAACCGCCCCCCACGAACCCGACCCTGCCGTGGTTCGACTCGGACTCCGTCCCGGGCGACCCGGCCGGCCGGCTCTCCGCACCGCACTCCGACAGCCCGGCGAGTCCCACGACTCCCACCACGAAAGGACCGACGTGAGCATCCGAAGGAGAGGTACGGCCGCGGGCGCCGCGCTGGCGCTGAGCGGTGCGGGCGTCCTGCTGGGCCTCGCCGCGAGCCCCGCGCAGGCGGCCGAGGTGTCGTACGCCACCCACTGTGTGCCGCCCGCCGGCATCAGCCCGATCGACGGCACCACCAAGGTCGAGATCACGGCCCCGGCCACGGCGAAGGTCGGCGACACGGTGGACGTCGTGTGGAAGTTCGTCCAGGCCGCGTCCAAGAACCCCGACATCATCGACCTGCCCGCGAACTCCGTCCAGCCGTCCGGGATCCTGAAGGCGGCCGGGGCACAGGCCGCCGACATCGCGATGCAGGGGATGCGCACGAACCCCGCGATCCCCAAGGGCGGCGCCATGGTGCTGTCCGACATGAAGGGCAGCATCAAGCTGACGACGGCCGGCGAGGTGACGCTGACGCCGGACGCGTACACCGTCAACGCGATGTCGACCGACACCAAGTGCACGCCGAAGGAGACCGTGCAGAAGGCGGCGGCCATCCAGGTCACGGGTGGGGGCGGGGGCGGCACGCCCAGCCCGACGCCGACGCCGTCGACGACCCCCACACCGTCGGCCACGCCGACGACCACGGCCTCCCCGACCGCCACCGGCGGCAGCGGCCAGACCGACTACACCGGCAAGGAGGTGCAGGTCCCCTACGCCTGCAAGACCCCGATCGGCGACAAGAACGCGACCTCCCCGGTGCAGATCAACGCCAGGAGGAACGGCGGGGACTTCGATTTCACCGTGCAGTTCAAGAAGTCGGTGATGAACAGCCCCGCCGACATCCCGAAGGGTTCCGTGAAGCCGTCCATGGAGGTGGTGCTGGGCGGCGCCGACAAGGGCACGGTGCATGTGGAGGGGCCGACGAACGCGAAGGACATCAAGTCCGGCGACCCGATCGAGATCCCCGACCTCACGGGCACCTACAAGCCCGGCGCGAGCGGCACCTCGACCCTGTCCCCGGGCGTCCTGACGGTCAAGGCGCTCGGTACGACCACGACGTGCACGCCGACGAAGACGGAGGTCTCGCTCACCCTGGACACCAGCCGGCAGCAGGGCGGCGCGTCCGGAGGCACGTCCACCTCCGGCGGCTCGACGGGCGGCGGCAGCGCCTCCGGCTCCGGCGGCCTCGCCGAGACCGGCGCGAGCGACCACGGCGCCTTGAAGGCCCTCGGCCTGGTGGCGGGCACGGCGATCCTGCTGGGCGGCGCGGTGTTCACGTTCATGCCGAAGCGAAGGACGCGCTGACTCCCGGACACACGGAAGAGGGCCACCGCATCCGGGGATGCGGTGGCCCTCCTCAGGGAGCCGCCTCAGCGGAGGTCAGCGACGTCCGCGCACGTCAGTGCACGTCTCCCATGAGCTTGTTGACCTTCTTGCGGTACATCCACACCGCCACACCGGCGACGACGGCGAGCACGGCCTCCAGGGCGACGAAGCCCATCTTGTCGAGGTTGACGCCGCCGATGGCCGGGTTGGACACCAGCGCGGTGACCGAGTCGCCCGCGGTGACCGCGAGGAACCAGACACCCATCATCTGCGAGGCGTACTTCTTCGGCGCCATCTTCGTCGTCACCGACAGACCCACCGGAGACAGCGTCAGCTCACCGACGGTCTGCACGAAGTAGATCGCGACCAGCCACATCGCCGCGGCCTTGTGACCGCCCTCGGCGATCGACAGCGGGGCGAGGAAGAGGAAGAAGGACGCACCGATCAGCACCAGGCCGGAGGCGAACTTCACGATCGTGCTCGGCTCCTTGCCGCGGCGGTTCAGCCACAGCCACAGCCAGGCGAAGACCGGCGCCAAGGCCATGATCATGACCGGGTTGACCGACTGGTACCAGGAGACCGGGAACGTCCAGCCGGCGATCGAGTTCTTGGCCGAGCCGTCCGCGAACAGCGACAGGGTCGAACCACCCTGGTCGTAGATCATCCAGAAGACGGCGGCGGCGACGAAGAACCAGACGTACGCCGACACCTTCGACTTCTCGGCCGAGTCCAGGTCCTTGTCCCGGCGGATGCGGGCGATGACCAGGACCGGCACGATCAGGCCGATGAGTGTGAGCGGGATCAGCGCCCAGTTCAGGGTGAAGTGGCCGGTGCCGCCGACGACGCCGTAGAAGACCGCGGCGATGGCGAGCCAGATCAGGCCCTTGCGCAGGGTGGCGGACTTCTCCGCGGGGCTCAGCGGGGTCGGGACCTCGCTGCTCTTCGGGTTCAGGTGACGGCCGCCCAGCAGGTACTGGGCCAGACCAAGCGCCATGCCGAGCGCGGCCAGCGCGAAGCCCAGGTGCCAGTTGACGTTCTCACCGACGGTGCCGATGACCAGCGGCGCGGCGAAGGCGCCCAGGTTGATGCCGATGTAGAAGAGGGTGAAGCCACCGTCCCGGCGCGGGTCGTCCGGGCCCTTGTAGAGGTGGCCGACCATCGTGGAGATGTTGGCCTTCAGCAGACCCGAACCGATGGCGACGAGACCCAGGCCGACGAAGAAGCTGGCGGCCACGGGGAGCGCGAGGCACAGGTGGCCCAGCATGATGATCAGACCCGCCGCGGCGACCGTCTTGCGGGGGCCGAGGAAGCGGTCCGCGACCCAGCCGCCGGGCAGGGCGAGCAGGTACACGAGCGACACGTACACCGAGTAGATCGCGGTCGCCGTGCCCGCGCTCATGTGGAGGCCGCCCGGGGCCACCAGGTACAGCGGGAGCAGAGCCCTCATGCCGTAGTAGGAGAAACGCTCCCACATCTCGGTCATGAAGAGAGTGGCCAGGCCGCGGGGGTGGCCGAAGAAGGTCTTCTCGGAACCGGGGGTGCCCGGGCGGACCGAGTCCTTCGTCAGGCTGGACGCCATGGTCGTTCCTTGCTGGTCGGGACGCGCTGCTGGAGCGTTGCGCGCCCGGTGGGGCGGCCGGCACCGGCAGGGTCGGCCGCCCGCCCCCAACGCCCGAGGGGATTTCAGCCTCCGGGTCTCGGAAGCGGTGGACGGCGACCACCGGGATCCACGCCCCGTCGCGCGGCGATGCGCTGCGGAGCCCGGCCAGAGGTCATTCCTTTCAAGGCTGATCTTCGTCAACCCGCACACAAAAGAGACCTTCAGCGTCGTCTGCCCGCCGAAGGTCCCCTGGTGTACTACAGGCGTTCAGGTCACTGTAAGGCAGGACACTGCCGGATATGGAAGGACTTGAGACACGGATCACAGGTGTCGAAGGAACCGCAGGACCTGAATCGAAGGTCCTTCCTACGATCGCATCCCTAGAGCGATGGTTCGTACCAACGACGTGCCGACGACGTGCCGGCGGCGTGCGAAGGTAAGAGTTCCTGGCAGCGATCACACCCCAGCACCGTGCGCGGGCGGTCTACCATCACCTCATGACCCGTGTACTGCTCGCCGAGGACGACGCGTCCATCTCGGAGCCGCTGGCCCGCGCCCTGCGCCGGGAAGGTTACGAGGTCGAGGTGCGCGAGGACGGACCCACCGCGCTGGACGCCGGCATGCAGGGCGGCGTCGACCTGGTCGTACTGGACCTGGGCCTGCCGGGCATGGACGGCCTGGAGGTCGCCCGCCGGCTGCGGGCCGACGGCCACACCGTGCCGATCCTCATCCTGACCGCGCGGGCCGACGAGGTGGACACCGTCGTCGGCCTGGACGCGGGCGCCGACGACTACGTCACCAAGCCCTTCCGGCTCGCCGAACTGCTCGCCCGCGTACGGGCCCTGCTCCGGCGCGGTGCCGCCGAGCCGCAGCAGCCGCCGGCCACCCACGGGGTGCGGATCGACGTCGAGTCGCACCGGGCGTGGATGGGCGACGAGGAACTCCAGCTCACCGCCAAGGAGTTCGACCTGCTGCGAGTGCTCGTGCGGGACGCCGGCCGGGTCGTCACGCGCGACCAGCTGATGCGCGAGGTCTGGGACACCACGTGGTGGTCCTCCACCAAAACCCTCGACATGCACATCTCCTGGCTGCGCAAGAAGCTCGGCGACGACGCGGCGAACCCCCGCTACATCGCCACGGTGCGTGGAGTGGGCTTCCGCTTCGAGAAGAGCTGAGCCCCCGGAGCCCCTCCCCAGGGCCAGCGATCACCTCAGGTAACGGAACATGCGCCGACGTCTCATCCAGTCCACCCTCGCCGTCGTCCTCGTGGTGATCGCCGTCTTCGGCATCTCCCTGGTGATCGTCGAGACCCGGACGATCAGCAACAGCGCCCAGGAGCGGGTGGACTCCGAGGCGGTGCGGCTGGCCAGCATCGTGGACAGCCGGCTCCTCGCCGCGGAGAAGGTCAACGCGGACGCGCTGCGCAATCCGGTCAGCAAGGAGCAGTACGCGGTCATCCGCATGCCCGGCCAGACGCCCATCGAGATCGGCACCAAGCCGCATGGCGATGTGATCCGCGCCACGCAGCGGGGCGAGGAGGGCGAGAGCGTCACCGTGGAGGAGCCGCGCTCCGCGGTCACCCGCGAGGTCGGCCGGACCCTGCTGATCATCGGCCTGGTGGCGCTGCTCGCGGTCATCGCGGCCGTGCTGCTCGCCGTACGCCAGGCCAACCGGCTCGCCTCCCCGCTGACCGACCTTGCGGAGACCGCCGAGCGGCTCGGCTCCGGCGACCCGCGCCCGCGGCACAAGCGCTACGGCGTCCCCGAGCTGGACCGGGTCGCCGATGTGCTGGACTCCTCCGCCGAGCGGATCGGGCGCATGCTGACCGCCGAGCGGCGCCTGGCCGCCGACGCCTCCCACCAGCTGCGCACCCCGCTCACCGCGCTGTCCATGCGCCTGGAGGAGATCACCCTCACCGACGACCCGGACATCGTGAAGGAAGAGGCGAACGTCGCGCTCACCCAGGTCGAGCGGCTCACGGACGTCGTCGAGCGGCTGCTGACGAACTCCCGCGACCCGCGCACCGGCTCCGCCGTCACCTTCGACCTGGACGAGGTCATCCAGCAGCAGCTCGCCGAGTGGCGGCCCGCCTACCGCAGCGCCGGCCGGGCCATCGTCAGCTCCGGCAAGCGGCATCTGCAGGCCGTCGGCACCCCGGGGGCCGTCGCCCAGGTGCTGGCGGCACTGATCGAGAACTCCCTCATGCACGGCGGCGGCACGGTCGCGCTGCGCACCCGGGTCACCGGCAACCAGGCCGTGGTCGAGGTCACCGACGAGGGCCCCGGCGTCCCCGCCGACCTCGGCGCGCGGATCTTCGAGCGGACGATCAGCGGACGGAACTCCACGGGGATCGGCCTGGCCGTCGCCCGCGACCTCGCGGAGGCCGACGGGGGGCGCTTGGAGCTGCTCCAGGCCCAGCCACCGGTCTTCGGCCTGTTCCTGTCGCGTACGCCGCCGGCCCGCAAGACGGGGGAGGACCTGCCGACGGTTCGGTGAACCGCCGGCCGCGAGCCGGGTCAGGGAACCCGCTGGGACTTCGGCTCGGGCTCGTTGTGCGGCTTCTTCGCCTCCGCCACCAGGATCGACTCCGCCTCCTGCGCCGGCATGGCCCGGAACACCCAGGTGCGGTACGACCAGAAGCGGAACAGGGTCGCGATGCCGATGCCGACGAACTTGAAGACGTTGCTCTGCAGCGGGCTGTCCCAGCCGAACCCGTAGGTCGCCGCGTACAGCACGCCGTTCTCGATCACCAGGCCGATCGCGCTGAAGAAGAGGAAGAGCGTGAGTTCCTTGGTGCGGCCGCTCTTGTCGCGGTCCCGGTAGGTCCAGTACCGGAAGCCCACGTAGTTGAAGGCGATGGCGACCACGGTCGCGATGATGCTGGCGCGCACCACCGGCAGGTCGGACACGTGCCGGACCAGGTTGAAGACGCCGAGATTGACAAAGATGCCCGCAACGCCGACGGTGCCGAACTTGGCCACCTCGCGTACGAGCCGTTGCAGCCCCGAGGAACGAGGTTCCATGGCTGTGCAGCTCCCGTCGGTAGGTTTCGTCGGCCCAGCCATGCTATCCAGACGAACCCTCCACCGCCTGTGCACAAGGCCAAGACCAGGAAACAGATCGTAAAGAGGGCGGAAAGTGGCTGGTAAGAGTTCGTGAGAGGGACACGATCCGGCCGTCCCGGCGTGGCCGATACGCTAGGGGTGTGACGTTCCCGGTAGTCGGCATGGTCGGCGGGGGGCAGCTCGCGCGTATGACGCACGAGGCGGGCATCCCGTTGGGCATCAGGTTCAAGCTTCTCAGTGACACCCCGCAGGACTCGGCGGCCCAGGTCGTGAGCGATGTTGTCATCGGCGACTATCGCGATCTGGACACGCTGCGCGAGTTCGCGCGCGGTTGCGATGTGATCACCTTCGATCACGAACATGTACCCACCGAGCACCTCAGGGCCCTGGAGGCGGACGGCATCCCCGTGCGTCCGGGCTCCGACGCGCTGGTGCACGCCCAGGACAAGGGCGTGATGCGCGCGAGGCTCGACGCGATCGGCATCCCGTGCCCGCGGCACCGGATCGTCGCCGACCCGGAGGACGTGGTCCGGTTCGCGGCCGAGGGGGACGGCTTCCCGGTCGTGCTGAAGACCGTCCGCGGCGGCTACGACGGCAAGGGCGTGTGGGTCGTGGACAGCGCCGAGGAGGCCGCCGAGCCGTTCCGGGCCGGTGTCCCGGTCCTCGCCGAGGAGAAGGTCGACTACGTCCGCGAGCTCGCCGCCAACGTCGTACGCTCCCCGCACGGCCAGGCCGTCGCCTACCCGGTGGTGGAGTCGCAGCAGGTCAACGGCGTCTGCGACACGGTCATAGCCCCGGCGCCCGACCTGGACGCAGCCCTCGCCCTGCAGGCCGAGCAGATGGCCCTGACCATCGCCAAGGAACTGGGTGTCGTCGGGCACCTCGCCGTCGAGCTGTTCCAGACCCGCGACGGCCGCGTCCTCGTCAACGAGCTGGCGATGCGCCCGCACAACTCCGGCCACTGGAGCCAGGACGGCGCGATCACCTCGCAGTTCGCCAACCACGTCCGCGCGGTCCTCGACCTCCCGCTCGGCGACCCGCGTCCGCGCGCCAAGTGGACGGTCATGGTCAACGTCCTGGGCGGCGACTACCCGGACATGTACTCCGCGTACTTGCACTGCATGGCCCGCGACCCCAAGCTCAAGATCCACATGTACGGCAAGGACGTGAAGCCCGGCCGCAAGGTCGGTCACGTCAACACCTACGGCGACGACCTGGACGACGTGCTGGAACGCGCCCGTCACGCAGCCGGCTATCTGAGAGGCACCATCACCGAATGAGCACCGCTGCCGGCCCCGTCGTGGGCATCGTCATGGGGTCGGACTCCGACTGGCCCGTCATGGAGGCCGCCGCCAAGGCCCTGGACGAGTTCGAGATCGCCTACGAGGTCGACGTCGTCTCCGCGCACCGCATGCCCCGCGAGATGATCACGTACGGCGAGCAGGCCGCCGACCGCGGACTGAAGGTGATCATCGCCGGCGCCGGCGGCGCCGCCCACCTGCCCGGCATGCTCGCCTCCGTCACCCCGCTGCCGGTCATCGGCGTGCCGGTGCCGCTGAAGTACCTCGACGGCATGGACTCGCTGCTGTCCATCGTGCAGATGCCGGCCGGGGTCCCGGTCGCCACCGTCTCCGTCGCCGGTGCCCGCAACGCCGGTCTCCTCGCCGCCCGCATCCTCGCCGCGCACGACGAGGACCTGCTGCACCGGATGCGCGACTTCCAGCAGGACCTCAACGACCAGGCCACCGAGAAGGGCAAGCGGCTGCGTGCCAAGGTCGAGGGGTCGAGCGGCTTCGGCTTCGGGAAGTAACAGGCAATGACCTCACTGGACGAAGCACGGTCCCTGCTGCGCGAGTTCCCGGTCGTCGACGGCCACAACGACCTGCCGTGGGCGCTGCGCGAGCAGGTCCGCTACGACCTCGCCGCCCGCGACATCGCCGTACGGCAGGACGCCCATCTGCACACCGACATCCCGCGGCTGCGCGCGGGCGGGGTCGGGGCGCAGTACTGGTCGGTGTACGTACGCTCGGACCTGCCCGGGGCGGTGCCGGCGACCCTCGAACAGATCGACTGCGTACGGCGGCTCATCGCCCGCCACCCCGCCGATCTGCGGGCCGCGCTGACCGCCGCCGACATGGAGGCGGCGCGCGCGGAGGGCCGTATCGCCTCCCTCATGGGCGCGGAGGGCGGGCACTCGATCGACAACTCCCTCGGCACCCTGCGCGGCCTGTACGAGCTGGGCGTGCGCTACATGACGCTCACCCACAACGACAACAACGACTGGGCGGACTCCGCCACGGACGAGCCGAAGGTCGGCGGTCTGTCCGCGTTCGGCCGCGAGGTGGTCCGCGAGATGAACCGCCTCGGCATGCTGGTCGACCTCTCCCACGTGGCCCCCACGACCATGCGGGCCGCGCTGGACACCACGTCCGCGCCGGTGATCTTCTCGCACTCCTCGGCGCGGGCCGTGTGCGACCATCCGCGCAACATCCCCGACGACGTCCTGGAGCGGATGGCCGCGGGCGGCGGCATGGCGATGGTGACGTTCGTGCCGAAGTTCGTGCTCCAGGCGGCCGTCGACTGGACGGCCGCGGCCGACGAGAACATGCGCGCCCACGGTCTGCACCACCTCGACACCAGCCCCGAGGCGATGAAGATCCACCAGGCCTTCGAGGAGCGCAACCCGCGCCCGGTCGCCACGGTGTCCACGGTCGCGGACCACCTGGACCACATGCGCGAGGTGGCCGGCATCGACCACCTGGGCATCGGCGGCGACTACGACGGCACCGCCTTCACCCCGGACGGTCTGAACGACGTCTCCGGCTATCCGAACCTGCTCGCCGAGCTGCTGGACCGCGGCTGGTCCAAGGCCGACCTGGCCAAGCTGACCTGGCAGAACGCGGTGCGGGTGCTGGGCGCGGCGGAGGACGTGGCCCGTGACCTTCAGGCGACCCGCGCCCCGTCCGACGCCACCATCGAGTCGCTGGACGGCAGTCCCGCCTGATCCGCGAGGGCGGGGTAGTCGTTGTAGCCGGCGGCCCCGCCCACGTACATGAAGTACCTCTCCCGGACCGGGTTGAGCGGTGCGCCGAGGCGCAGCCGGGTGACCAGGTCCGGGTTGGCGAGGAACGGCCGGCCCAGCGCCACCAGGTCGGCGCCGGCCGCCAGCATCTCCCGCGCGGCCCGGGTGACGCCCTGCGTGGACAGGTCGGTCAGGTCGGGGTTGCCGATGAGGACGCCGGGCCAGTCGGCGCGGATCCGCCGGTACCAGCCGGTGGCCGGGCCGGAGCGCACCAGGTGCAGATAGGCGAGGTCCAGCCCCTTCAGGCGGTCCAGCAGCGTGGCGTAGAGGCCGTCGGTGTCCTCCTCCAGGACGCCGTTGACCGTGCTCGCGGGGGAGATGCGGATGCCGACCCGGTCCGCGCCGATCGCGTCGGCCACCGCCTCGGTCACCTCCGCCGCGAACCGCACCCGCCGCTCGGCGGGGCCGCCGTAGCCGTCGGTGCGGCGGTTGGTGTCGTCCGCGAGGAACTGGTGCAGCAGCATCCCGTTGGCCGAGTGCACCTCCACGCCCTCGAAGCCCGCCTCGACGGCCCGGCGTGCGGCGGCGGCGAAGTCGGCGACGGTGGCGCGGATGTCGTCCGCCGTCATCTCGCGCGGGACCGCGGCCCGCCGGTGGCCCTGCGGGGTGAAGATCGTCTCCGGCAGGGGGACGGGGGAGGGCGCGAGCGGGGTGAGGCCGGTGGTCGCCGGATGGCTCACCCGGCCGCCGTGCTGGAGCTGGAGGAACATCCGCCCGCCGGCCGCCCGCACCGCGTCGGTGACCCGCCGCCAGCCGGACACGTGCCGGTCGGTGTGGATGGCGGTGATGTCCGGGTACGTCTGCCCGACCGGGTTGGGCGTCGAGCCCTCGGCGATGATCAGTCCGGCGGAGGCGCGCTGGGCGTAGTGGGTGACCATCAGGTCCGTGGGGGTGCCGTCGGCCTCCGCGCGGTTGCGGGTGAGCGGGGCCATCACCAGGTGGTTGGGCAGGGCGAGCCGCCCGAGCCGGGCCGGTGCCAGGAGGCCGGTGGGGTCCGCGGGGTCCGTGAAGTGCGTTGTCTGCGTCATGCCGGCACGGTAGAACTTGACACCGATGTGAGATTCAAGCCCTCTTCCGGCGGAGGCGGACATGCGGATCGGTGAACTCGCCCGGCGCACCGGCGTGAGCGAGCGGTCGCTGCGCTACTACGAGACCCAGGGGCTCCTCACCGCCGAGCGCACCCCCGGCGGCCACCGCGACTACCCGGAACGGGCCGTCGACCGGGTCATCCGGATCCAGGAGCTGTACGCGGCCGGGCTGCACAGCGAGAAGATCAGGCAGCTGCTGCCCTGCATGCGCGACCGGGACGGCGGACCCTCCGCGATCGCCACCCCGCGTCTGGTGCGGGACCTGACCGCCGAGCGCGACCGGATCGACCGCATGATCGCCGATCTGCGGCGCTCCCGGGAGACCCTGGACGAGGTCATCCGCACGGCCCGGGAGGCCTGACCGGCCGTACCCCCGAACGCCCCACTCACCAGGAAGCCATCCTCCCCTCCGTGCGACCGTGGCGATACGCCCAGCCCGACGCAGCTCTCGACCGCGTAAGCCACGACGACGTACGGAGCCCGCCATGGCCGACCTCCAGGACGACATCCCCTCCACGACCGAGGTCGGTGAGGACGGCGGCCTGCCGGACGACCCTTTTGTCTCGGAGCCCGCGTCCCTGCAGCGGGCCCACGCCCTGCTGGCCGCCCACCCGGTCGCCGACGGCTACAGCGGACTGCCGTGGGCCCTGCGCCATCTGTCCTGGTACGACCTGGAGCTGGGCGAGGCGGCCGTCGACACCGACATACCGCGGATGCGGGAGGGGCATGTGGGCGCGCTGTTCTGGTCGCTGCACCTGCCCGAGGGCCCCGGCGGCGACCGTGCCACCTCCGCGACGCTGGAACAGCTGGACCAGGCGCGGTCGGTGATCGAGGCCCATCCGGAGGGCCTGCGCCTGGTGGGCACCGCCGGGCAGATCATCGACGCCCGCAACTGCGGCCGGGTCGCGGTGGTGCTGGGCCCGGCCCATGCCACCGCGCTCGACGACTCCCTCGGCATCCTGCGTGTCCTGCACGCCCTCGGCCTGCGCGTGCTCACGCTCGCGGGCACCGCGTGGGCGGGGGAGAGGGGGCTGACCCGGTTCGGCGAGGAGGTGGTGCGCGAGATGAACCGGCTCGGTGTGGTCGCCGATGTCTCCGGCGCCTCCCCGGCCACTGCCGCACGTGCCCTCGCGCTGTCCAAGACCCCGGTGCTGTGCACCCGCTCCGCCGCCCGGGCCCTGCGCCCGCATCCGGCCAACCTGTCCGACGAGCTGCTCGCGGCGGTGGGCGCGGCGGGGGGCCTGTGCATGGTGCCGCTGACCGCCGAGCAGACCGGGCCGGCGGTCCAGGACGTCGCCGACCACCTCGACCACGTCCGGGACGTGGCCGGCCCGGAGTGCGTGGGCCTGTCCGGCACCTACGACTCCGGCGCCGCCCACCCCCGCGACCTCGCCGACGCCTCCCGCTACCCCCACCTGATCGCCGAACTGCTCCGGCGCGGCTGGTCGGAGACCGAGCTGGCCCTGCTGACCTGGGGCAACGTCCAACGGGTGCTGCGCAGCGCGGACTTCACGGCGCGGGCCGCGCAGCACCGCCGGGAGGCGTCCAACGCGAAGATCGGGGAGCTGGACGGCTCCTGATCAGGGCGTCACGGGTGCTCGATCCGGCACAGGCAGAACGGATGCCCGGCCGGGTCGGCGTACACCTGGAAGTCCTTCTTCTCCCGGTCCTGAAGGTCCAGCGGCCGGGCGCCCAGCGCCAGCACCCGCTCGTGGGCCGCGTCGATCTCGGCCCAGGTCCGGCCCGCGTCGAAGTCGAGGTGAAACTGCTGGCCGTTGCGGTCCGCGCGCGGCCACTCCGGCGGGGTGTGCCCCTCGGCCCGCTGGAAGGCCAGCCGCGGCCCGTCCGGCACCCGCAGGACGACCCAGTCGTCGTCCTCGGCCTCGGGGGTGCCCCCGGCCACCGCCGCGTAGAAGGCGGCCAGCGCGTGCGGATCGGGGCAGTCGAGCACGACGGAGCGGAAACGGGCGACGGACGCCATGGTGTCCTCCTTCGGGCGGCTCAGCAGGCGCACAGGCAGAACGGGTGCCCAGCGGGGTCGGCGTACACACGGAAGGTCCGCTCGCGGTCATCCGCGTCCAGCGGCCTGGCGCCCAGCTCCAGCACGCCCTTCTCGGCCGCGTCCAGGTCCTCCACCACCAGGTCCAGGTGGAAGTGCTGCGAGGCGTCCGGCGCGGGCCACTTCGGCGGCACGTACCCGGGCGCCCGCTGGAAGGCCAGCGCCGTCCCGCCGGGCACCTTCAGGTCGACCCACCCGTCGTCCTCGGGGTCCCCCTGCACCTCCACCGTGCCGCCCAGCACCTCGGCGTAGAAGCCGGCCAGCGCGCGGGGGTCGGGACAGTCCAGCACCACGACGCCGAGCTTGGCGAGAGCCATGACTACCTCCTTGTGTCACGGGCACGGTTACCCATAGAGACGGGTAACCGGTAACGGTTACTGCATGCTCCCGCATTGGGGGTAACGTCGCAACCATGAATGAGAGATCGGCCGCCCCCGGAGCCCTGGCGCTGGTCGAGTCCCTGGTCAACACGCTGGACGTCGAGACCGGCGCCGACACGCTGGACACCGAGGAGGGCCGGGGGCGCTTCGGGATCACCGAGGACGGGCTGGAGGAGGCGCGGGAGCTGCGCGAGTCGCTGCGGGCCGTGCTGCTCGCGCACGCCGGGCACGCCCCGCACCGCGAGGTCGCCCCGCTCGGCCGGCTGCTGGCCCACGCCCCCCTGTACGTCGCCGTCGACGACCGCGACGGCTCCGCAGCCCTCGCCCCCGCCCCGGACGCCCCGCTGCTCTCCCGGGTCGCCGCCGCCGTCGCCGAGGGCCTGACGCAGGGCACCTGGATGCGGCTGAAGGCCTGCGAGGCCCCCGACTGCCACTGGGCGTACTACGACCGCAGCCCGGCCGGACGCGGCCGCTGGTGCTCCATGCAGGTGTGCGGGGCACGGGCGAAGATGCGCCGGTACCGGGCCAAGGAGGGGTAAGACACAGGCAGTTCACCGGCCACGTATGTGTCCGGTGGTGCAGAATGCGGACAGACGCCGGTTCGGCCGACTGAGCCTCGGCCGAACCGGCGTCTGTCCGTATGTCCTCGGGCCGGGGCCGCCCCTCGCCCCGTGTGCCCTCAGGCCGTCGGGCGGCCCATCGCGCGGTACGTCCAGCCCGCCCGGCGCCACAGCTCCGGGTCGAGCGTGTTGCGGCCGTCCAGGATCACCCGGGCCGCCGCGGCCTCGCCGAGCGCCGCCGGGTCCAGCTCGCGGAACTCCCGCCACTCGGTGAGGTGCAGGACGACGTCGGCGCCCCGCACGGCCTGAAGCGCGGAGTCGGCGTAGCCCAGGGTGGGGAAGACCTTGCGGGCGTTCCCCATACCCTTCGGGTCGTACACCGTGACCTGGCCGCCCTGGAGGTGGATCTGGCCGGCCACGTTCAGCGCGGGCGAGTCACGCACGTCGTCCGAGTCGGGCTTGAACGTGGCGCCGAGCACCGCGACCCGCTTGCCGAGGAAGGAGCCGCCGCCGAGCGCCTCCCGGGTCATCTCCACCATCTGCCCGCGCCGGCGCATGTTGATGGAGTCGATCTCGCGCAGGAAGGTCAGCGCCTGGTCCGCGCCCAGTTCGCCCGCCCGCGCCATGAACGCCCGGATGTCCTTCGGCAGACAGCCGCCGCCGAAGCCGATCCCGGCGCGCAGGAACTTCTTCCCGATCCGGTCGTCGTGCCCGATGGCCTCCGCCAGCTTCGCCACGTCACCGCCCGCGGCCTCGCACACCTCCGCCATCGCGTTGATGAAGGAGATCTTCGTGGCGAGGAAGGAGTTCGCGGCAGTCTTCACCAGCTCGGCCGTCGGGAAGTCGGTCACCACGAACGGCGTGCCCCCGCCGATCGGCGTCGCGTACACCTCCCGCAGCAGCTTCTCGGCGCGCTCGCTGCGCACGCCCACCACGATCCGGTCCGGGTGCAGCGTGTCCTGGACGGCGAAGCCCTCGCGCAGGAACTCCGGGTTCCAGGCCAGCTCGGCGTCGCCGCCCGCCGGGGCGTGCTCGGCGAGGTGGCCGGCCAGCCGCTCGGCCGAGCCCACCGGCACGGTCGACTTGCCCACGACCAGGGCCGGGCCGTGCAGATGCGGGGCGAGGGAGGAGATCGCGGAGTCGACGTACGACATGTCGGCCGCGTAGTCCCCGTGCCGCTGCGGGGTGTTGACGCACACGAAGTGGACGTCGCCGAAGGCGCCGACCTCGGCCCAGTCGGTGGTGAACCGCAGCCGCCCGGTGGAGCCCTCGATACCGGCCACGTGCCGGCGCAGCAGCTCCTCCAGCCCCGGCTCGTACATGGGGGTCTCGCCGCGCTCCAGCATGGCGATCTTCTCGGGTACGACGTCGAGTCCCAGCACCTCGTAGCCGAGCTCGGCCATGGCCGCGGCGTGTGTGGCGCCGAGGTAGCCGGTGCCGATCACGGTGATCTTCAGGCTCATGGATGTGCTCCAGCTCGGGTACGTCGGTGATGCGGCCCCTGAGCATAGTCGGGCCCCTCGCCGGGCAATCTCCCCGCTGTCGTGTAGCTCACGTAGGCGTGCTGCGGGCCACACTCTAAAATTTGAGTTACTTAACGGTAATTAGCATCAGTATCACTGCGTCTTTGGAGCGTGAGAGACCGTGGCCGGAACGGCTGACTTCGACCTGTACCGCCCGTCCGAGGAGCACGACATGCTCCGGGACGCCGTCCGCTCCCTGGTCGAGGCGAAGATCGCGCCGTACGCCGCGGCGGTGGACGAGGAGGCCCGCTTCCCCCAGGAGGCCCTCGACGCCCTCGTGGCGGGCGACCTGCACGCGGTGCACGTGCCCGAGGAGTACGGCGGCGCCGGCGCCGACGCGCTCGCCACGGTCATCGTGATCGAGGAGGTCGCCCGCGCCTGCGTCTCCTCCTCCCTCATCCCCGCCGTGAACAAGCTCGGCTCCCTGCCGGTGATCCTCTCCGGCGGCGAGGAGCTGAAGAAGAAGTACCTGACCCCGCTCGCCAAGGGCGAGGCGATGTTCTCGTACTGCCTGTCGGAGCCGGAGGCGGGCTCGGACGCGGCCGGCATGAAGACCAAGGCGGTCCGCGACGGCGACCACTGGGTCCTCAACGGCGTGAAGCGCTGGATCACCAACGCGGGCGTGAGCGAGTACTACACGGTGATGGCGGTCACGGACCCGGCCAAGCGCTCCAAGGGCATCTCGGCCTTCGTCGTCGAGAAGTCGGACGAGGGCGTCTCCTTCGGCGCCCCGGAGAAGAAGCTCGGCATCAAGGGCTCCCCGACCCGCGAGGTCTACTTCGACAACGTCCGCATCCCCGCCGACCGCATGATCGGCGAGGAGGGCACCGGCTTCATGACGGCCATGAAGACCCTGGACCACACCCGCATCACCATCGCCGCCCAGGCGCTCGGCGTGGCGCAGGGCGCCTTCGACTACGCCAAGGGCTACGTCCAGGAGCGCAAGCAGTTCGGCAAGCCGATCGCCGACTTCCAGGGCATCCAGTTCATGCTCGCCGACATGTCCATGAAGATCTCGGCGGCCCGCGCCCTCACCTACCAGGCCGCCGCCGCCTCCGAGCGCGGCGACGCCGACCTCACGTACCTGGGTGCCGCCGCCAAGTGCTTCGCCTCGGACGTGGCGATGGAGGTCACCACGGACGCCGTCCAGCTCCTCGGCGGCTACGGCTACACCCGCGACTACCCGGTGGAGCGCATGATGCGCGACGCGAAGATCACCCAGATATACGAGGGCACCAACCAGGTACAGCGGATCGTCATGGCCCGCAACCTGCCGTAACGGCACGGGCCTTCGGGTCTCCTCGCAAAGGCGCCCTCCGGGGCGCCTTTGTGCTGCTCCGCCGCACCTTACGACCGGTCGGTCACATGCGGGCGGGACCGGGGCGGCGTAGGACGGAAGCACACGGGGTCCGCCCCCGGGCCCCCGCCTTTGAGGAGGACCCATGACCCAGTCCCAGATGACGCCGGCGCTCACCCAGCAGATGCAGGACTGCATCGAGGCCTGCATGAACTGCCACAGCATGTGCGAGGAGACCATGAGCTCCTGCATGCAGAAGGGCGGCCAGCAGCAGATGCAGGTCATGCGCGCCCTGATGGACTGCTCCGAGACGACCCGCGTGTGCGCCGACATGATGATGCGCCGCTCGCCCATGTCCGCCGAGATGTGCACGCTGTGCGCCAAGGTGTGCGAGATGTGCGCCGAGGCGTGTATGTCCATGCCCGACGACCAGCAGATGATGCGCTGCGCGGAGGCGTGTCGCCGCTGTTCGGAGACCTGTCGCGCGATGGCGGGCGCCGGAACGTGAGCCCCTCACGGCCGGGCAGGAAAAGGGGTCGAGGGCACCCGCGCGGGTGCCCTCGACCCCTTTTCCTGCGGTCGTCCGCTTCGGCTAGTTGCCGGAGACGGTGACCTTCTGGTCGTTGTTCAGCTCGTTCACCAGCGTCTTGACCTTCGCCTTGTCCCAGACGAGGTTGCCGCCGACGGAGCCGGAGACCGGCATGTTCATCGACGTGCCGTCACCGCCCTGGACGCCCTTCATCGCCCAGAACATCGAGCCCAGGTCCCACAGGGACATGTCCTTGTCGACGATCAGCGAGTCCAGGCCCGCACCCATCACGGGGTAGAACTTGAAGGGGTTGAGGACCGTGGACGGGGTGGCCACCTGGTGGGCCAGCGCGGAGAGGAACTTCTGCTGGTTCTTGGTGCGCTGCAGGTCGGAGGCCGCGAACGCGTGCCGGGTACGGACGAAGGCGAGGGCCTGCGCGCCGTTGAGGGTCTGCTTGCCGGCCTTGAAGTCGGCGCCCGAGTACTTGTCCTTGAAGCCCTTGTCGATGTCGATGGTGACACCGCCGACCGCGTCCACGATGTTGGCGAAGCCCTGGAAGCCGATCTCGACGTAGTGGTCGATGTGCAGACCGGTGTTGTACTCGATCGTGCGGACCAGCAGCGTCGGGCCGTCGTAGGCGTACGCCGCGTTCAGCTTGTTCTGGCCCATGGCGGGGCGGATCTTGCCGGACGTGGAGCCCCGGAAGGAGGGGATCGTGACGTTCGAGTCGCGCGGCAGCGAGATCAGCGTGTCGCCGTTGTCGCCGACGTGCAGGATCATCATCGAGTCCGTGCGCTTGCCCTGGGCGGAGCCGGTGTGCAGCTTCTTCTCGTCCGCCTTGGACATGCCCTCACGGCTGTCCGAGCCGACGATCAGGTAGTTGGTGCCGGCGCCCGACGCCGGCCGGTCGATGACCTTGGACAGGTCGACCTCGCGGCGCAGCTTGGAGTCGGCCCAGAAGTAGGTCGCGACGGATGTGACGACCAGCACGGTCGCCAGCGTGATCGCGGTCCACTTGAGCCGGCGCCGCCAGTTCGGGCGCGGCCGGTAGTGCTGGAGATCCGGGTCCGGGTCGTTGTCGTTGGGTATGAAGCCGCCGTCGCGCCGGCCGCCGCCGTACACCTGCCCGGTGTTGTAGCCGCTGTCGTAACCGGCGCCGTCGTCGTATCCCTGGCCGTCGACGTATGACGGCTGCGGCGGGATTCCGGCCCCGTACGGCGGTGCCGCCGGGCCGGGGTCGCCGTAGGAGCGCTGCCCGGGCGGTACCGCCGGGCCGCGCCGCACCTGCCGCATCACGCGGGCGGCCTCCGGCTGCGAGCCGGCACTGCCGCGTCCGTAGCGCGCGCCGCGGTTGTCGTCGGACCATCCCTCGGGCCAGTCATTCATGCGCCCCAGTGTGCAGGGCGCCGCTGTGTGGCTTACAAGGGCTGTCGGAAAATAACAGCGGCGCTGTTGCGAAGCCGACACAAATTCCGCGATGTTCGCTTCGGCATAAGGTGGACGGCATGACAGACCAGGCCACGGACGTGGAACCGGACATGGAACCGGACATACCAGGCAAGCCGACGTCCGCCTCGCGCACCACTCTCAGCCACATCATGACCCACAACGACACCAACCTGCTGGGGACGGTGCACGGCGGGGTGATCATGAAGCTGGTCGACGACGCGGCGGGCGCCGTCGCGGGCCGGCACTCCGGCGGTCCCGCCGTCACCGCGTCCATGGACGAGATGGCCTTCCTGGAGCCGGTCCGCGTCGGTGACCTGGTCCATGTGAAGGCGCAGGTGAACTGGACCGGGCGGACCTCCATGGAGGTCGGTGTCCGGGTCCTCGCCGAGCGCTGGAACGAGTCGACCCCGCCCACCCAGGTCGGCTCCGCGTACCTGGTCTTCGCGGCCGTCGACGCGGACGGCAAGCCGCGCCGGGTGCCGCCGGTGATCCCGGAGACCGACCGCGACCGCCGCCGCTACCAGGAGGCCCAGATCCGCCGCACCCACCGCCTGGCCCGCCGCCGGGAGATCCGCGAGCTGCGCGAGAAGCGGGCGGCCGAGGGCTTCGAGGACTAGCAACTCCCGTCTTTTTCAAGGGGGTTGCACGGGAGTGGGAAACGTCACGGCCGCCCTCTGTCGAGATCTGTGCGGATACTGTGATGGCGTGGACATATCAGGACCGGATCACGGTGACGACATCGACCCCGCGGACCGGTGGGTGCGCAACCCGCACACCGGCGAGTACGAGCTGCGGCCGGCCCCCTCCGCCGGGGAGCCGGCCGTGCCCGGGCCCCGGTCCACGCCGGACGCCGCGGAAGAGCGCCGGGTGCCCGGTCCGCGCCGCGCCGCGGGCCGCGACGGCGGCCGTGCCCAGCGCAGGGCCGGGAAGAGGCCCACGGGCGGGAAGTCCACCGGAAAAAGGATTCTGCTGTGGACCGGCGGCACGCTGGCCCTCGTCGTGGCCGCCGGTGCCGTCGGCGGTTACGTCTATCTGAGGCACCTCGACAGCAACATCACCACCACGGACACCGCCGGCGCCACCAGCGACTCCTTCAGCAGGGACAAGGCGTTCAACATCCTGGTGATCGGCACCGACAAACGGCAGGGCAAGGGCGACTCCGGCTACGGCGACGCCAACAGCGTCGGGCACGCGGACACCAACATCCTGCTGCACGTCTCCCAGGACCGGACGAACGCGACCGCGCTCAGCATCCCCCGGGACCTGATCACCGACGTGCCGGACTGCCCGACCAGACAGCCGGACGGCTCGCTCAAGACCGTGCCGGGCGCCCGGGGCGTCCGCTTCAACACCAGCCTCGGCCAGTTGGGCCGCGACCCCGGCTGCACGGTCCGTACCGTGGAGCGGCTCGCCGGGGGCATGAGGATCGACCACTTCATGATGGCCGACTTCAACGCCGTGAAGACGCTGACCACGGCCGTCGACGGCGTCGACGTCTGCCTGGCGCACCCCGTGAAGGACGAGAAGTCGCATCTGGACCTGCCCGCCGGACCGGCGAAGATCGAGGGCGAGCAGGCGCTGGCCTTCGTCCGCACCCGGTACAGCTGGGGCAACCGCGGCGACCTCGACCGCATCAAGGTCCAGCAGCAGTTCCTCGGGTCCCTGTTCCGCAAGATGAAGTCCGACTCCACGCTCACCAGCCCGGGCAGACTGCTGGACCTGGCGGAGACGGCGACCAAGGCGCTCACGGTGGACAAGGGCATCGGGCACATCACCACGCTCAAGGACGTGGCCCTGGAGCTGAAGAAGGTGCCGCCGAAGAACATCACCTTCCTCACCCTGCCGGTCCGGGACAACCCCGCCGACGGCCCGGTCCACAAGACGGTCGTCGTGCAGGAGGAGCCCGCCCGGCAGGTCTTCTCCATGATCGGGAACGACACCTCCTTCACGGAGGTGAAGCAGAAGCAGAAGGCGCGGGAGGCCGCCCGGATCAAGGGCCCGCGCTCGGCGCCCGGCGACGTCCGGGTCGTCCTCTACAACGCCGGGGCCCCCGCCGGCTCCGCCCAGACGACCCTGGCCTGGCTGCAGACCGAGAAGGGCGTGACCAAGTCCGGCCAGCGCGGCAACACCGGCACGCACCAGCCGAAGACCATCCTGGAGTACGCCCCCGCCCAGGCCGGTCAGGCGCGCGAGCTGGCCGACCTCATGGGGCTGCCGGCCTCCGCGCTGAAACCGGGCGGGAGCGAGACCGACGACCAGGGGCTCCCGGCGGTCGTGCTGCGGCTCGGCGCCGACTTCCGGGGCGCGGGCGTCCCCCTGACCGGCCCGGCCGAGCCGCCGGCCGTCCCGACACACACGGCCGACCAGGTCAAGTGCGCCTCGTGAGCTAGCTGCTGGAGCACACGACCTCGTTGCCGCGGACGGGGGCCTGCTGGGGCTGCGCCGGGTCCTCGTAGCTGACCTTGTGCACGTCCTTGAAGTCCGCCCCGGCGACCACCTTCAGCAGCGGGCCCTGGCCCGGTACGGCGCGCAGCTCGGCGCCCGGCAGGGCGGCCGCCAGCGCACGGGCCGAGCGGTCCCAGCGGGGGTCGTAGGAGATGACGGTGCGTGGCACGTGCCCGGCGGCCGTCACCGGCAGGTGCGTCGTGGCGAAGCCGGTCCCCGCGAGCGCCGCGTCGACGCGTTTGGCGAGGCCGACGGCGCCGGTGCCGTTCGCCACCTGGACCCGGATCTGCCGGGGATCCACGTCGACGGGCGCCGGAGGCCGCACACGGGGCTGTGCGCGCTGCGGCTGGTCCACGGTGAGCGGCTTGTCGTCGCGCAGGGCCGTGAAGAGCCGGTCCGCCTTGGTCTGGTCCCACTTCAGGGTCGAGCCGAGGCCCTTGACGGCGTAGTTGATCTGCCCGATGGGCACGGTGGTGAACTCGGAGGAGGAGGGGGAGAAGTTCCGCATGGCCCGGCCGAGGTCGAGCAGCTCGTCGGTGCCGAAGCCCTCGTCGGCGCGGACCGAGCCGAGCACCGCGCGGGTCACGTCCCGGAACCGCATCGGGTTCAGCAGCACCCCGGAGGAGGTGGCCCGCTCGATCAGCGCGGCCAGGAACCGCTGCTGCCGCTTCATCCGGCCGAGGTCGCTGGCCCCGTCCACGTGCCGGGCCCGCACGTACTGCAGGGCCTGCCCGCCGTTGAGCAGGTGCGTGCCGGGGGTGAGGTCGAGGCCGGTGAAGGAGTCCTTGAGCGGGGTCGTGGTGCAGACGTTCACCCCGCCGAGCACGTCCACGGTCTTCATGAAGCTGGTGAAGTCGACCTCCAGATAGTGGTCGATCTTCAGATGGGTCATGTTCTCGACCGTGCGGATGGTCAGCTGGGGACCGCCCTCGGCGTAGGCCGCGTTGAGCTTGACCGGGTGCGGCGGCCGCTCCTGCCCGGAGTCGGTGTGCGCGGGGACCTCGGCGTAGGAGTCGCGCGGCAGGCTCACCACGGTGGCCCGCTCCCGGTTCTCCGAGACGTGCACGATCATCATCGTGTCGGTGCAGTGGCAGGGCGCCCCGCCCAGCCGGTACCTCCGCCGCTCCTGCTCGCTGATCTTGTCGCGGCCGTCGGTGCCGACCAGCAGGATGTTCGTGCCGTGGCCCGCGAGCGGCCGGTTCTTCATGTCCTTGAAGGCGTCGACCCGCGCGATCCCCGCGTCCAGGCTGCTGATCACCGCGTGCCCGATCCCGGCGGAGGCGAGCACCACGACGGACAGCGTGCTCAGCGCCCGCATGGCCCACCGGGGTCGCCTGGGCGGCCGTACGGAGCGCACGGGCCGCTCGGGCGGGCGCGGCACCCGGCGGGGCGGCTGCGGTCGGCGCTGCGGTCGCGCGGGGGACCGGGGCGGGCTGGCCAAAGGGGAGCACCTCCGGACGAGGCCGTACGTGGGATCCGTGAGCACGGTAGGCCGATACGATCTCCAGCCCGGGCCCGAGCCCTGGCGGCGCGCACCGGTGTCCCCCGTTCGCGGTAACGTGAGCCCCCTATGAACGCCAAGCCCGACGTGCGACACCCCGCCGTATCTGTGATCATGCCCGTCCTCAACGAGGAGCGGCATCTGCGCGGGGCCGTCCAAGCGATCCTCGCGCAGGAGTACGCCGGCGAGATGGAGGTCGTGATCGCCCTCGGTCCGTCCACGGACCGCACGGACGAGATCGCCGCCGAGCTGGTCCGTGACGACCCGCGCGTGCACACCGTCCCCAATCCGACCGGCCGTACCCCCGCCGCGCTGAACGCGGCGATCAAGGCCTCCCGGCACCCGATCGTGGTCCGCGTCGACGGCCACGGCATGCTCTCGCCGAACTACATAGCCACCGCGGTCCGCCTCCTGGAGGAGACCGGCGCGATGAACGTCGGCGGCATCATGCACGCCGAGGGCGAGACCGACTGGGAGCACGCGGTCGCCGCCGCGATGACCTCGAAGATCGGGGTCGGCAACGCCGCCTTCCACACCGGCGGCGAGGCCGGGCCCGCCGAGACGGTCTACCTCGGGGTGTTCCGCCGCGAGGCGCTGGAGCAGCAGGGCGGCTACAACGAGGAGTTCATCCGCGCCCAGGACTGGGAGCTGAACTTCCGGATCAGGGAGGCGGGCGGGCTCATCTGGTTCTCGCCGGAGCTCAAGGTCTCCTACCGCCCCCGGCCCTCCGTCCGGGCCCTCGCCAAGCAGTACAAGGACTACGGCCGCTGGCGGCACGTCGTGGCCCGCTACCACTCCGGGTCCATCAACCTGCGCTACCTCGCCCCGCCCACCGCTCTGTGCGCGATTGCGGCCGGGATCGTCGTCGGCGCGGCGCTCAGCCCGTGGGCCCTCGTCGTCCCCGGCGGCTATCTGGCGGCGATCGCCGCGGGCTCGGTCCCGGCGGGCAAGGGGCTGCCGCTGAAGGCCCGGCTGCAGATCCCGGTGGCCCTGGCCACCATGCACATGTCGTGGGGCTGGGGCTTTCTGACCAGCCCGAAGTCGCTGGCGCGCAAGGTCATCGCATCGCGGAGGCCCGCGGTCCTCGCCTCGCGCTGACCCACGGCGCTCCCGCCGAGTCGTCCGGCAGGGCCCCTCCCGCACCGGGGAGGGGCCCTGTCTTTTGCTTGCGCAACCGCCCCTTGTTTGCTGCGCGTTGACCCTCTTGACCGGCCAACGGGACTCCCGGTGAAGGTTCTTGACAGTTTCGGTTCATTAATGATCAGCTGTCTCCCGACTGTGGAGTAACTGTGGGCCTTCTGACCAAAGGCTCGCGGTATGGGGGATCTGGGGGACTCTTGTCCGTCTCGGGGGAGAAGTCTGCGCTGTTGCGGCGCAAGCGCTTGCTGGGCGGTCTGGCCGGCGGTTCCGTGCTGCTCGCCGCCACCGCGCTGTGGACCTCCGCGTATGTGAAGTCGCCCGCGCAGGCCGCCGCCGACGCCCGGCCGCCCGCGGCCGACGTGCTCACCGCCCCGGTCGAGCGGCGCGTGCTCTCCGACACGGTCGTCACCCGGGGCACCGTCTCCGCGTCGCAGAGCGTGGACATCGCCGCCGCCGAGGGCGGGCTCAAGCCCGTCGTCACCAAGGTGATGGTGCGCTCCGGGCAGACCTTCCCGGCCGGCCGCGTCCTCCTCGAGGTCTCCGGCCGCCCCCTGTTCGCCCTGCGCGGCAGCCTGCCCGTCTACCGCGACCTCAGGCCCGGCGCGCACGGTGACGACATCCGCCAACTCCAGGGCACCCTGCGCGAGTTGGGGCACCCCACCGGGACCGACCGGCCGGGCGTGTTCGGGCCCGGCACCAAGCGCGCGGTCGCCGCGCTCTACGAGGCGATCGGCTACGAGCCGGTCACCACCGACGGCTCCGCCGCCGACACCGCCCGTGGCGACGTCAAGCGGGCCCAGCGCGAACTCGACCGCCTCATCGGCAAGGGCGCGAGCGCCGAGGACATCGGCTTCGCCCGCTCCGACCTGGCCGACGCCAAGTCCGCCCTGGCGAAGGCGGAGTCGGTCTCCGGGCCGATGGTGCCCGCCTCCGAGGTCGTCTTCCTCTCCGGCTTCCCCGCCCGCGTCGAGAGCCTCGGGGCCAAGGTCGGCGCCGAGGCGGGCGAGAAGCTCGCCACCGTCTCCGCCGGCCGGCTGGTGGTGAGCGGCTCGCTCAGCCTGCAGGACAAGGGCCTGGTCCACCCCGGACAGAAGGTCCGCGTCTACTCCGAGGTCACCGGCGACGAACTCACCGGCACGGTGGCCAGCGTCGCGGACGCGCCCACCACCTCCGGCTCCGACGCCGACGGGCAGGACGGCGGACAGGACGGCGGGCAGGGCGGCGAGGGGTACGCCGTCACGGTCACGCCGGGCTCGCCGCTGCCGGCTCGCCTCGCCGGCCAGGACGTACGGCTGACCATCGAGGCCGCCTCCCCCGGGCACAAGGTCCTCGTCGTCCCCGTCTCGGCGATCTCGGCCGGCGCCGACTCGCGCACCACCGTCACGGTCCTCGACCGCTCGGGCACCCGCCGCCGCATCGAGGTGCGCACCGGCACCTCCGGCGACGGCTACACCGCGGTGACCCCGGTCGGCGGCGCCCGCCTCCTCGCCGGGGACAAGGTCGTGGTCGGTGTCGCACAGGGCTCCGGGGCGGCCCGGTGAGCACCCTCGCCGCTCCCGTCGTGGAGTTCCGCGGTGTCGGTCTCACCTACCCGGGCCCGCCGCCCGTACCGGCCCTGCGGCCCGGTGACGTGACGATCCGGCGGGGCGAGTACGTCACCGTCGTCGGGCCCTCCGGCTCCGGCAAGTCGACCTTCCTCAACATCGCCGGGCTGCTGGACGCGCCGACCAGCGGACGGTACTTCCTCGACGGCGTGGACACCGGTGGGCTCGGCGACGCCGACCGCACCGCGCTGCGCGGCCGGCGCATCGGGTTCGTGTTCCAGAGCTTCCATCTGCTGCCCCACCGGTCGGCCACCGAGAACGTGATGCTGGCCATGGTCTACAACACCGGACCGCGCACGGACCGCCGTACCCGGGCCCGTGAGGCGCTCGCCCGGGTGGGCCTCGCGCATCGCGCCGACGCGCTGCCGACCCGGCTCTCCGGCGGCGAGCGGCAGCGCGTCGCCATCGCCCGCGCGCTCGTCACCCGTCCTTCGCTGCTGCTGTGCGACGAGCCGACCGGCAACCTGGACACGGCGACGGCCGGGTCCGTCCTGGGTCTGCTGGACGATCTCCACCGCGACGGCATGACCCTCGTCGTGATCACCCACGACCCGGGCGTCGCGGCGCGCGGCCGGCGCACGCTGACGATCAGGGACGGCGTCCTCGCCGAACGGACGGCGGCATGAACCGCCCGGCCCCCCGCCCCGGCACGGGAGCCCCCGGCGGCCCCGACGCCGGCCTCCCCGACCCCGGCACGCCCGGCTCCGGTCTGCCCGGCGCCCGGCCGGCGCGCCCCCGGCTGCCCGGGGTGCTCCGGTGGCCGGTGTGGCGGCGGCCCGCGGCGGTGCGGCCCGTCGAGAGGTCGCGGCTCAGTGCGCGGGACGTGTGCGCCGAGGCCATGGCCGGGATTCTGCAGCGGCCGGCGCGGTCCGCGCTGACCGCGCTGGGGACCGTGCTCGGCGTCGGGACGTTCGTCGCCGTGCTCGGGCTCACCGCCACCGCCTCCTCGCAGATCGACTCGCGCTTCAACGCCCTGTCCGCGACGGAGGTCACCGTCGAGGACACCGGCGGCGACCAGCCCGACCTGCTGACCGACGCCTTCCCGGCCGACGCCGACCGGCGCATCGAGGCGCTGCACGGCGTCCGGCACGCGGGGGTCTACTGGCCCGTGCGGCTGCGGGCCGACGAACTCGTCGCCGCCGTACCCCCGGCTCGGCCGCGGAACCGGCGACGGGCGAGCGGACCCAGGTGATCGCGGCCTCGCCCGGCGTCCTCGCGGCGGCCCAGCCGCATCTGGCGCAGGGACGGATCTTCGACGCCTTCCACGACCGGCGGGGCGAGAACGTCGCCGTGATCGGCTCCGGACTGGCCGCGCGGCTCGGGATCACCACCCTGGAGACCCAGCCCGCCGTCTTCGTCGGCGGCCGCCCCTTCACCGTCATCGGCATCGTCGACGACGTGCGGCGCAAGGCGGACCTGCTGCTGTCCGTCGTCGTGCCCCGCACCACGGCCCAGCGGATCTGGGGCGGCCCGGACGGCGGGCGGCGGGCCGAGATGCTCGTCTCGACCGACCTGGGCGCCGCCCGGCAGGTCGCCGGCGAGGCACCCCTCGCGCTCAATCCGGCGCACCCCGACCTGTTCCGGGCCGTGCCGCCGCCCGACCCGCGCGCCCTGCGCGGCGACGTCACCTCCGACCTCGACCAGCTGTTCATGCTGCTGGCCGGCATCTGCCTGGTGATCGGTGCGGTCGGCATCGCCAACACCACGCTGGT
Source organism: Streptomyces sp. NPDC050743 (assembly GCF_044456925.1). Classification (NCBI taxonomy): domain Bacteria; kingdom Bacillati; phylum Actinomycetota; class Actinomycetes; order Kitasatosporales; family Streptomycetaceae; genus Streptomyces; species Streptomyces sp. NPDC050743. The sequence goes on from NZ_JBITGJ010000029.1 coordinate 69,254, forward strand.
CGCGGTGCTGGAGCGCACCGGCGAGATCGGGCTGCGCCGCGCGCTGGGCGCCCGGGGCCGGCACATCACGGCGCAGTTCCTGGCCGAGTCGGGCGCCCTGGGCGCGCTGGGCGGCCTGGTGGGCACCAGCCTCGGCACGGTGACGGTGGTCGGCATGGCCGTCGTACGCGACTGGACACCCGTGATCGCCCCGCTGACGGTCGTCGCCGCGCCCGCGATCGGCCTGGCCACGGGACTTCTCGCCGGCCTGTACCCCGCCTGGCGCGCGAGCCGCGTCCAGCCGGCGGAAGCGCTGCGCCGGTGACCGGCCCGGCCGGGTGCGGCCCGCGCCACCCCGAAGACAGTGCCCCGCACCACCCCGAAGACGTCGTGGGATCACGAGGAAGACGCATGCGAAAGAAAACGACCGCCGTCCTGTTCGCCGCCGCGCTGCTGCTCACGGGGTGCTCCGGTGCGGGCGGCGACCACGGCGGGGCGCGGGCGTCCGCCGCCCCGGACAGTTCCCTCGCCCCGAAGTCCTCCAGCCTGACGGCGGACCTGGCCCTGCCGGTCGAGGGCTACATCTTCTCCGAGTCCGAGATGGGCCTGCTCACCCACGCGATGAACGACCTGGCCCGCGACTGCATGAAGGCCAAGGGCTTCGACTACCGCCCCGACGAGACCGACACCCCCGACATCGGCGTCATGGACCGCCGGTACGGCATCGCCAACTCCTACACGGCGGCCACCTACGGCTACCACTTCCCGACGCCCAGGACCGGCCGGGCCAACGTCCGGTCGCTGGGCGAGGCGGGCCGCATCGCGCTGAGCGGCAAGCCGCGTGCCGACGGACGGCTGGACCCGGACGGCGGGTGCGTCGGCGAGGCCAAGCGGCGGCTCGCCGGGGACAGGGGCACCTTCGGCCCCGACGAGATCGCGCGCCGGATCAACCTGGACAGCTACGTCCGCAGCCAGAAGGACCCCCGGGTGCTGGCCGTCTTCCGCGCCTGGTCCTCGTGCATGGCGGACAGGGGCTACCGCTACGCCTCGCCCATGGACGCGATCGACGACCCGAGGTTCGGCAAGGCCCGGACCGACCCCGCAGAGATTTCGACGGCCCGCGCGGACGTCGAATGCAAGAAGAAGACCCGGCTCGTCCGCACCTGGTTCGACGTCGAGTCCGCGATGCAGCAGACGGAGATCGACAAGAACGCCGAGACGTTGGCCCGGATCAAGCGGCACAAGGAGGACCAGCTCAAGCGTGCCGCCGCCGAGGCCGGTCGGTCCCGGTGACCGTACCGCTGCGTCACCACCCCGGTTCACCCATCAGTTCACCACCAGAAGGGACCAACCCCCCATGCGCCTTCGCAGCTCCGCCGTCGCCGTCGCGATGGCCGCCGCCGGCACCTTCGGCATGCTGGCCTCCGCCGCGCCCGCCCAGGCCGACAGCATCCCGGACAACCTGTGCGGCGGTGTCATCGATGTCGACTACTGCCTCTGGTACAACTCGAACCAGAAGGGCGGCTGGACGGCCACCTACGAGAACATCTCCAACTGGGCCGGCTGGAACTTCTCCGACGGCGGCCAGGGCACCAACGGCGTGAACACCCCGGTGAAGAACAACGCCGCGTCCTACGCCAACAGCCGCACCGACAAGACCGGTGTGTCGTACTACAACTCCAACTACGCCGGCGCCTCGGACGTGGCCCCGCCGCGTGACCTGGGCAACCTCGTCAAGACGTACAACAACAACGCCTCCTTCCGCTGGCGCTGACGCGCCACCTCACCCATCCCACCCACGGGACGGCCCGTCCGCGACCGGACGGGCCCGTCCCTCCATCTGTCATGCCCATGCTCATAGGGGGACTCTGAAATGCGTTTCAACCTGCGGAACTTCGCGCGCGCCGGCGTGGTCACGGGCGCTCTCGGCCTCGCGATGATCGCCGCCACCGGCGGCGCCCAGGCGTACACCTACGACGGCTCCGACCCGTCCGCCACGGGCTGCGCGAGCGGCGCCACCACCGTGGAGTCGGCGGTCGTGAAGAACTCGCACTCCACCTTCGGCACCATCGAGCTGCGCTACAGCACCGCCTGTCACACCGCCTGGGCGAGACTGACCCTCGACTACACCCAGTCGGCGTGCGGCAACGCGGCCGCCGGCTACGACTGCGCCCACGCGTTCGTCACCCGCAACAACGACGGCCGCACCTACAGCTGCACCATCGGCCAGGGCCAGAAGCAGTGCTACACGCCGATGGTCTACGACAAGGGCCTGACCTCCTTCGCCGAGGGCACCGTCGACACGGCGGCCGGCATGGCCGACACCCGCACCGCGGCCTACTGATCCGCCGCCTCCCGCACACCCTTCGCTTCCGAACAAGGAGAACGTCATGAACGTCCGCAGGAACATCGCCGCCGCGGCCGTGGCCCTTCCCGTCGTGGTGGGCTCGCTCTTCGCCGCCACCGCGCCGGCGTCGGCGTACGCCTCCGACAACTGCCTGGACAGCTCGCTGTGCGTCGTCTTCGACTTCAACAGCAACCTGGAGGGCGCGTCGGCCCACTTCGAGCGCGACAACGTCTCGAACCTGGCCGGCTACACCTTCGACGAGTACTCCGGGGACGCCGGTTACGGCCAGCCGGTGAAGAACAACGCCGCGTCGCTGGACAACGTGTCGCCCAACTCGTACGTGACCATCTACTTCAACAGCGGCTACGGCGGCTCCTGCGACTCGGTCCCGCCCTCCAAGCTGGTCTTCCGCCTCCACAACACCTACAACAACGACGCCTCCTTCAAGTTCACCCACGACAGCCGCTGCTACCAGTTCTGACGACACCGCGCGTGCGGCCCGGTGACCGACACCGGGCCGCACGTCACCGTGGAGGCTCCCGGTGCTCACCTCTCTTCCGGCGTCGTTGCGCGGCGCCGCCGTCGCGGTCCTCGCCACGGCGGCGCTGACGGCCTGCGCCGGCCCGTCCTCACCGCCCGCCGGGCGGACCGGCCCGCCGCGGGCCCCGGCCCCTGCCGTGCCCGTGCTCTCCGGCGACTACAGCGGGAAACTGCCCATCGCCGCCTACAGCCTGACGTCCGTCCAGAGCGAGCTCATCCAGTCGGCGGAGCAGAAACTGGAGCAGACCTGCCTGGCGCGTTACGGGATCTCCTACTCCTTCGTCCGGCAGCCGGAGACGCACACCGCGGACCGGCGCTACGGACTGTCGAGCCCCGAGGAGGCGTCGGCGTACGGCTACCACCTCCCGCCGGGCCCCGCCGTCCCGGCGCCGCCGCCACCGCCGGGGATGCTGACGGTGCTCAGGGGAGACCGCGCGACCTACCACGGCAAGGCCGTCCCGAAGGGCGGGTGCCGGGCCGAGGCGGTCCAGCGCGTCGAAGGGAAGTACGCCCGGCCGGACATCTCCGCCGCGGCCGCCGCCATCGCCGACGGCGGTTACGCGCGGTCGATGCGGCAGCCGGCCGTCGTGGCCGTCTTCCGCCGCTGGTCGAGCTGTATGGCGGCGAGCGGCGGCTATCACTACGCCTCGCCCATGGACCCCCTCGACGTGCCCGCGTTCGCCAAGGGCCGCCCGGGAGCACGGGAGATACCCACTGCGGTGGCGGACGTGGCGTGCAAACGGAAGACCCGGCTGCTGCCGGTCTGGTTCGGCGCCGAAGCGCGGATCCAGGCGGCGCTGATCGGCGAGCGGGCCGGGGCGCTGGCGCAGCTCCGGCGGATCCACCGCGCCCAGGTGGCCGCGGCGAAGGCCGTCCTGAAGGGCGACGCACGACGCTGACGTGCCAGGAGGGGCCCGCCGCCCGGGCGGCGGGCCCCTCCTCGTGTCCGTGCCGTCACCCGGCCGGCGGTCCGGTCACCACTGGTAGGGCTTGTACACGTCCATGCACGTGCTGGTGTCCGCACCGTTGATGGCGTCGGAGCCGTCGGGCACGTCACCGGCCTTCGGCTTGGACGGCTTGGGATAGCTCGTGCCGGTGCGCCAGTCCGCGCCCACGACCACCGTCACCCCAGAGACGTCGGTCGACTGCTTCACCGCGCTCATCGGGATGCCGAGCGCCTGCGCCACGGCTTGCGCGTCACCCTGCAGGTCCGCGCTCGGGTACTGCACGACCGTGCTCTCCTCGGACAGCGTCCCGGAGGTGTCGGCGGTCGCCCGGGTGTAGCCCTTGTGCACCAGCACCTGGCCGACGTCGTTCGCCCGGCCGCGGACCGCCGCCTCGGTGGAGGTCTGGGTGGCGTTGCGCACCAGCACCCCCAGCCGGCCCGGGTCCGTGGAGGGCGACTTGGTCGCCGGGGTCTTGTTCGCGATCTGCTTCGTGGCCGACGGCTTGCCGTTCTTGTCGAACGGCACGTCGTCGCGCAGCATCTCCCACACCTTGTCGGCGTTGGCCGGGTCCGGCACCACGTGCTCGCCGTTGAGCGAGTCCTTGACGTTGGGCATCGTCATCGACGTGATGCGGTTCGTCGGCACCGACTTCAGCTCCATGGCCAGGTCGTACAGCTTCTTGACCGAGCCGATCTCCTCGGAGACCTGGAGCGACTTGGTGGCGGCCTCGGCCAGGCCCATCAGCCGCCCGCTGTCCGTGAAGACGTTCTGGTGCTTCAGGGTGCGCACCATCGAGTTCAGGTACATGTGCTGGGCGCGGGCCCGCATCAGGTCGCTGCCCCAGGCGTGCCGCGTGCGCAGCCACTGCAGGGCCTGCTCGTGGTAGATCTTCCGCGTCCCGGCCCTCAGCTTCAGCCCGGAGCCGCCGGGCTGGGCCGGCGTCGGGTGGTCCCAGACGTTCTGCTTCACACAGACCTCGACGCCCCCGATGGCGTCGGCCATGTCGACGACACCCGAGAAGTCGATCATCATCCAGTGGTCGATGTAGACCCCGGTGAGGTTCTCCCAGGTGGCCAGCGTGCAGCCGGCCCCGCCCCGGGCCAGGGTGGTGTTGATGATGTCGTCGGTCTGCGGATACTTCTTGCCGGTCTTGGGGTCAGCGCACTCGGGGATGTGCACGCGGGTGTCGCGGGGGATGCTCACCATGGCGGCGCTCTTGCGGTCCGCGGAGAGGTGGATGAGCATCTGCACGTCCGCCAGCGGCGGGGCGCCGACGCTTTCGCGGTGCCCGCCGAGCTTCAGGTCCTCCGGAGTGTTGCGGCTGTCGGAGCCGATCACCAGGATGTTCAACGGCGTCTGCCCGGCCGCGTTCGCCGGTGTCTTGTACGCCTTGGAGTCGTCGGCGCTGCTGCGCTGACCCTTGCGGATGTTCGCGTTCAGGTGCTGGTAGTACAGGAAACCGGCGCCGGCCGTGCCGAGTATCACCACCGCCAGGACGGTCGCCGACCAGCGCAGTGCGCGCCGTCTGCGCCGTGGCCGCCCGGTCGTGGAACCGCCTCTGCGTCGCCCCCCGCCGTGCCGGCCGGACCCCTCCGGTGACTTCCCGTCCCCCGGTCCGAACGACATCGCGTCGTCGACCGCAGGATCCTGCCCCCGCACGTCACTCTGCGCCAATCTTCCTGCCCTCCCCACCCTTGCGCCATACAACGGGCCCGTCCCGCGTCCAGTTAGACGCACGACGGGCCCATTGGGTTACCTACGAGGCGCACTTCACCTTGTCCGCCGTGGACTTGTCGACGGTCGGCGCCTTCGACGGAGCGGTCAGGGAGACCCCGGCGCCCTTGAAGTCCTTGCCCAGGGTCAGCGTCATCGCCGGCAGCCCCTGGGAGTTGGTGACGCTCTTGCCCGGCTTGAGCGCCGAGCCGGACAGGCCCATCAGATGGGCCAGCTCCCTGGCCTGGGCCGCCTGGTCGGGCGCGTACTCCAGCGTGGTCTTGCTCAGCTCCGCCGGGGCGTTGCCCGCGTTCTCCGACTTCAGCACGCCCTGCTCGTTCTGCAGCCAGTCGAGGGTCTGCTGGGCGCTGCCCGCCTGGGCACCGCCGTTGAGGATCCGCACCCGCACGTCGGCGGGCGCGGACCTGGTGCCCTTCAGACGGGCGGCCTGTGCGTCCTTCTCCGCCTTCTGCTTCTTCTTCACCTCGGTGAAGGAGACGTCGCTGTTGATCGCGTCGAACACCTGCGGGGCGAGGGCCGGATCGACGATCACCGTCTTGTGGACCACGCCGTCCGCCGGGTTGTCCTTCACCGGCACCGTGAGGAAGCTGATGTTCTTCGTCGGCACCTTCTTCAGCTCCAGCGCGATGTCCTTGAGCGTGGTCACGGAGCCGATGCCCTTGTCGACGGTCAGCGCCTTCGTGGCGGCCTCCGCCAGACTGACCAGCTTGGTCGGGCTGGTGAGCGTGTCGCTGGAGGACATCTTCCGCATCAGCGAGGCCATGAACTGCTGCTGCACCTTGATGCGGTCCAGGTCGCCCTTGTTGCCCCAGCTGTGCCGGGTCCGCACGAACGCCAGGGCCTGCTCACCCTCGATCTTGTGCTCGCCGGCGGGCAGTTTGAGATGCGACTCCTTGTCGTTGACCGCGTGGGCGAGGCACACGTTCACCCCGTCGACCGCCGTCGTCAGCGTCTTGACGGCGTTGAAGTCCACCATCATGAAGTGGTCCGGCTGGATGCCGGTGACCGCCTTCACCGTGCGCATGGTGCAGCCCGGATCCCGGCCGTCCTGCCCGAGGCTCGTGTTGAAGCGCACGTCGTCCGTGCCGGGGATGACCTTGGTCGAGCCGTCGGCCTGCTTGGTCGGGCAGTCCGGCACGTTCACGATCAGGTCGCGCGGGATGCTGAGCGCGGTCGCGTTGGACCGGTCCTTGGCGACGTGCAGCAGGATGTTGGTGTCGGCGTGCCCGACGCTGCCCTTGTCGCCGTAGCCCTCGTTGCCCTTCCCGGTCCGCTTGTCGGTGCCGATGATCAGGATGTTGAAGGCGTCGTCCTTGCTGAAGCCGTCCTTGGCGGCGCCCTCGACGTCCGTCGTGGTGACGTTGCCCTCGAGGTGCTTGATGTACAGATAGCCGGCGGTGCCGACGGCGAGCAGCACGAATGCCGTGCCGCCGGCCGTCCACGCCAGGGCCCTCTTGACCTTCGACTTCTTCTTCACCGGCCGCCGGGCGGCCCGGCGCCCCGGCGGTGGCTCCGGCTCGCTCCCCCGGCGCCGGCCCGACCGCGGCGGCGGTACGTCGCCCCCGCGCACCTGTCCCGTCTCGCGGGTCCGGCCGGACGCCGGGTCGGTACGGCGGCGCGGCGCACCGGCGCCGGCCCGGGAGGCAGGTCTGCGCGGACCGGGAACCGCCGACTGCGGTGCGGAAGGGCCCAGTCGCAGTTCGTATTCGCCGGTGTTCGGATTGAGCACCCACTGGTCTGCGGGATCGATGTTGTCCGCCCGCCCACGGCCTTGCGCGTCCACGGTTGTCCGAATCCTCCGTCGGGGCCACGCGGCGCCTTCCCCCTCAAAGGCGCTCGGGTCTCGGTGAAAGGTGCACGAACCCAGGACGGATCTCGCGGCCTGGTGCACCGGATCGCTCACACTATCCGCCCAGTTCAGCGTCAAGCGACGCCGCTGACAAATTCCTTGTGCCTACAACTGGGCAATCCGGCTCATTTCCCGGACGGAAGTCCGGTGTCTTGATGTGCGCATTACTCACAGCCGTGTTCGGCGGCGGTGTTCCCGCGGAATGTCGGCGCGGGGGAGGGGCCGGCCTTGCCGCCGGCCTGACCACCCGGCTCCGCGGCTTCCTGCGGCGGCTCCTGGGCCACCGCCACCGGCTGATCGGCCCGCAGCCGTGCGAACAGCTTCTCGGCTTCCGGCTCCACGAGTTGATCACGGTTGGCGTCGTAGACGTACGACTCCCTCGGCACCGTCAGGAACTGCACCCGTTCCGTGGGGATGTCACGCAGCCCGCGCACCAACTGGTACAAGCCGCGCAGACTGGCCAGTTCCGGATCCGTGGTCAGCGAGGAGGTCGCCGCGTCCAGCACCGGATACAGCTTCACCGGGTTCAGCAGAACGTCGTTGCTCTGCATCTTGTCGACCAGCGCGCCGAGGAACCGCTGCTGGCGCTCCATCCGTTCGGTGTCGCTGCCGTTGCCGAGCGACTTGCGGGCCCGCACGAAACCCAGCGCCTGCTCCCCGTTGAGCCTGACCTTGCCCGCGGGCAGCTTCAGCAGGGCCGCCTTGTCGTCGATGGGCGCCTTCAGGCAGACCTGCACCCCGTCGACGGCGTCCACCATCTCCTTGAACCCGCTGAAGTCCACGACCACGTGATGGTCGATCCGAATGTCCGTCAGCTTCTCGACGGTCCGGATCGTGCAGGCCGAACCGCCCAGCTGGAAGGCGTGGTTGAACATCGCGAACACCGGCTGGCTGCGGCTGCCGTCCGGCTGTTCGCAGCCGGGGATGTCCACCATCAGATCCCTCGGCAGGGACACGGCGGTGGCGCTGCGCCGGTCGGCGGCCAGATGCAGCAGGATCGTCGTGTCCGACCGCTCGCTGCCCAGATCCCGCCCGTACACGGAGTTCCCGTCCCCGGCCCGCGTGTCCGACCCGATCAGCAGGATGTTCTGCGCGCCCCGCACCAGCTCGTTGGGCCGCTCCCGCTCGTACCGCTCCAGTTCGCGGGCGGCCGCGTCATCGGCGGTGATGTTGTTGCTGAGCTTGGCGTAGAGGGCCCAGCCGGTCCCGGCGCCCGCCACGACGAGCACGGCCACACCGAGCGCCGTCGCCCGCACCCACCGCCGCCGGCACCGCCGTAGCAGCCCCGCGCCGGTGGCGGAGGCCCCGTGGCCGGGACCGAGGGGCTTGCCAACGGTGTCGGTCACGGGCGGGGCACCCTTTCACGGCGTACGAGCGTCACGTCCTGCTCTTACGACGATGGCGGGGGCGGACACCGACAGCGCCCTCAGGTACTCCGATCGGGGGACGGGCGGATGCCGGACCCCTCTCAGCGGCGCACCGCGGTCACCCGCTCGCTCTCGATCCGCTTCGCGAGGGCCTCCTCGCCCAGCCGGTCCAGATGCCGGCACAGCACCACGGAGCCGCCGACGGCCAACGGCGCGTACAACCCCGCGCCGACCCCTTCCCAGGTGTCGTACGACAGCCCGGACAGCAGCCTCGATCCAGGCCCCGTCAGATCGAAGGAAGGCGCGTCCGTGAGCGCCCGGTCGACGACCTCGGCCCCGCTGAACTCGGCCCCCGCGACGATCAGCGCGGGCTCCTCCGCGTCCACCGGGGCGAACGGCACGAACCGGTCCCCCTGCCCCGGCACTTCCACGGCGTAGTCGACGAACCCGGCCGGGGTCTGCGGGAACCGCCCGCCGAGCGGCCGCAGTGCGAGCGCCACGCGCTCCCCGCCGCACGCCCGCGCCGCGTCCAGCGCGTCCGGCCCGCTGACCACGACGTCCGCCGCGGCCGGATCCCCGCCCACGTCCGCCACCGCGCCCACCGCGGAACAGGCCAGCAGCCACACCGCCGTCTGCCAGTGCGCGGGCAGCAGCAGCGCGACCCGGTCACCGGGCCCGGCGGACAGATCGCCCTGAAGGAGGTTCGCGGTCTTGGCCACCCAATTGGCGAAGGTGGCCACGGACAGTTCGACGCGTTCGCCCGTGGCGTCGTCGTAGAAGGTCACCAGCGGGCGGCCGGGGTCCGCGGCGAGCGCGGAAGCCAGCAGGTCGGCAGGGGTGCGATCGGTGGCGTTCACCCGGGAAAGGGTACGCGCGGGCGGACGCGCGCGATGTGCGGTGGGGCCACCGGTTCGGCGGAATGATTCCCCGACGGACCGTCAGTTCACCGCCGCCTCACCGTTGGACAGATTTGTATGCCTATGTCCACGATCATGACCATGCGTGGATTCCTGACTTCGTCCCCCGGCGCCCCGTCGACCGCCGTCGCCTCGATCGGCGTCGCCTGCGCCGCGGCCCTCGCGCTTCCGCTGCTGTCCCTGCCCGCACCCGCACGCCCCTTTGAGGCCCGGGCCCCGGGCGGCACCCGCTCGCTGCCCCTCGCCCCCCTCACCCGCGAGCGGGTCCTCGGCACCGCCCCGGAACAGGGCCTGTACCGGCCGAACGGCGAGCACTTCTCGCTGGTCGGGGTCGTCTGGGACGATCCGGACGTCGAGCTGCACGGCCAGGTCCAGGTGCGCACCCGGTCGGCGACGACGCGGAAGTGGTCCGGCTGGCAGGACGTCGAGACGCACAACGCCGACCACGGCGCCGACCCGGGCACGGCGGAACGGGACGCGCGGCGGGTGCGCGGGGCGACCGCACCGCTGTGGGTGGGCGACTCGGACGGTGTGGACGTACGGGTGCGCGGCGTCGGCGGGGGCGCGCGGGGCGGTCGTTCGGTCGGCGGGGGCGCGCGCGGCGGCCGTACGGTCGAACCCGAGCCGCCGCTGCCCCACGGTCTGCGCCTGGAACTGGTGGACCCCGGTGAGGAAGCGCCGCCCGAGGGCGCGCCGGCCGACGCCCCCCGTACCGGTCTGCACACGGACGCGGCGCGGGCGGCCTCGACCGCCAACATGGACCTCGCCGGCTTCGGCGTCCTTCGGATCCCGGCACTGGGCAGGCGGGCCACCGAGCGGGAACTCGCCCGCCTGGCAGGCCCGGTGGGGGCCAAGCCGTACATCGGGCCGCGCCCGCGGATCGTCACCCGGCGCGGCTGGGGCGCGGACGAGTCACTGCGCGAACGCGGGTTCGTCTACACGAAGAAGGTCAAGGCGGCCTTCGTGCACCACACGGCCTCGGGCAACAAGTACACCTGCGCCCAGGCCCCCTCCGTCATCCGCAGTATCTACCGCTACCACGTCACGAGCATGGGCTGGCGGGACCTCGGCTACAACTTCCTCGTCGACAAGTGCGGAACCATCTACGAGGGCCGGGCCGGCGGCGTGGCGAAGGCGGTCCTCGGCGCGCACACCCGCGGCTTCAACAGCGACAGCATGGGCATCGCCGTGATCGGCTCCTACGGTGCCACCAAGCCGCCCGGCGCCGCGGTGACGGCCGTCGCCCGGCTCACCGCGTGGAAACTCGGCCTGTACGGGGCCGATCCGCGTGGCAAGACATATCTCACCTCGGGGGGTGGCAATCTCTACCCCAAAGGTAAGAACGTACGACTGAACGTGATCTCCGGCCATCGGGACGGATTCGCCACCGAGTGCCCCGGCAAGCGGCTTTACGCCAAGCTCGGTACGGCCCGTTCCAGCGCGGCGCGCTATCAGGGGCGCTGAGCCGGCCGGGGTCGCGCTCGGCACCGTCTTCGGGGGCCCGCCGCTCTCACACCGTTCTCTCACCGATCTCGTGGGAAAGCGGGTGGTTGTCAAGGGTGCCGCCGCTACGGTCTGCATACACTGACCGGCCGAAACGAGTGAAACGAGTAGTTCGGCCGGTCCCGGCAGGAAGCAGAGACGACAGGTGACAGAAGCGATCCTCCTGGTCGGCGGCAAAGGCACCCGGCTGCGTCCGCTCACGGTGCACACGCCCAAGCCGATGGTCCCGGCCGCCGGGGTGCCGTTCCTCACGCACCAGCTGGCGCGCGCCAAGGCGGCGGGCGTGGACCACATCGTCCTCGCCACGAGCTATCTGGCCGAGGTCTTCGAGCCGTACTTCGGCGACGGCTCCTCCCTCGGTCTGCACATCGAGTACGTGACGGAGGTGGAGCCGCTCGGCACCGGCGGCGCCATCCGCAACGTCGCCTCGCGCCTGCACTCCGGCCCCGAGGACCCGGTGCTGATCTTCAACGGCGACATCCTGACCGGACTGGACATCAGGGCCCTGGTCGACACCCACGAGTCGACCGGCGCGGACGTCTCCCTGCACCTGACGAAGGTGACGGACCCGAGGGCCTACGGCCTGGTCCCCACGGACGAGACCGGGCGCGTCCTCGCCTTCCTGGAGAAGCCGCAGACGCCGGAGGAGATCGTCACCGACCAGATCAACGCGGGGGCGTACGTCTTCCGCCGCTCGGTCATCGACACGATCCCGCTGGGCAGGCCGGTCTCGGTGGAGCGCGAGACGTTCCCGGACCTCCTGGCGGCCGGCGCCCATCTGCAGGGCATGGTCGACTCCACGTACTGGCTGGACCTCGGCACCCCGGCGGCCTTCGTCCGCGGCTCGGCCGACCTGGTCCTGGGCCGCGCCCCGTCCCCGGCGGTCCCCGGCCGCTGCGGCGACCGTCTGATCCTCCCCACGGCGACGGTGGCGCCGGACGCCAAGCTGACCGGCGGCACGGTGGTCGGCGAGGGCGCGTTCGTGGCCGAGGGCGCGCGGGTCTCCGGTTCGACCATCCTCCCCGGCGCCGTCATCGAACCCGGCGCGATCATCACCGACTCCCTCATCGGCACGAGGGCCCGCATCGGCGAACGCACCGTCCTCACCGGCACGGTCATCGGCGACGGCGCGATCATCGGCGCGGACAACGAGCTCCGCGAGGGAGTACGCGTGTGGTGCGACGCCCGCATCCCGGCCGGCGCGGTGCGCTTCTCCTCCGACCAGTAACGCTCACCCGGGCGGCCGACTCCGGGGGCCGTCGCCGGGCCCCGCGCCCCTGGGGAGTTCCAGCGCCGCCGACTTCAAGGCACCGCTGCTGCAGCCGGTCGAGCCACTGGCCCGACGACCACGCGGCAGCGGTGAGATGTACGTAGCGGCGGCCAGCCGCGCAGCTGGTCCGGCGCCCACGCGGCAGTGGCGAGATGTACGGAGCTACGGGCAGTCCTGCCGCTGGTCCGGCGCCCACCCGGCAGCGGCCGTCATGCCGCCGTAGCTGCGGGCAGTCGTGCCGCTGGGGCGGCACGGGTGGGCGCAGCGGCACCCCGCCGGCGCGGGCAAGCCGAAACTCCCTGTTGTCCGGCGGCAGCACCCGGCACCCCGTCGGTGCGGGCAAGGTGGAACTTCCCGTTGTTCGGCGGCAGCACCCGGCACCCCGTCGGCGCGGGCAAGCCGAAACTCCCTGTTGTCCGGCGGCAGCCCCCCGCACTGCGCCTGCGCCGCCGCCGAGCGCCCCCCGCCCAGCCGCGGCAGCACCCCGCACGTCACAGCAACCCGATGTCCACCCGAGGCATCTTCGGCGCCCGCCGCGCAGGCGCGTTCCCGCTCAGCAGGATCAGCCGGGCCGCCCGATGCTGCTGCCCGGCATACGGCTCGAGCAAGCGCAGCATCTCCGCGTCGTCGGCATACCGGTTCCCCGCCAACGCCCACCCCACGATCCCTGGCAGATGCAGGTCCCCGACCGTCACCGCATCCGCCGCCCCATGACTGCGCTGCACCACCTCCGCCGACGTCCACGGCCCGATCCCCGGCACGACCTCCAACCGTGCCTGAGCCTCGACCGCCGGCATCCCCACTGCCTGCTCCAGCCGCGCAGCGACCCGTACGGACCGCAGGATCGTCGACGCCCGCTTGTCGTCGACCCCGGCCCGATGCCACTCCCAGGACGGGATCAGCGCCCAGGTCCGCGGCGCCGGCATCACGAACATCGGCCGTTCCCCGGCCCCCGCCGGCCCCGGCGCGCGCTCCCCGAACTTCCGCACGAGCAACCGCCACGCCCGGTACGCCTCGTCCGTCGTGACCTTCTGCTCCAGCACCGAGGGGATGAGGGACTCCAGCACCAGCCCCGTCCGCGTCAGCCGCAGCCCCGGCCGCCGGTGCCGCGCCAGCGCCACCACCCGGTGCCGGGGCACGAACGCCTCCGGCTCGTCGGCCGCGCCGAGCCACTCGGGCAGCCGGTCCAGCAGCCACTGCGCCCCCCGCCCCCACGCCTCGCCGAGCACCTCACCGCCGTACGCCCGCACCCGCAGCGTGCCCGGCCCGGCGGGCGTACGGCTGGCCCGCCACACGGATCCGTCCGCGGTGGCCCGGAACGTGGGGTCGGCCGGTCCGCGCCGCAACGGTCCGAGCACCAGCCCGAGATCGAGCGGCCCCTTTGGCACCCACCGCCGTACCCGCGCGGGAGCCGCGGCCTGCCGCGGTATCCCGGCGGCACCCGCGGGCACGCCGACATGGCCGCCGCGCACGGTCGTACGCGAGGGGCGCTGAGCGAAACGTCCTGCCACGGATGAAGTCCTGTGAAGTCCTGGGAGCCTGGGCCGTCCTTTGAGACTAGGCGGTCGCACGAAGGCTACGGCCGCGTACGCCGAACTCAGCGCACCTCTATGAACGCCCCCGCGTCCCGCTCCGGCCGCGGTCTCGGCTCCTCCGCCGGATGCCCGACCGCCACCGCGCCCATCGGCTCCCAGCCGGCGGGCAGCGTCAGCGCCTCGCGCACCACGTCACGGCAGAACATCGTGGACGACACCCAGGCCGAGCCCAGCCGCTCCCCGGCCAGCGCGACCAGCAGGTTCTGCACGCCCGCGCCCATCGCGACGACGAACATCTCCCGCTCGGCGCCGTCCCGCCGCGCGTCCCCGTAGTGGTGCGAGCCGTCCATGACGAGGCACGGCACCACCAGGTACGGCGCGTTGCGCAGGACGTCCCCGCGGCGGATCCGCTTGGCGATGGACTCCTCGCTCTTGCCGTCCCGGCGCAGGTCGGCGATCCAGGCGTCCCGCATCGCGTCCAGCAGCCGGGTCCGGGACCGGGCCGACTCCAGCAGGACGAACCGCCAGGGCGTGGTGTGGTGCGGGGCCGGCGCGGTCACCGCCGCTGCCACCGCGCGCCGTACCGCCCCGGGGTCCACGGGTTCGTCGGTGAACGCCCGGACCGTACGCCGCTGGGTCACCGCCTCCCGGACCGCCTCGGACGTGCCGAGCCGGAACATGTCGTCCCGCGCGGTCCGCACCAGCGCCCGCGCGCCCTCGCCGTCCTCGGGGGCCAGCACGTGCGGCAGGCCGCGCAGCACGGCGACGGGCCGTCCGGCCGCCTTGCCCTTGACCAGGTCGCCGGCGGCAGCCAGTTCGTCCGCCGTGGCGACGATCGTCGAGCTCAGCGGATTGCCGTACGCGTCCGTGCCGCCGCGCAGATCGTCCAGCACGCGCACCCCGGCGGCGCCGATCGCCACGTCCGTGAGCCCCGCGCGCCAGGGCCGCCCGAAGGTGTCGGTGATGACGACGCCGACGTCGACGCCGAGGGCGGCGCGCAGGCCGTCGCGGATCGCGCGCGCGGACGCGTCCGGGTCCTCGGGCAGCAACAGCACGGTACCGGCGGGGGTGTTGGAGGCGTCGACCCCGGCGGCGGCCATCACCAGACCCTGCCGGTTCTCCACGATCCTGAGGGCGCCGCGCCGGGCCACGACCCGGACCGTCTCGGCGTCGATGGCCGCCTCCCGGTCGGCCGCCTCCAGGACGCGTCCCTCCGCCTTGGAGACGATCTTGGAGGTGACGAGCAGCACGTCCCCGTCGGCCAGGCCCGGTTCGGCCGCGGCGATCAGCTTGGCGAGGTCGTCGCCCGGCTGCACCTCGGGAATGCCCGACAGGGCCCGGACCGTGTACTCCAGGCGCTCCTCACTCACGCTTGCCGCACCTCCTCGGCCAGCGCCAGCGCCTCCCGCGCCATCTGCGCGGCCGCCTCGACGTCCGTCATCATCAGCGGTACGGCCCGGCAGCGGATGCCGTCGGCCTCGACCCGCTCGACCGCGGCCGCGTCGACGGTGTCGACCAGCCAGCCGTCCAGCAGCCCGGAGCCGTAGTGCTCGGCGACCGCGGCGGCCGTGGACTCCACGCCGACCGCGGCGAGCACCTTGTCGGCCATGCCGCGCACCGGAGCGTCCCCGACGATGGGGGACAGGCCGACCACGGGCACGCCCGCGTCCGCGATGGCCTCCCGGATGCCGGGCACGGCGAGGATGGTGCCGATGGAGACGACCGGGTTGGACGGCGGGAAGAGGATGACGTCCGCCTCGGCGATGGCCTCCAGCACGCCGGGCGCCGGCTTGGCCTGCTCGGCGCCGACCGGGACCACGGCCTCGGCGGGGACGGAGGCCCGCAGCCGTACCCAGTACTCCTGGAAGTGGACCGCCTTGCGCTCGCCGTCCAGCTCCACGGCCACATGGGTCTCCACGCGGTCGTCGGTCATCGGGATCAGCTTCACGCCCGGCTTCCACCGGTCGCACAGCGCCTCGGTGACGGCGCTGAGCGGATAGCCCGCGCCGAGCATCTGCGTGCGCACGATGTGCGTGGCGAAGTCCCGGTCGCCGAGGCCGAACCAGTCCGGCCCGACCCCGTAGGCCGCCAGCTCCTCTTTGAGGTGGAAGGTCTCCTCGGACCGACCCCAGCCCTGCTCCTCGTCGATGCCGCCGCCCAGCGTGTACATCACCGTGTCCAGGTCCGGGCAGACCTTCAGCCCGAAGAGGTGGATGTCGTCGCCGGTGTTGCCGATGACCGTGACGTCCGCGTCCGGCACGGCTCGCTTCAGACCGCGCAGGAACCGGGCACCACCGATGCCGCCTGCCAGAACCACAATGCGCATGGTCCCAAGTGTTGCAGGCGGGTACGGCAACGCGTCAGGCAGTCACCCGACGAGCTTCGCAGTGCGGCGAGGTGTGCATGGGCATCTCGGTCAGGCCCGGGTGGTACACGTGCAGGCTGACCGCCGGCTCCAGGGTGTCGTTGACGACCTCGTGGACGTACCCCGGCGCGAACACCCGCTGGGCTCCCGCCGCCAACGCGCGCGTGGCGCGTCCGGTGCGCTCGGTGAGCGTGCCCTCCAGGACGGTCAGGACGCCGGAGGAGCGGCCGTGGTCGTGCAGTCCGCTGCCCTGTCCCGGCACCCAGGACAGCAGCCACACCTCGTAGCCGGGGCCGGTGCGCAGCCGGTGGTACCAGCGGGTCGTCGCGTCGTACCGCACGAGGTGCTCCCACTTGGAGCGGTCGGCGGCGATCCGGCGGGCGAGGCCCACGAACTCGGCCACGGTGGCAGGGTGCTCGCGCGGCGGCTGGAGCAGGTGCGGGACTTCGAGGATGTCGCCGGCGATCTGGAGGTCGTTGTCGCTGTTCATGGGGTGCTGTGGTTCCTCGGTGGGGGAAGGCCGAAGGTGCCAGGCGGCCAGAGGGAACGGAGAGGGGAAACCGGGTCGCGGGGGGACACGGCCTACAGCTGGAGCAGAGGTGTGCTCAACAGCTGGAACAGCGACAACAGCTACAGCGAGCCCGGGCAGCACCGTGGGACCCGGCGGTGCGGGTCGAGGTGAGTGCCGAGTTCGCGAGCATGCCCGTTAGGACATCGGTTCACACGCGCAGTGTCAACTCGGCGCCCGGTATGTGGGATAGATTTCACCCAATCCGGTGCATCTGGGAGATGAAAGGTTTGTTCGCCTGGATGCTGGGACACTTGGGGCACATCCGGGCGCTCAAACCTTGCGGAACGCGATCGAACGCCAGGGCGTCCTTCTTCGTACACATGTCCGTACGGGGTTCCGGCGCCCCTCCGGGCCTCGTCTGCGTGTCACGGTTAGTGGCGATTTGAACACTTTCCGCACGGCCTTGGTTCCGCAGAGTGAATAACGGGCTCAATAGCAGATCTCGGCTTGACTCGCCCGGAGCAGCACACTTGTAATTTCACTCGTGTCGTTCAGCCGAAATCGGTAACGGCAACGCACACGGGGACGCGAAAGACAGACGAGGGGCGCACATGACCGAGCTGGTGCAGCAACTGCTGGTCGACGACGCGGACGAGGAACTCGGCTGGCAGGAGCGCGCGCTGTGCGCCCAGACCGACCCCGAGTCCTTCTTCCCCGAGAAGGGCGGCTCCACCAGAGAAGCGAAGAAGGTCTGCCTCGCCTGCGAGGTCCGCTCCGAGTGCCTCGAGTACGCCCTCGCCAACGACGAGCGCTTCGGCATCTGGGGCGGACTGTCCGAGCGGGAACGCCGCCGGCTGAAGAAGGCCGCCGTCTGACCACGGCAACGCACACAAATCCATACCAAATCGTTACGAACGGCCCGTCACCGGTGGGTTATCCACAGGCGGCGGGCCGTCGTCATGGTCAGCCGATAGTGTGGTCGCTCGTCCGAGACGCCCCGCCGTCCCCTCGCCCCCCGAGAGGGCGCAGGCGTCCACCGCAGTCCATCGAACCGGGGCCCGTACCTCGATGTCCGTGCACAGCCACACGGCAGCCCAAGAGCACGCTGCCACACCAGAGTTCCCGCGCCACGTGGTGACCGCGGTCCTCGTCTCCCACGACGGCGCCCGCTGGCTGCCCGACGCGCTCGCCGGGCTGCTCGGCCAGGAGCGACCCGTCCAGTACGCGGTGGCCGCAGACACCGGCAGCGCGGACGACTCCGCCCGGATGCTCACCGACGCCCTCGGCGACGCCAACGTGCTGCACCTCGCCCGCCGCACCGGGTTCGGCCAGGCCGTCGAGGAGGCGAGCCGCACCGCCCCGCTCCTCACCCCGGAAGAGCTGCCGTACCTCAGGCGCCCCAGCGGCTGGGACCCCGTCACGCGCAGGTGGCGCGACGACGCCTACGACATGCCCGAACTGCCGTACGGCGAGCCCATCCAGTGGCTCTGGCTGCTGCACGACGACTGCGCCCCCGAACCCGACGCCCTCGCCGAGCTGCTGCGCGTCGTCGACAACGAACTCGAACTCGGCCGCGAGGACGTGGCGGTCGTCGGCCCCAAGCTCCGCGGCTGGTACGACCGCCGGCAACTGCTGGAGGTCGGCGTCTCCATCGCCAACTCCGGCCGCCGCTGGACCGGCCTGGACCGCCGCGAACAGGACCAGGGCCAGCACGACCACGTGCGCACCGTGCTGTCCGTCTCCAGCGCCGGCATGCTCATCCGCCGCGACGTCTTCGAACAGCTCGGCGGCTTCGACCGCCGACTGCCCCTGATGCGCGACGACGTCGACCTGTGCTGGCGCGCCCACACCGCCGGCCACCGCGTCCTGATCGCCCCCGACGCCGTCGTACGGCACGCCGAGGCCGCCTCCCGCGAGCGCCGCACCGTCGACTGCGTGGGCCGCACCGCCGCCTCCCCGCACAAGGTCGACAAGGCCGGCGCCGTCTACACCCTGCTCGTCAACACCCGTGGCGCCGCGCTCCCCTGGGCGCTGCTGCGGCTCGTGTTCGGCACCGTCCTGCGCACCATCGCCTATCTCGTCGGCAAGGTCCCCGGCCAGGCCGTCGACGAGATCCGCGGCCTGCTCGGCACCCTGCTGCGCCCCGAGCGGATCATCGCCGCCCGGCGCCGCCGCGGCCCCTCGCAGATCGACAAGGCCGAACTGCGCCGGCTGTTCCCGCCGCCCGGCGCCACCATCCGGGCCACCGTGGAACAGCTCGCCGCCAACTTCACCAGCGGTACCGACGACACCTCCCCGGCCGGCCGGCACGGCGGCGCGGTGGAGTCCGGACCCGGCGGCGACGACGCCGACTTCCTGGAGGTCGAGCAGTTCGCCCGGCTCAAGCGGATCGCCCGCAAGCCCGGCCCCGTGCTCTTCCTCGCCCTGCTGCTCATCTCCCTGGCCGCCTGCCGCGCCCTGCTCGCCGGCGGCGCGCTCGCGGGCGGCGCCCTGCTGCCCGCCCCGGCCGGCGCCGGCGAGCTGTGGTCCCGATTCGCCGACTCCTGGCACCCGGTCGGCGCGGGCGGAACCCCGGCCGCACCGCCCTACCTCGCGATCATCGCGACGCTCGCCACGATCCTGTTCGGCTCCACCGGACTGGCGATGACGGTCCTGCTGGTCGCCTCGGTACCGCTCGCCGGCTTCACCGCCTACTTCGCCTCCCGGCCGCTCGTCACCTCCCGACTGCTGCGCGCCTGGGCGGCCATCGCCTACGCCTTCCTGCCCGCCACCACCGGCGCCCTGGCCGGCGGCCGCATCGGCACCGCCGTCCTCGCCGTGCTGCTGCCGCTCATCGCGCGCGCCGGGATCGCGGCGAGCGGCCTCGCCAACCGCTCCGGAGCACGTGGCAGTTGGCGCGCCACCTGGGCGTATGCGCTGCTGCTGACCATCACCACCGCCTTCACGCCGATCGTCTGGCCCATCGCGCTGTTCCTCGGCATCGGCGTGCTCGTGCTGCGCCGCGGCGACCTCGTCGCCCACGCCCTGCGCTTCCTCGCTCAGCTCGGCACCCCGCTGCTGGTCCTCGCCCCCTGGTCGCTGACCCTGCTGCCGACCGGCTTCTTCAAGGAAGCCGGCCTGGCCTACGGCACGTCGGCCGCCTCCGCGCTCGACCTGCTCGGCGCCAGCCCCGGCGGCCCCGGCACCGTGCACGGCCTGATGCTCATCGGCATCGTCCTCGCCGCCCTCGGCGCACTCCTGCGCTCTGAGCGGCAGCGGGCCATCCGCACCGCCTGGGCCGTCGTCCTGGTCGGCCTCGTCTTCGCCGCCCTGTCCAACAGGTCCGCCTGGGCCGGACCGGCCACCCTCGTCTACGGCATCGCCCTGCTGGCCGCCGCAGCCCTCGGCGCCGACGGCGCACGCGCGCGTGTGGCCGAGCAGAGCTTCGGCTGGCGCCAGCCCGTCGCCGCCCTGATCGCCTTCGCCTGCGCCGCGGGCCCGCTGCTCGTCGCCGCCGGCTGGATGATCCGCGGCGCCGACGGCCCCCTGGAGCGCAGCGACCCGACCCAGGTGCCCGCGTTCGTCGCCGAGGACTCCTCCACCGGCGACCGGGCCCGCACCCTGATCCTGGACAGCGACTCCACCGCGCGCGTGCGCTACACCCTGGTCCGCGGCTCCGGCGCCCGCATGGGCGACGCCGAGATCAGCGCCGCCGACGGCCAGAACACCCGGCTGGACAAGGTCGTCGCCAACCTCGTCGCCGGCTCCGGCGCCGACCAGGCCGACGAACTCGGCGGCTTCGCCGTGCGGTACGTCCTCGTCCACAAGGGCGCCCCCCGCGACATCACCCGCGTCCTAGACACCACCCCCGGCCTGTCCCGGCTCAGCCAGCAGAACGGCGGCGCCTTGTACCGCGTCGACCAGGAGGTCTCCCGGGCCACCATCGTCCCCGCAGGCGGCTCGGGCACCGCCCAGCCGGTCACCGCGGGACCGGTGGAGATCCACACGACCGTCCCGTCCGGCTCGGGCGGCCGCGTCCTGCGCCTCGCCGACACCGCCTCCGACGGCTGGACGGCCACCCTGAACGGCAGGCCGCTCACCCGCACCACGGTCGACGGCTGGGCCCAGGGCTTCCAACTGCCCGCCGACAGCGGCAGGCTGGACGTCACCTACACCGACCCGATCACCCACACCGCCTGGCTGTGGGCCCAGGGTGCGCTCGCCGTCGTCCTGGTCGTCCTCGCCCTGCCCGGCCGCCGCCGCGACGTCGACGACGACCTGCCCGAGGAGGAGCCGCTGCCCGCCCAGGCCGTCGCCGGCGAGGGCCGCCGCGCCCGGCGGCTGCGTGCCCAGGCAGAGGAACAGGCCGGCGACGACCAGTCCGGCCAGTCCGGCGAGGAGCAGCCGGCCGCACCGCCGCTGCCGGAGGAGCCCCCGGCCGCCGTACCCCACCAGCAGTCCTACGAGGACTGGGACCAGGGTTCGTACGCGAACGCCGGATACGCCGGCTACGGAACCGACCAGTACCACGACGGCGGCCAGTACCCGCCCTCCGGCTACGACCAGCAGGCGTACCCGGCCGCCGACCCGTACCAGACGGGCGAGGGCCAGTACGACCCGTACGCCTACGGCGGTACGGCCGACCAGATGCCGTACGACGCCACGTCCTACCAGCAGGGCTACAACCCGGCGTACGACCCCGCCCAGCAGGGCTACGACCCGGCCCAGCACCCCCACGGCACCAGCGAGCGCCCCGACGGGAGCCAGCAGTGAACCGCACCACCCTGTCCCTGATCGCCGCCGGCACCGCGCTGGCCGCCGTCACCGCGTTCGCCGCTCTCGACGGCCCGTCCGCCTCCGGTGCGGCCGCCCCCGAGGCGGCCGCGAACCTGCCGGTCCAGCGCACCAGCCTGCTGTGCCCGGCGCCGAGCGTCTCGGACATCGCCGACACGTCGTACACGTCGTTCACGCCCGTCACCCAGGGTGCGTCGAGCGGCGGCAAGGCCCAACTCCAGGCGGCCGGCGGGGGCTCGGCGGACGGCACGGACAACTCCGGGACCGGCAAGGGCTCGAAGGGGTCCAAGGGCGGGAAGAAGACGGCGGACCAGCCGGTGCTCACCCCGAGGGCGCCGGGCACTCCCGTCACCGGCGACACCTCCGGCGCGGACGCGCCCGCGCTCATCGGCACCGCCGACGGGAAGTTCGCGCCCGGCTGGACCGTGCAGGAGACCACCGAGGTCGCGGCTGGCACCGGCCGTGGCCTGCAGGGCGTGAACTGCACCGCCGCGGACACCGACTTCTGGTTCCCGGGCGCCAGCACGGCCACGGAGCGCACCGACTACGTCCACCTCACCAACCCCGACGACACCCCCGCGGTCGTCGACATCGAGCTGTACGGCAAGAACGGCGCGATCAAGTCCCCGCTCGGCGAGAACCAGACCGTCCCGGCGCACGCGAGCAAGCCGATCCTGCTGTCCACGCTCACCGACGAACAGCAGGCCGACCTGACCGTGCACGTCAGCGTGCGCAGCGGCCGGGTCGGCGCGTCGGTGCAGGCCCTGGACGACAAGGTGGGCGGCGACTGGCTGGCCGCGGCCGCCGACCCCGCCGGCAGCCTGGTCCTGCCCGGTATCCCCAAGGACGCCACCGACGTCCGCCTGATCGTCTTCACCCCCGGCGGCGACGACGCCGACCTGAAGGTCCGCCTGGCCTCACCGGACGGCCTGATCACCCCGGCGGGCAACGAGACCCTGCACGTGAAGTCGGGCATGACGACCACGGCCGACCTGCGCGACGTGACGCGGGGCGAGGCGGGCTCCCTGGTCCTGACCCCCACCGACCAGTCGGTCCCGGTCGTCGCGGCCCTCCGGGTGGTCCGGGGCAAGGGCGACAAGCAGGAGACGGCCTTCATCCCGGCCACCGCCCCCGTCGGCACCCGCGCTACCTCTGCCGACAACAGCGCCAAGGGCACGACCCTGGCCCTGAGCGCGCCCACCGCCACCGCCACGGTCAAGGTCACCGCGTCGGCGGGCAGCGAGGGCGGTACGCCGACGGCGAAGACCTACACGATCAAGTCCGGAACCACGCAGGACGTGACCGTCCCCGTCCCCTCCGGCCTGAAGGGCACCTACGCCCTCACCGTCGAGACCGTCTCCGGCGGCCCGGTCTACGCCTCCCGCACCCTCTCCGCCACGGAGTCCGGAATCCCCGGCTTCACCATCCAGACCCTCCCGAACGACCGGGGGATGGTGGCGGTACCGAGGACGACGGAGGATCTGTCGGTCCTGCAGAAGTGAGGGGGCGCTCCCGCAGCGCCGTCGGCTGCGCAGTACCGCCGGCGCTGCGGGCGGTCGCGCCGCCGGGCGGCGCCCACCGGCAGCGGCGCTCGCGTCGCCGTAGGGCGGGCCGTCGTACTCGCGTAGCTGCGGGCAAAAGGCGGCCACCGGCCGTACCCCGGCGGCCCGCCCTAATCCTCGCCGTACCGCGGATCCACGGTCTCCGGCGTCAGCCCGAGCAACTCGGCGACCTGCTCCACGACCACCTCGTGTACCAGCGCGGCCCGCTCGTCCCGCCCCTTGGTGCGGATCTCCACCGGCCGCCGGTACACGACCACCCGCGCCCGGCGCCCGTCCCGCGCGGGCACGACCCCGCCCAGCGGCACGGCCTCGTCGCTCCACACCTGCTCACCGCGCCCGTCCAGCCGGGGCACCTCCAGCACGAGGAAGTCGATGTCGGCGAGCTGCGGCCACCGCCGTTCGAGACGCTCCACGGAGTCCTGCACCAGGTCCGCGAACACATCGGCCCGGCTGGCCGCCAGCGGCACCTGCGGCGGCGCGATCGGCCCCCGCATGCCCCTCCCGTGACGATCACGGCGACGGGGCCCGGGGCCGGCGGCACGGGGCGGTACACGGTTGTCCATCACTGGGGAAGCGTAGTCCCCGCGCGCTCCCCCCGCCCGACCCCACACGGCAACCCGTCCCCCACCCCGCCCCACCCCGACCAGCCACACCCGGCCGACCGCATTCCGGTCGATCAAGACCCTCCCCGGCCGCCCGCACCCCCCGCCGATCAGCCCGCCGCCGATCGGCCCCGTTCGGCTCCGATCGGCCTTCTCCGCCTCCCTGTCGCAGGTTGACCGTTCCAGCCAACGTCTGGCTCGTTTCCGTAACCCTCCAAGACCGCCGAACTCAAGGCAATTGACGGTGTTTGTGCCGACTCATGACCGTATCGAGCCGCGCCCGAAATCCGCCGCGTACCCGTCCACGCAGGTCAACAGGGCCTCCTCGAAGGGGTGTGTGGGGCGTTTCACAGCACGACACGGTGGAGTGACCTGGTGGAGAGTCGTCGCGGCCCGCTCAAGAGTGCGGTACCGTCCAACATCGTGAGCCCTGTACGTCGCTGTTCGCGCACCGCCTGCGGCCGACCTGCCGTCGCGACGCTGACGTACGTCTACGCCGACTCGACCGCGGTCCTCGGCCCGCTCGCGACCTACGCCGAGCCGCACTGCTACGACCTGTGCGCCGAGCACTCCGAACGCCTCACCGCCCCCCGCGGCTGGGAGGTCGTCCGTCTCCTCGACGGCTCCGCCCCCGCGCGGCCCAGCGGAGACGACCTGGAAGCGCTCGCGAACGCCGTGCGCGAAGCGGCCCGCCCCCAGGAGCGCGCGGCCCAGGCGGGCGGCGGAGGCCGTACGGCGGACCCCATGGAGGTCGCCCGCCGCGGCCACCTGCGCGTCCTGCGCTCCCCGGACAACTGAGCCCACACCCCTGCGGCCCACGGTCGTCAAACCGGCGCACCGCACCCCACCTCCGGTTACGACTGGGCGTCCACCTGGTGTCCGCACACCACACCCTTACCCCGGACGGGTAGTTTGTGGGCACACATAGGACTTTCAGGAGGGTTGGCCGTGGCTGCTGATCTGTCGCAGATCGTGAAGGCATACGACGTACGTGGAGTGGTTCCGGACCAGTGGGACGAGTCACTGGCCGGGCTCTTCGGCGCCGCCTTCGCGGAGGTGACGGGTGCGGCGGCCATCGTCGTCGGCCACGACATGCGGCCCTCGTCCCCCGGCCTGTCCCGCGCCTTCGCGCGCGGCGCCGCGGACCGTGGCGTGGACGTCACCGAGATCGGCCTGTGCTCCACCGACCAGCTGTACTACGCCTCGGGCGCGCTGAACCTGCCGGGCGCCATGTTCACCGCCTCCCATAACCCGGCCCAGTACAACGGCATCAAGATGTGCCGCGCGGGCGCCGCCCCGGTCGGCCAGGACACCGGTCTCGCGCAGATCCGCGAACTGGTCGAGCGGTGGCTGGAGTCGGGCGCCCCCGAGCCGGTCGACCGGCCGGGAACCCTGTCCTCGCGCGAGACGTTGGAGGACTACGCGGCCTACCTCCGCTCCCTGGTCGACCTGACCTCCATCCGCCCGCTGAAGGTCGTGGTCGACGCCGGCAACGGCATGGGCGGCCACACGGTCCCCTCGGTCTTCGCCGGCCTGCCCCTGACCCTCGTCTCGATGTACTTCGAACTGGACGGCACCTTCCCCAACCACGAGGCCAACCCGCTCGACCCGGCCAATCTCGTGGACCTGCAAAAGCGCGTCCCGGCGGAGGGAGCCGACCTCGGCATCGCCTTCGACGGCGACGCCGACCGCTGCTTCGTCGTGGACGAGCACGGCGACCCGGTCTCCCCGTCCGCGATCACCGCGCTGGTCGCCGCCCGCGAACTCGCCCGCAACGGCGGCAAGGGCACGATCATCCACAACCTGATCACGTCCCGTACGGTCCCGGAGGTCGTGAAGGAGAACGGCGGCGCCCCGGTCCGCACCCGCGTCGGCCACTCCTTCATCAAGGCCGAGATGGCCCGCAGCGGCGCGATCTTCGGCGGCGAGCACTCCGCGCACTACTACTTCAAGGACTTCTGGAACGCCGACACGGGCATGCTGGCCGCCCTGCACGTCCTCGCCGCCCTCGGCGGCCAGGAGGGCCCGCTGTCCGCCCTCGTCGCCCAGTACGACCGCTACACCGGCTCCGGCGAGATCAACTCCACCGTCGCCGACCAGTCCGCCCGCCTCGCCGCGATCCGCTCCGCGTACGAGAACCGCGCCGGCGTCACCCTGGACGACCTCGACGGCCTCACCGTCGCCGCCGTCGACTGGTGGTTCAACGTCCGCCCCTCCAACACCGAGCCGCTGCTCCGTCTGAACGCCGAGGCGAAGGACGAGGCCACGATGACCAAGATCAGGGACGAGGCCCTGGCGATCATCAGGGCCTGAGCGGCCGGTCAAATGGCGTCCAGGGGGCGCTGCCCCCTGGACGGTGCTCGCAGCCCGGCTCAGCCCGTCCACCAGCGGTACGCTGACCAGGCACATCCACAGACAGACATCCGCCCTCGAAGGGACACCCCATGCCGCTCGAAGCCGGTCTCCTGGAGATCCTCGCCTGCCCGGCCTGCCACGCCCCGCTCAAGGAGCAGGAAGCCGAGCTGATCTGCACCGGCCAGGACTGCGGCCTCGCCTACCCGGTCCGCGACGGCATCCCGGTCCTCCTCGTGGACGAGGCGCGCCGCCCCCAGTGACGACGCCCCTCACGTCGTAGCCAACCCGCACAGGACCCCGGCGCTCGGAGGCAACCGCCCATGCTGGACGAATCGCTGCTCGACACCCCGGAGGGCCTCGCCGAGGCCGACCGTCGAGGCCTGCTGCGCGGCGCCGCCGAGGCCGGCGCCCGCGTGCGCACCGCGGCCCGGCACGCCGCCGAGGCCGGCGTCGGCGACCTCAAGCCCGACGGCCGCCCCCGCGCCGTCCTCATCGCCGGCCCCGGCGCCGCCGCCATCCACACCGCCGACCTCATCGGCACCCTGGCCGGCGTCGGCAGCCCCGTGGTCCGTCTGGCCCCGACCGGTGTGGCCCCGGCCGCGGGCGCCCTGCGCTGGGAGCTCCCGGGCTGGGCCGGCTCCGTGGACCTGCTGCTGATCGCCACCCCGGACGGCACCGAACCGAGCCTGTCCCTCCTCACCGACCAGGCCTACCGCCGCGGCTGCTCGGTCGTCGCCGTGGCCCCGGCCGGCACCCCGCTCGCGGAGGCGGTCGACGGCGCCCACGGCCTGTTCGTACCGATGGCGACGGCGCCGTACGACCAGGAGGAACCGCTCGCCGCGTCCTCCCCGGGCGTCTTCTGGGCGCTGCTCACCCCGCTGCTGGCGGTGCTGGACCGGATCGGACTGATCGGCGCCCCGCCGGACGCCCTGGAGAAGGTCGCCGACCGCCTGGACCACATCGCCGAGCGCTGCGGCCCCGCCATCGCGACCTACAGCAACCCGGCCAAGACCCTCGCCGCCGAACTCGCGGACGCACTGCCCGTGGTGTGGACGGAAGGGCCCTCGGCGGGCCCCGCAGGCCACCGTTTCGCCGCGGCCCTCGCCGAACTCGCCGGCCGGCCCGCGCTCGTCGCCGAACTCCCGGAGGCGCTCTCCGCGCACAGCGCCCTGCTGGCCGGCCCGCTGGCCGCCAGCGCCGACCCCGACGACTTCTTCCGCGACCGCGTCGAGGAGCCGCCCGCGCTGCACGCGCGCGTGGTGCTGCTCCGCGACCGCCCGATCAGCGGTCTCACCGCCGCCCCCGCCGCCCGCGACCTGGCGCTCAGCCACGACACGCCGATCAGCGAACTCGAACCGGAGGAAGGCGGCGAACTGGAGTCCCTCGCTGAACTGATCGCCGTCACGGATTTCGCCGCCGTTTACCTGGCGCTCGCTTCGAGGGCCTGATCTGGCTACGGGCCGGAACCCCCGCGCCCACCATCAGCACGGCAACCACGACCGGCACCGGCACCAGCACCGGCGCCCGGCTGGGGCAGCCGTACGTACGGAGACAGAGAAGACACATGGACCGCCTCGACAACACCGTCCGCCCCTACGCCTGGGGTTCCCCCACCGCCATCCCGCACCTCCTCGGCGTCGAGCCGACCGGTGAGCCGCAGGCGGAGATGTGGATGGGCGCGCACCCGGGAGCCCCCTCGCGCACCGCGCGCGGGACGCTCGTCGACGTCATCGACGCCGACCCGGAGCGCGAGCTGGGCGCCGGGGCGGTCGCGAAGTTCGGCCCGCGGCTGCCGTTCCTGCTGAAGATCCTCGCCGCCGGCGCGCCCCTCTCCCTCCAGGTGCACCCCGACCTGGCACAGGCCGCGGAGGGTTACGCCGACGAGGAGCGCCGCGGCATCCCGGTCGACGCCCCGCACCGCAACTACAAGGACGCCAACCACAAGCCCGAACTGATCTGCGCGCTCACCGAGTTCGACGGCCTGTGCGGTTTCCGCGACCCGGTCCGGGCCGCCGACCTGATCGACGGGCTCGGCGTCGCCTCCCTCAAGCCGTACGTCGACCTGCTGCACGGCCAGCCCGAGGAAGCGGCCCTGCGCGAGGTGCTCACCGCGATCCTCACCGCCGACCCGCAGAAGATGGCGCACACGGTCGCCGAGGCCGCTGCCGCCTGCGCCCGCCTGGGCGGCGACTACGCGCCCTACGCCGATCTCGCCCAGCACTACCCGGGCGACCCCGGCGTCATCGCGGCGATGCTGCTGAACCACGTGCGCCTGCAGCCCGGCGAGGCACTGTTCCTCGGCGCCGGCATCCCGCACGCGTACATCAGCGGCCTCGGCGTCGAGATCATGGCCAACTCCGACAACGTCCTGCGCTGCGGCCTGACCCCCAAGCACGTCGACGTCCCCGAACTGCTGCGCGTCGTCCGCTTCGAGGCGAGCGACCCGGGCGTCCTGCGCCCCGAGGCCTCCCCGGCCGGCGAGGAGGTCTACGACACGCCGATCGACGAGTTCCGCCTCTCCCGGTACGTCCTGCCCGAGGGCGGTACCGCCCGCGACCTCACCCTCGGCACCCCGCAGATCCTGCTCTGCACGGCCGGCTCGGTCCGCGCCGGCGAGCACGAGCTGAACCCGGGGCAGTCGGTCTTCGTCCCGGCGGGCGAGAAGGCGGAGATCTCCGGCACGGGCACGATCTTCCGTGCCACTGTGATCGTATGACCTGTGATCGTCTGACCGGGGTTGTGGATACCTGACGCGGCGGCGCCCGGCCGGGCTGCAACAATGGCCCACCGGCAAAGGCCGGGCAAAGTACGGCCACGCCTGGACGGCGTGGCCGTGCGAAGGCGCCGCGCCAAGGCGACGACTAGGGCGAAGGGACAACGCGGACACATGAGCGCGTCAGGCGGTACGAAGGCGATCGTGGCGGCACTCGGCGCCAACCTCGCGATCGCGGCATCCAAGTTCGTGGCGTTCGCGTTCAGCGGCTCTTCCTCGATGCTCGCCGAGGGCGTCCACTCGCTCGCCGACTCCGGCAACCAGTTCCTGCTGCTCATCGGCGGCAAGAAGGCCCAGCGCGAGGCGACCCCGCAGCACCCCTTCGGCTACGGACGCGAGCGCTTCATCTACGCGTTCCTGGTCTCGATCGTCCTGTTCTCCATCGGCGGCATGTTCGCCATCTACGAGGGCTTCGAGAAGATCAGCCACCCGCACGAACTGAAGGACTGGTACTGGCCGGTGGGCGTGCTGGTCTTCGCGGTCATCGCCGAGGGCTTCTCCTTCCGCACGGCCATCAAGGAGTCGAACGAGCTGCGCGGCAAGCTGTCCTGGTCGCAGTTCATCCGCCGTGCCAAGGCCCCCGAGCTGCCCGTGGTCCTGCTGGAGGACTTCGGCGCGCTGATCGGCCTGGTCCTCGCCCTCCTCGGCGTCGGCCTGTCCGTGCTCACCGGTGACGGCGTCTGGGACGGCATCGGCACCGTCTGCATCGGCGTCCTGCTCGTCCTGATCGCCCTGGTCCTGGCCGCCGAGACCAAGTCGCTGCTGCTCGGCGAGGCGGCGGGCCTGGACGTGATCCAGAAGATCGAGGAGGCGACGGTCGACGGCGACACCGTCACCGGCGTCATCCACATGCGCACGCTCCACCTCGGCCCCGAGGAACTGCTGATCGCCGCCAAGATCGCCGTCCGGCACGACAACACGGCCGCCCAGGTCGCCAACGCCATCGACGCCGCCGAGGCCCGCATCCGCGCCGCCGTCCCCATCGCCCGCGTCATCTACCTCGAACCGGACATCTACAGCGAGGTCGAGGCGGCCAAGGGCCCGGACCCGGAGGCCACTCCCGGCGGCCCGAACCCGCACGCCGCCGGGCACTGAGCCGGGACCTCAGCTCCCGCTCGGCCGCACCGGCCAGGGCATCTGCGCGATCTCCGGCGCCCTCCGCCGCCGTACGGCAAGGAAACCGATGCCCAGGCCGATCCCGACGAGCAACAGCACTCCGCCCAGCAGCAGGGCCGCCACCAGCAGGGCAGGAACCGCGCGGTCATCCGTCACCCGCCCCAGCACCGCGTCCGCGGACACCGTGCCGCCCTGCTCGTCGAGGTGGAACCGCGAGTCGTTGGAGTTCGCGCGGTAGTCGCCCAGGAGGAACAGCCGCCCCTCCGGGACCTTCACGTCATACGCCCGGTGCGCGCCGTCGGCGTCGCCGCCGTACAGATACGGCTCCTCGATCGGCTTGCCGTTCACGGTCACCCGCTCCCGCGCCCCCGCGAGCGTGCAGCACCGCACCCGGTCCCCGCCCACGCCGACGACCCGCTTCATCAGGGGCGCGTCGAACCCGTAGGACTTTGGCGGCCGGAACAGCACGACATCACCGCGCCGCACCTCGCTCCCGTCGACGCGCTCCCAGACGATCCGGTCCCCCTGCCCGTACGTCGGCCGCATGCTGCCACCACCCACGCTGGAGACCCCGTACGCCCCCCGCAGCCATCCAAAGGCCCCGACCACCAACACCAGCCCCAGCACCCCCACCACACCGGCCGACATCCCCAGCCCGCGACCCCGCGTCCTACCCGCCATGCCTCGTCCTCCCCGAGCGGCCCGTCCAAGGCGGCGGAGAATAGCGTCACCTTGTGAACCGGCTGTGCGGTGGGGCGCCTTTGTCCCGCGGGTGGGGTGGGTGCGGGTGCTCGCCGAGGAGGGGCGCGCCCGTGGAGGGGGCCGGCCGGACCGGGCACGTCTGCCTCCTCACACCTTCGCCGCACCAGGCACCTTGCCGGACACCTCGCGAGCGGACCGGACGGCCCCGGTCCGGCCCGCGTCCCGTACCACCCCGCCCCGGCACGCGACGCCAAAGCCCCTGTTCGTCACGGTCTGCGGGCTCCCGTTCCGTGCTTTCCGCGCCCCCGCCGACGAGGCTCCCGCCCCCTCCCCGCCCCTCGGAACCGCCTCCCGGACGGCTCGACCCATGCGGAGGCGGACTGGGGCCGACGGGGCCGTCCGGTGTAGCTTGGGACGGAGCCAGACGTCGCTGCTGATGGCGGTCGGGCGGTCCCACGCGGACCGACCGAGGGAGAGAGGGCCTCCGACGGACTGCGCTGCGCGCACGTGGGCATGCCAGTGTCCTCATCTCGGGCACCCGTGTGTCCGCCGCCGCGCAGACCAGCCGTACCCACCTCGCCCCGACACCGAGGAGCAGCTCGCAATGACGACTGTCGACAACCGACAGGACTTCAAGGTCGCCGACCTCTCGCTGGCCGAGTTCGGCCGCAAGGAGATCACCCTCGCCGAGCACGAGATGCCGGGCCTGATGGCGATCCGCAAGGAATACGCCGAGGCCCAGCCCCTCGCCGGCGCCCGCGTCACCGGCTCCCTGCACATGACCGTGCAGACCGCCGTGCTCATCGAGACCCTGGTCGCCCTCGGCGCCCGCGTCCGCTGGGCCTCGTGCAACATCTTCTCCACCCAGGACCACGCGGCCGCCGCCATCGCCGTCGGCCCGAACGGCACGCCCGACAACCCGCAGGGCGTCCCGGTCTTCGCCTGGAAGGGCGAGACCCTGGAGGAGTACTGGTGGTGCACCGAGCAGGCGCTGACCTGGCCGGACAGCCCCACCGGCGGCCCGAACATGATCCTGGACGACGGCGGTGACGCCACCCTCCTCGTCCACAAGGGCGTCGAGTACGAGAAGGACGGCAAGGTCCCCGGCCTGGAGACCGCCGAGTCCGACGAGCACCGCGTCATCCTCCAGCTGCTGCACCGCACCCTGGGTGAGAACCCCCAGAAGTGGACCCAGCTGGCCTCCGAGATCCGCGGTGTCACCGAGGAGACCACCACCGGCGTCCACCGCCTGTACGAGATGCAGCGTGACGGCGTCCTCCTCTTCCCGGCGATCAACGTCAACGACGCCGTGACCAAGTCGAAGTTCGACAACAAGTACGGCTGCCGCCACTCCCTGGTCGACGGCATCAACCGCGCCACCGACGTCTTGATCGGCGGCAAGACCGCCGTCGTGTGCGGTTACGGCGACGTGGGCAAGGGCTGCGCGGAGTCCCTGCGCGGCCAGGGCGCTCGAGTGATCATCACCGAGATCGACCCCATCTGCGCCCTCCAGGCGGCGATGGACGGCTACCAGGTCACGACCCTCGACGAGGTCGTCGAGACCGCCGACATCTTCATCACCACGACCGGCAACAAGGACATCATCCTTGCGTCGGACATGGCGAAGATGAAGCACCAGGCGATCGTCGGCAACATCGGCCACTTCGACAACGAGATCGACATGGCCGGCCTCGCCAAGATCCCCGGCATCGTCAAGGACGAGGTCAAGCCGCAGGTCCACACCTGGAAGTTCCCGGACGGCAAGGTCATCATCGTGCTGTCCGAGGGCCGCCTGCTCAACCTGGGCAACGCCACCGGCCACCCGTCGTTCGTGATGTCCAACTCCTTCGCGGACCAGACCCTGGCCCAGATCGAGCTGTTCACCAAGCCCGACGAGTATCCGACCGGCGTCTACGTGCTGCCCAAGCACCTGGACGAGAAGGTCGCCCGCCTCCACCTGGACGCGCTCGGCGTCAAGCTCACCAGGCTGCGCCCGGAGCAGGCCGCGTACATCGGCGTGGAGGTCGACGGCCCGTTCAAGTCGGACCACTACCGCTACTGAGCCGGCGACTCCGTAGTCCCGCCCGCCGGGGAGCACAGCGGTGCACCGCCGCGCTCCCCGGCAGCAGGTCCCGCGAGGCAGGCCCCCGCACCCCCGTGCCGGGGGCCTGCCCCTTTGGCCGGTCCGCCCGGACAGCACCGCAGGCACCGGCAGTCCGGCCGGACCGTCAGCCCGTCGAAGACCCAGGACCCCCATGCCCCGCGGCCGTTATTCGCTCCACGATCCGCACGATCACACCCCCCTCGGCGAAGAACACTTCCAGTGCGCCCCCGGCCCCTCCGGCTGGCGCTATGTCTCCCGGCTGACCAGCCCCGCCGGCGATCAGCGCGGCTCGGTCGACCTCGCCCTGGACGACCTCGGCCGCCCCATCCGCCTCGAACTCCACGCGGGGGAGTGGCAGGTGCGCGGTGCCGCCCTCGACGGCGTCACCTGGGTCCGCACCGACCCCACCGGAACCCATGCCACCGAAGGCAATGTGCGCGCCCACGCCTTCACCGGCACGTCCCCCGCGTTCCTCGTCGCCACCGCCCGTCTCCTGCGCCTCACCCCCTCGTCCGGCGCGACCCGCGTACGCCTGGTCGCCTTCACAGACCCGGTCCTCGCCCCCCGCACCGTGGACCAGTCCTGGGCCCTGGTGAACAGCGAAGCACACGCCACTGACAACGGCCCTCTGACCGTGGACGAATACCAGGTCACAGCCCTGGACACCGGTGAGCGGCACACCGTTCACATCGCCGGGGACGTCGTCCTGGCCGCACCCGGAGTCGAGCTGGAGGACCTCCAGTCACCGCCGTCGACGTTCGACTGAACGCCGAGACCGGGGACGCCTGGAAGGGGAGGGGCGGGCCCGTATCTACGCCGGTGGTGCGAAACCGGTGGCCGGGCGGTCCGCTGGGGGCTCGTCCCGCGGAGGTACGGCGGAAGGCGGAAGCGGAGCCTGCGGCGGCTGAGCGTAAGCAGGAGGCTGCGCGGAAGCCGGTGGCTGCGGAGCAGCGGGTGGCTGGGGAGAAGTGGGTGGCTGATGAGCGGCCGGTGCGCGAGGAGCGGTCATCCGGGGGTCGAATCCAGCGGCGCCGAACGCCTGCCGGGCCTCTCGCGACTGCCGCTCGTGCACCACAGCCGCCAGGAAGGCGGCCGCCGGCAGATCCTGTGGCACAGAAGCCCCCGTCCGCGCCGCCAGGTCGGCCGCGAGCCGCTGGGCCATCCCCATCGAGACCTGCGGGTCGAGCTGTCCCATCCGGGTCAGGTACTGCCGAACCGCCAGCCACAACCCGTCCGGCACAGCCGAGAGGTCCAACTCGGCGAACCGCCCCGCCAGCCACGCAGGCGGCGGCGGAACAAAGCCGGCCCGACCTGCCGGTATTCGCTCACGCACGACCAGCGTGCCCGCGAACACGTCACCGAGCCGCCGGCCGCGCGCCGACACCAGCGAGGCGATGCAGGCGACCACGCCGAACGTCAGCAGGATCTCGACCACCCCGATCGCGCCCCGCACCAGCGCGTGCCGGAACCGGATCGGCCCACCGTCGTCCCGGACCACGCGGAGCCCGAACGCCAGCTTCCCCAGCGAACGCCCATGGCTAAGGGTCTCCACCGCGATCGGGCCGCCGACCAGCACCAGCAGAAACGTGGCGATCGACAGCGCCACCTGCGCGGCCTCGTCCAGCGAGGCGGTCGACAACACCACCGCGATGGTGACGACGACGTACGCGACCACGGCCACCACGAGATCGAGCAAGACGGCAAGCGCCCTGCTCGGCAGCTTTGCCGGCCGCAGTTCGAGCGCCACCGCCTCGCCCGTCACCAGCTCACTCACGCCCGCCGTCCTTCCCTGATCTGCCCCCGGGAGCGCAAGTCTGCCAAGCTGTGGGCACATCGCGCGCCGGTGCGACTATCTGACCGCGATCGAGAGCATTCACGACGACTCCGCGACGAGCAGTCGACGACCAGCCGAGGAGC
The DNA here is from genome assembly GCF_044456925.1 of Streptomyces sp. NPDC050743. Taxonomy (NCBI): domain Bacteria; kingdom Bacillati; phylum Actinomycetota; class Actinomycetes; order Kitasatosporales; family Streptomycetaceae; genus Streptomyces; species Streptomyces sp. NPDC050743. The sequence goes on from NZ_JBITGJ010000029.1 coordinate 104,022, forward strand.
AGGCAGACCCGATGGACCTGGACGTCTTCGTCTCCGTGCACCGAGCCGAATGGGACCGCCTCGACGACCTGCTCCGCCGCCGACGCCGCCTCACAGGCGCCGAAGCCGACGAACTCGTCGCCCTCTACCAGCGCACCGCCACGCATCTGTCCCTCATCCAGTCCAGCGCCCCGGACCCGCAGCTGACCGGACGGCTCAGCCAACTGGTGGCACGCGCGCGTAGCGCCGTCACCGGCACCCGCCGCGCCTCGTGGCGTGACGTCACGCGCTTCCTGGGCCAGGGCTTCCCGGCCGCGGTCTACCGCGCTCGCCACTGGTGGGTACCCACGGCACTGGTCTCCACGGCCATCGCGATCCTCCTGGGCTGGTGGATCGGCACCCACCCGGACGTACAGTCGTCGATCGCGGCGCCCAGCCAGCTGCGCGAGCTGACCCGCCCGGGTGGCGAGTACGAGACGTACTACTCCAGCCATCCCGCGGCGGCCTTCGCCGCCCAGGTGTGGACGAACAACGCCCAGGCAGCCGCGATGTGCCTGGTCCTGGGCGTCTTCCTGGGACTGCCGGTCCTCTGGATCCTCTTCGAGAACATGCTCAACCTGGGCGTCGGCTTCGGCCTGATGTCCTCCGCCGGCCGACTCGACACATTCCTCGGCCTGGTCCTTCCGCACGGTCTGCTCGAACTGACCGCCGTCTTCGTCGCCGCCGGTACGGGACTGCGCCTGGGCTGGACAGTCATAGACCCAGGTCCCCGCAGCCGGCGCACCGCGCTCGCCGAGGAAGGACGCGCGGCCGTCGGCATGGCGATCGGACTCGCCCTGGTCCTTCTGGTCTCCGGCGCCATCGAAGGCTTCGTCACCCCGTCCGGCCTGCCCACCTGGGCCCGCATCGGAATCGGCGTCCTGGCCGAGCTGACATTCCTGACGTACGTCTACGTCCTGGGCGGTCGAGCGGTACGCGCAGGTGAGACCGGCGACGTCGAAGCGACGGATCGCAGCGCCTCGGTGCCGACCGCCGCGTGATGTGCGTTCCACCCCTGTGAGCTGCTACTCTCCTCTTCGCCCCGCAAGACCCGTTGACACGGGCGGCGTGGGGAGGTAGATTCAAACAGTTGCCTGGAACTGGACAAGTCCAGCGGCGAAGGTTAGACTCTACGAGCTTCAGAGAAGTCGAGAACGACATCTCGGAGAAGCGCCTCCCGATTACTCAGAAATGAGCGGCCGGTCAGACCGGCCAAGAACTTCTGATAAAGTCGGAACCGCCGGAAAGGGAAACGCGAAAGCGAGAACCTGGAAAGCACCGAGGAAATCGGATCGAGAAAAGATCTGATAGAGTCGGAAACACC